>NZ_JBGQOG010000004.1:0-372120 GCF_052113705.1 Phaeovulum sp. W22_SRMD_FR3 | reverse complement strand
GGCGATGCGTTCAAACTGATGAGCGTGGCGGGCGCCTATTGGCTGGGCGACAGCACGCGGCCGATGCTGCAGCGCATCTACGGCGTCGCTTTCAAGAACCGCGAGGATCTGAAAGCGCATCTGACCATGCTGGAGGAGGCCGCCAAACGCGACCACCGCAAGCTTGGCCGCGAGATGGACCTGTTCCACATGCAGGAAGAGGCGCCGGGGCAGATCTTCTGGCATCCGAACGGCTGGACGATCTACACCACCTTGCAAGATTACATGCGCCGCCAGCAGCGCCGCGACGGCTATGTCGAGGTGAACACGCCGCAGGTGGTGAACCGCAAGCTCTGGGAAGCCTCGGGGCATTGGGACTCGTATCAGGAAAACATGTTCATCGTGGAGGTCGACGAGGATCATGCCCGCGAGAAAACGGTGAATGCGCTCAAGCCAATGAACTGCCCCTGCCATGTGCAGGTGTTCAACCATGGGCTGAAGAGCTACCGCGATCTGCCGCTGCGGATGGCCGAGTTTGGCTCGTGCAACCGCTATGAACCCTCGGGCGCGCTGCACGGCATCATGCGGGTGCGCGGCTTCACCCAGGATGACGCGCATATCTTCTGCACCGAGGCGCAGATTGAATCCGAGACGAAGAAATTCATCGAATTCCTCTCGGGCATCTATGCCGAGCTGGGCTTTCATAAATGGCGGATCAAGCTCTCGACGCGGCCGGAAAAGCGGATCGGCACCGAGGAAAGCTGGGACAAGGCCGAAGCCGCCCTCGGCAATGCCTGTCTGGCGGCGGGGCATTCCTTCACGCTGAACCCCGGCGAGGGCGCGTTTTACGGGCCGAAGCTGGAGTTCGTGCTGACCGATGCGATCGGGCGCGACTGGCAATGCGGCACCCTGCAGGTGGACCCCAACCTGCCCGAGCGGCTGGACGCCAATTACATCGCCCCGGACGGGTCGAAAACCCGCCCCATCATGCTGCACCGCGCGGTTCTGGGCTCGTTTGAACGCTTCATCGGCATTCTGATCGAGGAACATGCGGGCAAATTGCCATTCTGGATCGCGCCGCGTCAGGTGGTGGTGGCCTCGATCGTCTCGGATGCCGATGGCTATGTGGCGGAAATCGTGGAGGCTTTGCGCGCGCGCGGGGTGCGGGCCGAGGCCGATATCCGCAATGAGAAGATCAACTACAAGGTGCGCGAGCATTCGGTGGGCAAGGTGCCGGTGATCCTCGCCATCGGCCAGAAGGAGGTCGAGGAGCGGACCGTCTCGATGCGGCGTCTGGGCGAGAACCGCAACGAGACCCTGCCCCTCGACGCGGTGATCGCGGCCATGGCCGCCGAGGCCACCCCCCCCGACCTGCGCTGACCCAAAGGGCCCCTCCGGGGGCCCTTTTCATACAGAGCACATCCGATGCCGACAGCACCGCAGCCGCAAGGGGGGCGGATCGGATGCCCCCCTACGCGAACGTGATCACGGAATCGTTTCTCGGATCGGGGTGATCTGGCACTCTTCTCGCTTCCAGCCAGAGGAGAATGTGCAATGACCCGACTGACGGCCAAAGACTTCCACCCCGAAATCCTGGAACTTTACGACTATTACGCCCATGGCAAGATCACCAAACGCGAGTTTCTGGACCGTGCCGCGAGTTTTGCCGTCGGCAGCCTGACCGCCGGAGCCATTCTGGCCGCGATGAGCCCGAATTATGCCCTGGCCGAGCAGGTGCCCTTCACCGATCCCGATATTGTGGCGGAATACATCACCTATCCCTCGCCCAACGGCCATGGGGAGGTGCGCGGCTATCTCGTGAAACCAGCGGCAGCCAGTGGAAAACTGCCCGCGGTTGTGGTGGTGCACGAGAACCGCGGGCTGAATCCCTATATCGAGGATGTCGCGCGGCGGCTGGCCAAGGCGGGCTTTGTGGCGCTGGCCCCCGATGGGCTCTCTTCGGTCGGGGGCTATCCCGGCAATGACGAGAAGGGGCGCGAGTTGCAAAGCAGCGTCGATCCCGAAAAGCTGATGAACGATTTCTTCGCCGCCATCGAATTCATGACCGCGCATGAGACCTCCACCGGCAAGGTCGGCATCATCGGTTTTTGCTATGGGGGCGGTGTCTGCAATGCCGCGGCGGTCGCCTATCCGGAACTGGGCGCCGCAGTGCCGTTCTACGGCCGCCAGCCGCAAACGCAGGATGTTGCGGCGATTCAAGCCCCGCTCCTGCTGCATTACGCCGAGCTGGACACCCGCATCAACGAGGGCTGGCCCGCCTATGAAGCGGCGTTGAAGGCTGCGGGCAAGACCTATGAGGGCTATGTCTATCCCGGGGTGAACCACGGCTTTCACAATGATTCCACCCCCCGCTACGACGAGGCCGCCGCAGAACTGGCCTGGAGCCGCAGCATTGCCTGGTTTGAAAAGCACCTCGCCTGACGGCGCGATCATCCTTGCCCCTTGAGCGGGCCTCCCGCGGCGCAAACCGCGGCCCCGGGGGAGACCCGCCGCACAGCCCTTTGTGCGGCGCCCGTCTCCCTGCCGAGGCGCAAAGAGCGCCTGGCCCCCCGTGCGGCGGGATCAGAACGGGCAAGCCGGGCGGGCGGGCGCCTTCTTGGCCCGCGGACTGATTCCCGGGTCAGACCGTGCTCCTGTCGAAAATCGCCCAAAACGCGTGCAAACCCCCGCTTCTCAGCAGGTATCCCCGCCAAAACACGGCATTTATCCTCTCTTTTTTTGTTGATTTTCTATGCCGATAAGGCAAACTTTCTCCTGCGTGACCTGCGACTTTCCTACCGCTCCCTACTTCGGGGCAGCCGGAAGACTTGAAAGACCTGGCTGCACGGCCTCTGGCAATATCGCCGGAGGATCACTGAGGAAGGAGAAACGGGATGGCTACGGGCACCGTGAAATGGTTCAACACGACCAAGGGTTTTGGCTTTATCGCTCCCGATGATGGCGGCAAAGACATCTTCGTTCACATCTCGGCCGTTGAGCGCGCTGGCCTGAAAGGTCTGAACGACAACCAGAAGATCGCCTATGAGCTGCAATCGGGCCGCGACGGTCGTGAATCGGCTGCCGATCTGAAACTGCTCTGATCGCGGCAACCGGGTCTTCGGGCCAGGGCGCTGAAAATGATTGTGCGAAATTCCGAACGGCCCGCCTTTTGGCGGGCCGTTTGCATTGGGGCGAAAGGCCTGCCAGCGGGAACAGGAAAACCTGCGGCAAGGCGCGGATGGTCCCGCCAGATGCCCGAGGGGGCGCCTGGGAGGAGCCCGTCAGATCCGCTGGCGAGCAAGCCCGCGTCTCAGCGGTTCGGCCCGGACATCAGGGGCACTGACGCCAGGCGGATCGCCCCAAGGACTGCCGGACAGGGCCACTGACCGCTGGCCGCGCCGTTACAGCCCCTGCGCGGCCTGCGCGGCCTTGTCCCATCCCAGCGTCAGCGCAGCCCCCCGGATCACCGGGCGCTTCATCAGCGTCGGATGCGCGGCGAGCAACGCTTCGGGGCTTTGCGCCCGCGCCGCCTCGTCCAGCCCCCGCCAGGTGGTCGAGGCGCGGTTGATCAGACGATCGCCAAAGGCCGCCAGAAAGTCACCGCGTTCTTCGGCAGTCAGCGGCGTCGCCCGAATGTCCCGAAACGTCACCTCATGCCCCGCCGCGATCAGCGCCTTTTGCGCTTTGCGGCAGGTGTCGCAGGTGGGAATACCGTATAAAATCATCGTTCTGCCTCAGCTGAGTGCCACAAGGTGATTGTCCCAGGCGCAGGCCGCCTGCCGCAGCGGCGTCAGCGCCTGCCCGTCGGTGCTGGCGATGAACCCGTGCCCGTCGGTCAGGATGAAGCCGCCCGCCGCATCCGCCCCGAGGCCACAGACATCCGTCCGCAGGACCGAGGACAGGAACTGCCCCGAGGCCGCATAAATCTGCACCCGGCCGCCTTTGGGCGAGGTGATCGCCACCCGCGCGCCGCCCGCATCGAAGGCAATGGAGCCCGCATAGCCCTTCATCGTGAAGGTCTCCGCCTCGGGCACCGAGGCCAGCACCGGGGCCGCGCCCTGCCGGTGCAGCCCCATCAGCGGCACATCCTCCGCCGGATCGCCCTGCCATTGCATGCAAAACGCCACCAGCCCCGCCGGACCCAGTGCCAGATGCCGGATCGAGTTCTGCGCCAGATCGGGCGCCAGCTCGACCAGATCCGTGATCTCGCCCTCGGGTGAGAGATAGGCCAGATTGGCGCGCATCGTCTCAAGGTTCAGCGGCGTGCGGTCGCTGGGATCGGTCTGAATGCCGCCATTGGCGACCACCAGCGTCTCACGCCCCGGCAGACGGCGGATCTCATGCGGGCCAAGGCCGCCGGTCGCCCATTCCGCCAGCCGCGCATAGCCGTGGTTTGCATCCCAAAGGCCAATGCGCCCCTCAGAGCCTTCGGCGACCACCTCGGAGGTATAGAGGATGCTGCCGTCCATCGAATAGGCACCATGGCCGTTGAACTGCCGCCCCTCCGGCGGCGTCAGCTGGGCCAGCACCGCGCCGCTGGTGCAATCAATCACCAGCGCGAAGGTGCCGGGGCGGCGGGCAAAGGCCACCGCCTCCGGGCGTTCCGGATGCGCGGTGGCGGCATGGCCCCGCGCGGGCAGGGCCACGCGAAACCGCGTCTCGCCCGCCGCCGAGAGACCGTAGAGCGCATAACCCCCGCCGGGTTCCGCCGCCGCCGCCAGCCAGGCGGGGCTGCCGACATCGGCCCAGCTCAGGCGCGGCAGGGTGGTGGCGGCGGCGAGGCTGGCCAGAAAGGCACGACGATTGGGACGCATGCTCAGTCTCCATCCGCCGCGTTCAGGCCCAGGCCGACGCCGAGTGCCGGGCTGACCTCGGCCTTCACCCCATCACGCGCGGCCTCGATCGCCTGCTGCACAATCTCCACCTTCAGACGGCTGCCGGGGCTGGCCACCCCTGCGAGCACCGGATCCGGCAGATCCGCCGCAAGCGTCTCGGCGCGCTGAAACGCGGCCTCAGTCATCGGCATCTCTGCGGCGGGCACCAGATCCAGCGCCAGCTGGTGCAGCGCCGCCAGCGACAGCTGGATGTTGCGCAGGGGACGACCCGAGGCCAAAGCTTCGGCGCGGTCCGGATAGGGTTTGTCAAAGCTGCCCAAGGGGCGGCCAAGGCGGCTGTCCGAGGTGAATTCCAGCCCGGTGACCAGCGCGGTATAAAGCGCCTGTTTCGCCTCATCTTGCGTCAGATAGGTGCTGTTGCCGGGTTGGCCCGCGGTGATCAGCGCATCGGCAAAGCCGCCCGCGCCGGGGGTGCCCCAGGCCGCACTGACCGCCGCCGCCGTCTCTGCCAGATCCGCCGCCAGCGCGCGGCGCAGATCGCAGGCATAGGCGCCCTCGGCCTCTGGGTACAAAAGCCGCTCCAGCCCGAATAGCCCGCGCGCCGCCACCGAGATCTGCGCCACCCCTTCGGGCGTCGTCAACGCCGGGTCCGCAGCCTCCAGAATGCCCTTCAGCGTTCGTCCCCCTGCGTTTTTCGAATCCGGCCAATAGGCAATGGCGAGATTGCGCCCCCCCTCTTCCACCGGCCCCATCGCCAGATGCGAGACCGCCATCCAGCGGTCAAAGGCCGCGTTCCAAAGGGGCTGCATTGCCGGGGCCGAGCAATCCGCCGCAGCCCCCGCCGCCAGCGCCGCCGTCGCCTCGGCAAAGCCCTGATAGCCCGGCACGATATGATCCGTGACCGCCGAGGCAACATCGGCAGCGGCGGGCAGGCTCAGCGCCGCGAGAAGGACAGTGGACAGGCAAAAAGATCGCATCAGAGTGACTCCAGGTATCGGATCAGGGCGTTTCGGGTCGCCTCAGGCATGGAGACGACGCTATCACGCGCGGCCTGTGCTTCGCCACCGTGCCAGAGCACGGCTTCCATCAGGCTGCGGGCGCGGCCATCGTGCAGATAGGTCTCCGTACCGGTGACCGCACGGGTCAGACCTATCCCCCAGAGCGGGGCGGTGCGCCATTCGCGCCCGGTCGCCACACCTTCGGGGCGGTTGTCGGCCAGCCCCTCGCCCATGTCATGCAGCAAGAGATCGCTGTAGGGCCAGATCAGCTGAAAGCTGCGCCAAGGTTCCGCCGCCAGCCGCCCGGTGACAAAGGCCGGATGGTGGCAGGCGGGGCAGCCTGCAGCGTAAAAGGCGGCCTTGCCTTCGGTCACCTCGGGCTCTTCGGCGCCCCGGCGCGGCGGCACGCCGAGGCTGGCGAGATAGAGAGAAACGAGGCCGAGGCTCTCGCCCGACACCTCGCGCCCGTCGCGCAGCTCCGGTGTCTCACCGGTGGCGGCGCTGCGGCAGGCGGTCTCGACCGGGGTGCAATCGCCGTACGGATCGGGGCGCAGCGGGGTGGAGAGGCCCAGATCATTGGAAAAGGCCGTGGCCGCCTGATGGATAAGGTCGGGTGCCGCCGCTTTCGCGCCGAACCGCCCCAGCATCAGCCCCCGCCCGGGAACAGGGGCGAGCGCCGCACGGCCCGAAATCCCATCGCCGTCGCGGTCCTCGGGATCGGCCAGCGCCAGAATATCGGCGGCGGGCACCGCCTCCAGGAGGCCGAGCCCCACCAGCTGCGGCGCCACGCGGGCCGAGAGCATCACCTCCGCCGCCATCGGCCCCTGCGCGAGATCCGTCACCCCCACCCGGGGACGACGGAGCGAGACCACCTCGCCGCCAGCGAGGGTCACCGGTTCTTCCATCCATGTCAGCGCAATCTGCCCCTCGGGGGCCATGCCGGTCAGCGCCCGGTCCTGCAACTGGCGGCCATAGACCGGCTCGGGTGCAGTGGCGATCCAACCCGCAATCGCCGCGAGATCGGGGGCAAGCCGGGCCGGATCGGCGGGCACCGAGAGATGCAGCGCCATGCCCATATCGGCGCGCCCCGGCCCCGCCTCGCCCGGCGGATGCCCCCGGCCATTGCCGGGGTGGCAATCGGCACAGGCGCGGGCGTTGAAAAAAGGCCCCAACCCGTCCGAGGCGCGGGTGGTGGCGGGGGCGGCGACCCAGATCTTGTCAAAGAGCGCCCGCCCCAACTCGGCATCCAGCGCGGCGGCACCCAGCGCGGGCGCAGGCGTGGCAAAGGCGCGGGCGTCGCGGCGCTCATGCGTGGCCGCCCCGCCCGGCAACGCCTCAAAGGGCTGTGGCGCCGCAGAGAGCGCCGTCACCGCCGCAATGCGGGGCGCATCCACAGGGTCAATCCAGAGATCCGGCAGCGCCTCCTGCACGGTCGCGGCGGAGGCTGACGCGGCAACGGGGGGCGCCACCGCCTCAGCCCCTGAGAGCTGTGGCGAGAGCAGGAGCAGCCCCAGCACCCATGCGCGCCGCACCGGGCGCGGCAAGGAGAAAGGGACAGCGGGTCGCATCACAATCGGCAGCGCCTCAGGCTCGGCGGCACAGAGCGGCGCGGAGGGCGCCCGATCTGGACCACGGGGGTAACAGGTCAGAGGCCGACTTGCGCCGATTTCCTGATGTTTTCAATCGGAAAAATCCCCGCAGCCTTCACGCGGCCGCGAGGACGGGAGCCGCTGAAGGGTGGGCCTCACTCGGCCTCATTCGCGGGCAATGCGTTCAACATGCCGAATTTCTCTGCCCCGAGCGCATCATGCAGCGACAGCTGGGTTTCGAGGAAATCGATATGCCCCTCTTCATCGCTGATCAGCGTGTCAAAGAGCGCGCGGCTGACGAAATCGCCCACCGCATCGCAATGCCGCCGCGCTTCTATATAGAGGGTGCGGGCGTCATGCTCGCCGGCCAGATCGCATTCCAGCGTCTCGCGCAGGGTTTCACCGATCCGCAGCGGGTCGAGCTTTTGCAGATTCGGATGGCCCTCAAGGAACAGGATCCGCGCGATCAGCTTGTCGGCGTGATTCATCTCTTCGATGCTTTCGGCGCGGGATTTGGCGGCAATGCGGCCAAAGCCCCAGTCTTCCTGCAAGCGGTAATGCAGCCAATACTGGCTGACAGCCGTCAGCTCCGAGCGCAGAGCCGCGTTGAGATACTCGATGACCTTCGGGTCGCCCTTCATTGTCTTATCCTGTCTGTTGCGCGCGTCGCTTCAGGCCGCGCAGGGTGGCGGGAACCTCCAGCCTGTCGGAACGGCGCATGGTGTCAACGAAAAGCGGCATGCAGCCGCCACAATCGGCGCGTTTGCCGAGCGCGCGGTAAATCTTGCCGGGGGTGATGATGGTGTCCGGGTCGGCGGCGCGCATCCAGTCCACCGCCGCGCGGATGTCATGGTCGCTGATTTGCATGCAGTGACAAACGATCATCGCAGATCCTCCGTTTCCGGCACCGGGGCTGGCCGGGGGCAGCCGCCTGCCGCCCCCCGCTGACTTATTGGAAAACCGTGGTCGGCGCGTCGAGGCTGTCCGAGCCTTCGATGCTGGCGTCAGCGCCGAGCACCTTCACCGCGCGCTCAATGCTGCGGGTCTGGTCGATCAGCGCATCCACCGACGCCTGGATCAGCGCACCGCCCTCGGCATTGCCGGTGGCGAGCATCTGGTCATAGGCCATGCCACCCTCGGCCTTTTCCTTCAGCGCGGTCAGCGCGGCAACGCTGGTGCCGATCTTGGCGGTCAGCTCCTCGGCCAGCGCCGGGTCTTTCTCGGCCACCAGCGATTGCAGCGAGGCGCCCTGCACCACCGAGCCATCGACGCGATTATAGCGGCCGGTCAGCACGTTCTGCATGCCGATGCCGTCATAGTAATGGCTGTTGTAGGTGTTGTCCGAGAAGCAATCCTGCTCTTCCTCGGGATCATGCAGCATCAGGCCCAGTTTCATCCGCTCGCCCGCCAGCTCGCCATAGGAGAGGCTGCCAAGGCCGGTGAGGATGGCGGCAATGCCGGTGGCCGTGTCATCGGTGATCGCCGCGCGCGCGGCCCCACCCGGCTGCCAGTCGGCGGCCATTTCGTCGAGGTCGGTGACGAGAAGATCGGTGACCGATTTGAGATAAGCGGCGCGACGGTCGCAATTGCCGTTGGTGCAGGCGTCCCCCGTCACATAATCGGTGTAGGCGCGCGCGCCTGCGCCCGGGCCGGTGCCGTTCAGATCCTGCCCCCAGAGCAGGAATTCCACCGCGTGATAGCCCGAGGCGACATTGGCCTCGATCCCGTCAGCCTCTTGCAGCACGTCGGCGATCAGTGCGGGGGTGATCTGGCTGGCATCCACCGCCGTGCCCGCGATGGTGATCTGCGGATTGGCGACGACGTTCAGCAGCGCATAGTCATTCTCTTCGTTCACTGCGGCCGAATCCGCATCGACATAGTCGATCAGCCCCTCGTCGAGCGGCCAGGCGTTCACCTGCCCCTCCCAGGCATCCACCACCGGATTGCCAAAGCGGAAGACCTCTGACTGCATATAGGGCGCGCGGGCGGCCTTCCAGGCGTCACGGGCGGCCTCAAGCCCTGCCTCGGAGGGGGCGGCAAGGAAAGCGTCCACCGCCGCCTGCAGCGCATGCGCCGTGACCGCCGCATCGCCATAGGTCGCCGCGCCGATCTCGGCATAATTGGCCAGCACATCCTCGCGCAGATCCGCGAAGGCCGGGCTGGCGCAAAGCGCGGTGGTGGCAACAAGGGCGGTCAGGCAGCGGGTCATCCGGGCATCCTTTAAACGATTCCCCCTCAGGCCGGGGGCTACAGAGTTTTCGGGAAACTGACTGAAACAGTCGGACTTGTAAACCCGATAAAATTAGTCACGGAAGGCGGCAGAGGTCAAAGCGTCCGCGCGAAGGCGCCGATACGCTCTCGCCGGGGCAGTCGCCTTCTGCCCCTCCGGCCCCACTTCTGCCCCCGGCATGATCCGTCCGCTGCGCCCGACCACTGATGAAACTCTGGCCGGGAAGCGCCCCCGGGCCCCGCACCACGCGGACCGGAAGAGGGCCCGGCGCCCCCGAGAATCGCCCTGAGGATGTTTGCGCGGGCCGCCCCCCCCCCCCCCCCCTGCCGCCCTCTCGCGGCGACAGCAGACGGCGCGTGGTGGAATCGCCGCCCCCCGCAGTACAGCCCGTATGGCCTGAAGCTCAGGCGATGGCGTGCATCTGCGGGACAGCCCATAGCCCACGGCACCGTTCCGAGCGCCCCGCCGCGCCACCCCACAACACCCGGGGCCAGAAATGCAAAAGGCCGCATCCCGGGGGATACGGCCTTCAATGCTTCAGAAAGCGCAGATCTTACTTGATCTTGCCTTCTTTGTACTCGACGTGCTTGCGCAGGACCGGATCATATTTGTTCACGGTCATTTTTTCGGTCATGGTGCGGGCATTCTTCTTGGTCACATAGAAGTGCCCGGTGCCCGCCGTCGAGTTCAGACGGATCTTGATCGTCGTCGGCTTCGCCATTTTTCGTCTCCTGCATTCGGGCTACAGCCCCGGCAGGGCATCCCGTTAAATCCTTGAAGCCGCCTTTTACCCAGCCACGGGGCGGAGTCAACTGCGAAAGCCGTGCGCGGCACGGAAATCTCGTCAGTTCGCTCGCGTCCAGTGACAAAGCGGGTCTAATGCGACCGGTTCCTTGCCCTGCCCCGGGCCCGCCCGGGAGAAAAGCCACCCTGCCGCTAGCGGCAAGATGAAATGCGCGGATGGCCTGTAAGCCGGATTCTGTCCAAGGGGTTGCCCCCTCTGGATGATCATTCCTCTGGGCGCCGGATTGCTCCGTCGCTCTAGCTGCCAACCCGGACCTCTCGGGTCGAAGATACCCTGCGGCGGTATCGGTTGCCCGACCGGCCCCGCGCGAGGTCCCTATTCGGCGTTGCTCCCGGTGGGGCTTGCCGTGCCGGTCCTGTTACCAGTCCCGCGGTGGGCTCTTACCCCACCGTTTCACCCTTACCCGATCCTGATCCCCTTGCGGGGGGAGGGGGCGGTCTGTTCTCTGTGGCGCTTTCCCTGGGGTTGCCCCCGCCGGGCGTTATCCGGCACCGTTTCTTCATGGAGTCCGGACTTTCCTCGCAGGCCCCGGTTTCCTTGCGGACCCTGTTGCCTGCGCGATCATCCAGCCATCCGCGCGGGGGCAGCCTTAGGCGGACGGCACCGTGCCGTCAATCGCGAAACGCCCCGACGCGACCGGATGCGCAGCGGCGAGGCAGGCCGCGATTCGGCGGTCCTCGGCTGTCTCCGGCCCCGTCGCACCGGGACGAAAACGCAAACGAAAGGCCGAGAGCAGGATCTCGGGCTCCGCCGGCGGATAGCCCAAAAGCGCGAGGCTCTGCCCCAGTGGCGCGGCGGCATCTGCCGCCTGCCGCATTTCCACCTGCTGCCTCTCCGGCGGTGCGGCCTCGGGCCAGACCGCCAGCCCCTGCAGCGCCAGCCGCCGCCAGTCAAAGCGCGGGCCGGGGTCGATCTTGCGGCCGGGCGCCATGTCGGAATGCCCGATCACCCGTTCGGGCGGGATCGCCCAGCGCGCCATGATGCCCCGCAATAGATCCTCGAGCGCCGCCATCTGCCGCTCGGGGAAGGGCCGGTCGCCGGGATTGGCCAGTTCAATGCCGATGGAATGGCTGTTCACATCCGTCACCGGGCCCCAGGCCCCTGCCCCGGCATGCCAGGCGCGCATCGCCTCTGGCACGAGGGCCTCGGCCCGCCCCGCCTCATCCACCAGCCAATGCGCCGAGACCTCGGCCTGCGGATCGCAAAGCCGCGCCCGGGCGGCCCCGGCGCTGGCCATGGCGGTGTAGTGCAGAACGATCAGGCTGGGCAAAGCCCCCGCCCGGCGCGGGCCAAAATTCGGCGAAGGGGCCAGCGTGGCGGCCAGAGCGGGCCCGCTCACCTTATTTGCGGGCCTGCTGGAAGGGGCGCGGGTCCCAGGCGCAGGCAAAACCATCACCATCGGGATCGAGGTTCAACGGATCGCGCGCGGGGCCGCCGCGTTTCAGGAAGGCCGCCTGCGCCAGGTCGCTGCCCGGATATTTCGCGCAAGCACGCTCATGATTGGCCATTTTGACCGTGCCGCGCTCCCAAACCGATTGCCCGACTGCATTGGTCGCCGCAAGTGCGTAATCCACCAGTTCCGCACCTTTGGCACCGCTGGCCACGGGGGCCGGGCGGGCCTGCGCCACGGGAGCAGACATCGGGGTCGCCACAGGAGTCGCCATCGGGGCAGACATCACATCCGACGCCGCCGCAAACTGGCCCGGGGCAGTGTAGCCGCCGTTCTGCCCGGTGGGGTCCAGCCGCAGATCGGCCGAGGGCACTTCGGTTGGCACCATGCCGGCGGTGTCGGCGCCGCCCCCGTCCACCTGATTGACCGCCGCGAGGATCGAGGCCGGCAAGGGCGCCCCCGGCGAAACCGAAGGGGCGGCCCCGGCAACCGGGGTGCTCAAGGGCGCGGGCTGCAGATCGGTGGCGTTCATCGGCGCCCCCACCGGAGACCCGGCGCCCGTGCCCATGCCCGTGCCATAGCCCGAGGCGGGCGCCGCGCTGCCCGTCTGGCCCGAGGCGCGCTCGGCCATATAGCTTTGATAATCGCCAAAGCCGACGCCACCCGGACGGTCGGGCACATTCGGCTCGCAGGCGGCCAGCACCAGGGCCGAGGCCATCAGCGGCAGGGTTCCGAGAAGTTTACGCATCGCATCCCCTTGCCCCACCGGGCGAAATTCTGCCCCCGCGGGGCCGGACATGCCCCGAAGGGCCCAAACGAATGCCCCCCGCCGATCGCAGGGGGCGGTTTCTTTTACCACCAGCGCGCGGGTTTCGCCGCAAAGCCCGCGGCTTTTTCCAGCACAAGCGCGTGATTGAGCAGATCGCCCTCTTCCCAGGGGCGGCCAATCAGCTGCAACCCCAGCGGCAGCCCCTTGGCATCCACCCCCACCGGCACCGAGATCCCCGGCAGACCGGCGAGGTTCACCGTCACCGTGAACACGTCATTGAGATACATCTCGACCGGATCGGCGCTCGAGACTTCGCCCAGACCAAAGGCCGGGCTCGGCGTCGTCGGCGTCAGGATGCAATCCACCCCGGCGGCAAAGGCCTGCTCAAAATCGCGCTTGATCAGCGCGCGCACTTTGCGGGCGCGGTTGTAATAGGCGTCATAGAACCCGGCCGAGAGCACATAGGTGCCGACCATGATCCGCCGCTGCGCCTCGGGACCAAAGCCCTCGGCGCGGGTTTTCTCATAAAGATCGTTGATCCCGTCGCCCGATCCGAGCTTGGCGCGGTGGCCATAGCGCACCCCGTCATAGCGCGCGAGGTTCGAAGAGACCTCGGCCATCGCCACCACGTAATAGGCGGGCAGCGCGTATTTCGTATGCGGCAGCGAGATATCGACAATCTCGGCCCCGGCGGCCTTCAGCATCGCCGCGCCGTCATCCCAGAGCTTGGCGATGTCTTCCGGCATCCCCTCCATGCGGTATTCGCGCGGAATCCCCACCTTTTTGCCGCGGATATCGCCGGTCAGCGCCGCTTCAAAATCCGGCACCGCAATCTCGGCCGAGGTGCTGTCTTTCGCATCGACCGAGGCCATCGCGCCCAGCATGATCGCCGCATCGGTGACGGTTTTGGTCATCGGCCCGGCCTGATCGAGGCTGGAAGCATAGGCGATCACCCCCCAGCGCGACACACGGCCATAGGTCGGCTTGATGCCGACAATGCCGGTGTAGGCCGCAGGCTGGCGGATCGAGCCGCCGGTATCGGTGCCGGTCGCGGCCAGACAAAGGTCCGCCGCCACTGCCGCCGCCGAGCCGCCCGAGGAGCCGCCCGGCGTCAGCGCCGTCGCCTCGCCCGCGCGGCGCCAGGGGCTGGTGGTCGGGCCATAGCAGGCGCTCTCATTCGAGGAGCCCATGGCGAATTCGTCCATCGAGACCTTGCCCAGCATGACCGCGCCCGCATCCCAAAGGTTCTGGGTGACGGTGGATTCGTATTCGGGGCGGAAGCCCTCCAGAATCCGGCTGCCAGCCTGGCTCGGTACGCCTTTGGTGCAAAAGAGGTCTTTCACGCCCAGGGGAATGCCGCACATCGCGGGCGCATCCCCGGCCTTGATCCGGGCATCGGCGGCGGCTGCCTGTTCGCGGGCAATCTCGGGCGTGTTGTGCACGAAAGCGTTCAGCGCCGAGGCACCCTCGATCGCGGTCAGACAAGCATCGGTCAGCTCGACCGCGGTCACCTCGCCCTTGCGCAGCGCATCGCGGGCGCCGGCAATCGTCATTTCATTCAGCGCGCTCATTCCATCACCTTCGGCACGGCAAAGAAGCCTTCGCGCGCATCCGGCGCGTTTTTCAGGATTTTTTCCGGGTAACCACCATCGGTCACCACATCCACCCGGCGCTTGAGCCGCATCGGCGTGACCGAGGTCATCGGTTCAATGCCCTCGACATCCACTTCCGTCAGCTGTTCCATGAAGGTCAGCATGTTCGAGAGTTCGCCCGCCAACTGCGGCAGATCGTCTTCGGCCACGGCAATCCGCGCCAGATGCGCGACCTTGCGGGCGGTATCAATGTCGATGGACATGGGTTGGCTCAGTCCTTTGGGTCTCGGGTTTTGCAGATCTTGGGTTTTGCAGCCTGCCTCAGGCTGCGGCAGGCATTTGTCGGCCCCGGGTTTAGCGCCCCGAGGCCCCGCCCGCAAGCGGCAGGGGCGCATGACGCACGCGCCTGTGTGGTGCAAGGGCTTTTCTTCGCCACGCCGCGCCCTAATCTTGGGCAGAACCTAAGGGAGATGCGCGATGAAACTGACCTGGCTTGGCCATTCCGGCTTTCGGCTTGAAATCGAAGAGGCGGTGATCCTGATCGACCCCTGGATGACCGGCAATCCGGTCTTCCCCGCCGAGCGCCGCGCCGAGGCGATGGCGGGGGCGACCCATGTGCTCCTGACCCACGGGCACGGCGATCACACCGGCGACACGCTGGCGATTGCCAAGGAGCAGGGCATTCCGGTGGCGGGGATCTATGACCTGATGTCGCATTGGGAGAATGTCGAGGGGATCAAGACCGTCGGCTTCAACAAGGGCGGCACTGTCGATCTGGGCGGCGCCAGAGTGACCATGGTCAATGCCTGCCATTCCTCCTCGCTCGGCGGGCCGAACGGGCCTGTCTATGCGGGGTCAGAAGCCGGATATATGATCGCCGGTGAAGGGCATGTGATCTATGTCTCGGGCGATACCGACATCATGGCGGATATGGGCTGGATGGGGGAATACCATGCGCCCGACATCGGCATCCTCTGTGCGGGCGGGCATTTCACCATGGACATGAAACGCGCGGCCTTTGCGGCGAAGAAATACTTCAATTTCAAGACCGTGGTGCCCTGCCATTACCGCACCTTCCCGCTGCTCGAGCAATCGGCGGCCGCGCTGGCCGAGGGGCTGCCGGGGGTGCAGGTGATCGAGCCGGAGGTGATGACCCCCATCCTTCTGTGAGATCTGGGAGGGAGCGGCGGGGGGCCGTCTGCCCCCCGGCGTTTTCGCCCCCCTCCATGGGGGGCTAAAACGCTCCCCCCGAGGATATTTTCGATCAGGCAAAGCGGAGGCGGTGCATTCTCAGCGGCTCTGGTTCAGATAGACCACGATGCCCACGGCAATGGCGGCGGCGAGGACGGCCAGGGCAATCTTGATCGCCGAATAGGGGCGCTCGCCCTGCACGCGGCCGGTCTGGCCGTTGACCACAAAGCGGAAGCTGCGGCCGCGGTATTTATAGGCCGCCGTCCAGATCGGCAGCAGGATGTGTTTGCAGGTCTCATCCCGCCAATCGGTATCCACCGCCTCGATCCGCTGCTCATCGCCGCCGATGTCACGGCGAATGTCGCTGGCGATTACCTGTGACATGCGGGCCTGCGCCTCTTCATGGGCCGGGGCCAGTTGCACCGTATAGCCCTCGGCGGTGAAGCCCGCGAGGTAATCGGGGCGGTAGGGCACCAGCGCCGACAGATCCCAGGGTTGCAGCGCATCGGTATGGTTCTTGGGCAAAGCCTGCGAGGCGAGGATCAGCACATCGTCAAAAAACCGCGCGACCCGGCCCGAAACGCGGGACCAGCGGATCTTGCGCACTTCGCGCTGCTCCTGACGGCTTTTGCCATCCACGGTGACGGTGACCCATTCGGTTTCGTAATAGGCGTCGCCCCGCAGGCCCTGATAGCGGCTTTGGGTATCGGCATCAAAGGTCCAGAACGGCGAATAGACTCCGGTCATCCGCCGCCCCTTGCGGGCATATTCGGTGAGGCCCCCCGGCGCGAACCACAGCCCCTTCAGCCAGGTGCCCAGAGCGGCGCGGGCCTGCGCCTCTGTCACCACGAAAGGCACCAGCCCCTGCGGTTTGATGTGCCGCTCGGCACTGGTGCCCGCCACCACCGGCGTCGCACAATAGGGGCATTCGGTGGCGTGATCGGCGCCGTGCAGCTCGATCTCGGCGGCGCAATTCGGGCAGCGCAAAAGCCGCACCTCGGCGGTATCGGCCAGTGGCAGATCGGCGCGGAGCGCCGAGGCCAGATCCAGTTCGCGCAGATCCGCCTGCCCCCGGCCCGTGGCAGCAGGGATCGTCTGCACATGGCCGCAATGGTCGCAGATGAGTTCGCTCTGCCCGGGGGCAAAGCGCAGATCGGCCCCGCAGGCATCGCAGGGGTAATGGCTCTCACTCTTCGGGACGGGCATTCGGGATCTGCGCCTCTCAACCTGCGGGGGGCGGCGGGGGCGGCGCGATGGTGAAGAGCTGTGCCAGCTCGGTGACCTCACCAGCCGGGGTCCAGGCGGCAAAGCCCGGCGCCCAGACCAAGGTCGCCCGGGTAAAGCTGCCCTCGGTCACCATGCGTCCCAGATGGCCGCGCCCGAACGGGCCCTGCGTCGCGCCATTCACCGCCAGATGCCAGACGGTTTCCACCGGCGGCGGCGGGGGCGGCGGCGGGGCCATGCCCATCGGCTGCGCGGCGGGGGCGGCGGCCGGGGCCGCGCCCCAGGGGCCGGGCTGCGCCATCTGTTGCCCCATCGCAAGGCCCATGCCGGCGCCCATCGCGGCCCCCATTGCGCCGCCCGCACCGCCCTGCGCCAGAGCTTCCGCCGCGTTGAACTGGGTATAGCGGTTCAGATCGCCCGCGATCCCCATCGAGGTGCGCTTGTCCAGAACCTTCTCGACCTCTTCCGGCAGGCTGATGTTTTCAATGTAGAATTCCGGCAGCGTCAGCCCATAGGCCGAGACCGCAGGCTCAATCGCCTTCGAGACGAGCTTGCCCAGATCGGCGGTATTCGCCGCCATATCCAGCACCGGAATCCCCGAACCGGCCACCACGCGCGAGAATTCCTGCACGATGATGTTGCGGATCTGAAAGCTGATCTCATCGGCGGTAAACTCACCATCGGTGCCCACAATCTCGGCCATGAACTTCGTCGGATCGCCGACGCGCATCGAATAGGTGCCAAAGGCCCGCAGCCGCACCGGACCAAATTCCGGATCCCGCGCGATGATCGGGTTTTTCGTGCCCCATTTCAGATCGTTGAACCGGGTGGTGTTGACGAAATAAACCTCAGACTTGAACGGGCTTTGAAAGCCGTGGTCCCAGTGCTGCAGCGTGGTCATGATCGGCATGTTGTTGGTTTCGAGCATGTAAAGCCCGGGGCTGAACACATCAGCAATCTGCCCCTCATGCACGAACACCGCCGCCTGCCCTTCGCGCACGGTCAGCTTGGCGCCATATTTGATGGCATGGCCCTCGCGCTCGAACCGCCAGACCATCGTGTCGCGGGTGTCATCGACCCAATGGATGACATCGATGAATTCGCCTTTGAGGAAATCCAGAATACCCATGGGGGCTCCTTTTCAGGTCAGCTGTCGGGCCCGAGCAATTCGGCCGCGATGGTTTCGACAATCGGCCGCGCCTCGGCCTCGGTCATGCCGGGGCGCAGACGCGGATCATAGAGCATTTTCAGCAAAAGTTCGTCATGCCGGGTCAGCAGCGCGAATTCCTCGTCATCGTTGAAGATCGAGGGGCGCGCCTGCGGGCTGTCATTCGCGAGACCGAGGCCCTGCGACAGCTCTTCGTGAATGCATAACCGGCTCAGCGCCTCGGGATGCTCGCCGCGGATCACCGCGACCGCATGGGTATAGGTGCTGGAGGTGCCCTCCGAGAAGGCAAAGACCACGCAAAAGGTGGTGGTCGGCAGATCGGTGATGCCGCGGATTGCCTGAGCTTCGATCCCCGGCACCAGTTGCTGCAGGCGCGGGCCGATCGCCCGACGCTCATTCTCATTCAGCACAAGGATGTTGAAATTGGCGCTGCGCGCATCGGCCATGCTGACGGGATGCCCGCTGGCCTGCGCCAGCCGCCGCGCATAAGTCGAGATTTCGGCACGGTCCGTCGCTTGCCGGACGAGGGGCACCGAGCTGCCAAATTCCACCGACATCCGCACCGGTGCCGCCCAGCGCCGCAACCGGCTGGCGCGTTGACGCGCGACAATCGTGGGGCCGCCGGTGTCATATTCATCCCAGAGCGCAACGCGCAGGAAATCTTCGACCAGTTGTCGGCGCCCGAAAGGCGCATCCACGGGGGAGTAATCGGTCCGCATCAGGCCCTGCCCCAGAAGCCGCGCCTGAATCCGCGCGTAATAATCGGCCACGGCCAGACTTTCCACGGTCTGCGGTGTCGCGGATTTCGACGGCCGTGGCGGCGGCGGCGGCAGCGCAGGCGCGGGCGTGGACGCAGGCGCCACCCCGTCTTGCGGCAGCTCGCACCCCGCCAGCCCCGTCAGCGAGAGCAGCGCCGCACAGACCCACAGGCCCCTGCCTGCGCGGGAATCAGTGGTTTTGCGCAACCGCCGTCCCCGAGTTGACCGGCCGGGAAGAAGCCGAGGCCAAAGTGTCGCGCAATTCGCCCTCCATCCGGGTCAGTTCCTCTTCGGCCGCCGCGCGGCGGGCCTTGCCCTCATCGGCGATGCGCAGGCTGTCTTCGATGGTGGCGATCAGCTCGGCATTGGCGGTTTTCACCGCGTCAATGTCAAACACGCCGCGCTCCATCTCGGTGCGCACGGCGGCATTGGCCACGCGCAGGTTCTTGGCATTGGCGGTCAGCAGCTCATTGGTCAGATCATTGGCATCGCGCACGGCGGCAGCGGCCTCGGCGCTGCGCTGGATGGTGACGGCCTGCGCCAGCTGGGTTTCCCAAAGCGGCACGGTATTGACGAGGGTCGAGTTGATCTTGGTCACCAGCGACTTGTCATTTTCCTGCACCAGCCGGATCGAGGGCAAGGATTGCATCGTCACCTGACGGGTCAGCTTCAGGTCATGCACCCGGCGCTCCAGATCATCGCGGGCGGCGCGCAGATCGCGCAGTTCCTGCGCCCGCATCACCTGATCATGCTCGGCGGCGGCGGCCACTTCGGCCTCTTTCGCCGGGATGTCGCGGGTGTCCACGTCTACCAGCTTCGCCTCGCCCGCCGCGATGTAAAGCGCCAGCTCATCGTAGAAATCCAGCGTCTTGGCGTAGAGCTCGTCCAGGGATTTAATGTCTTTCAGCAGCGTGTGTTCATGGCCCAGAAGATCATCGGTAACCTTGTCGATCTGGGTCTGAACCTCTTCAAAACGCGCCACAAATTGTGCAAAAGGCGCGGCACGGCCGGTCAGCTTTTCCCACCAGCTGCGGCCGCGGCGCACGTCCAGCTCCGAGACGGAAAAGCCGCGGATGGTCGAGACGATGCGGCGCAGGCTGTCGCCCGCAGGCCCCACATCCTTGTTCTTCACATCCTGCAACATGCGCTGGCTGATCTCTTGCAACTCGCCCTGGGCGCGCGACCCAAAGCCCACGATCGAGCCGGTGTCCGACATGTCGATCTCGGCGATGCGGGTGCGGATTTCATCGGCCTGCCCGGGGGCGGCGGCCTCCAGCGGCACCACGGCGCCGCCCGGTTCGGCCAGCACGACCGAAGTCACTTTTTCAACATCGGCAAGGGCGGCTGCAGCCTGATCGCGGGTGGTATCGCTCATGTCATGTCTCCAAGGGGGTTTTGGATACAACGCCCTCGCGCGCCAAACGGTCGCGCAGAACGTCGATTTCCAGGTCAAGATCCGCCCGTCCGCCCTCGATCAAAGACCGGGTGCGGGCGGTAAAATTGGTTTCCAGATCGGTCAGCAGCGCCACATAATCGCTCTGCGCTTTCGCATCGCGGGTGGCGGCAAAGAGATCGGCAAAGGCGACGGTCGCGTCGCGCGCGCCCATCAGATACACGACGAGGTACTTGCGCGCCGCCGTCAGATCGCGCGGATCATTCTCCACCGCGCGGATCAACTCCCGCGCCGAGGCGATGAACATATCCACCCGCGCGGCCATCCGGTCATCGCGCGCACGCAAGATCGCCTGCCGCATCCCGGTCAGATATTGCTCGGCGGTGTCCACCACCCGCGCCACCCGGTCCTGTTGAAAGGCGTCAATCCCCTCCATCCCCTTGTCCGTCAAGGGATCGGGGCCAAAGGTCAGGTGATGCAGCACCGCCCCCACCAGCCCGAGGATCAGCGGCCCCGCCAGCCCATGCACCGGATCATAGGCCCCAAGGCCAAGGCCAAGCCCGGTGATCGCCGCGCCGATCATCTTGCGCGGCAGCGCCGGGCGGCGGGCGATCTTGCGCGCCTGATAGGCCATTTCCGCCTTCAGCCCCTCGCGCGTCAGATAGGCCGAGAGGCCGAGGCAGCCGAAAGCCGCAAGGTCGATGGCGAGGCCCAGCGGTGCCTCGCCAAAGGCGGTGAACAGAAACGGCACCCCGGCCAGCATCAGCCAGCGCGGCCGGTTGTGGAACCGGTGCAGAGGCGCAGGATCCGAGGGCCGCGCACGCGACACCCTCTCCGGGCCAGACGGGCCGGAACCGGAAGGACCAGAGCCAGACGGGCCCTGCGGGCTGAACTTTCCCCCGAAACGTGTGGCCATCACACCCCTCCCGTGAAGGCGGTGTAGAGGGTCAGCATGACAAGCAGGTAAAAGGCGATCCGACGCATGGCGCTTTCAGACATGGGCCCCCCGGCATTGGCCGGGCGTTCCGGCGGTCTGGTTCTTGCGGCAGAGTGGCCGCAGTTTCCGCCCGCCGCAAGCCCTGAGGCATAAATCCTGCGTGTGGCGCAAAAAGCCGCGTGGGCGGCCCGCCAGGACGCAGGCGCATCGCGCCGATGGCCCGCCATCCGTCTGCAATGGCGGACGCCACCCGGAAGGCGGCGGACGGAGCAGCCCCCCGTCAATCAGCGCCCGCCGAAAACAAAGGCCCCCGCATGGGGGGCCTTGTCCTGCACCGGGTTGCGCGGGTCAGTCGCGGCGCGGGCCGGGGCGGCCTGCGGGTTTGCCACCGCTGCGGCCAGCGCCACCGCCGGTGCCGCCGCCCGCGGGTTTGCCGCCATGCGATTTGAAGCCGGCGGATTTGCCCCCGTCACGGCCACCATGCGATTTGAACCCCGAGGATTTGAAGCCTGCGGATTTGTCGCCGCGCGGGGCGCCACGCTCATCGCCGCGCGCTGCAAACGGTTTGTCACCGCGCGGGGCATAGGGCTTGTCGCCACGGGGAGCATAGGGTTTGTCGCCGCGGGGAGCGTAGGGCTTGTCGCCACGCGGTGCATAAGGCTTATCCCCGCGCGGTGCGTAGGGCTTATCCCCTGCCGCGCGCTCTGCCCGCTCTTCCGAGGGTTTGCGGAATTGGCGCGGGGCGCGTGCTTCACCGTCGCGGGCGCCGTAGGACGGCTTGTCCGCATGCGATTTCGCGCCGTAGGACCGGGCCTGCGGCTTGTCGCCATAGCTGCTGCGCGGACCGCGATCTGCGCCTGCGGCCTCAGCCGGACGCTCACCACGGGCCTTGTCAGCCCCCCAGCGCGGCTTGCGCGGCGCATCGGCATCACGCGGCGGACGGGCGCCCTGCGGCTTATCCCCAAAGGCAGGCTTCGCGCCATAGGGCTTGCGGTCGCCGTCATCCCGGCGCGGACGGTCGCCATAGGCCGGCTTGTCGCCAAAGGCAGGCTTCGCGCCATAGGGCTTGCGATCCCCCTCATCCCGGCGCGGACGGTCGCCGTAAGCCGGTTTGTCGCCAAACGCGGGCTTCGCACCATAGGGCTTGCGGTCACCCTCATCCCGACGCGGACGGTCACCGTAAGCCGGTTTGTCGCCAAACGCGGGCTTCGCGCCATAGGGCTTACGATCCCCCTCATCCCGGCGCGGGCGGTCGCCGTAAGCCGGTTTGTCGCCAAACGCGGGCTTCGCGCCATAGGGCTTGCGATCCCCCTCATCCCGGCGCGGGCGGTCGCCGTAAGCCGGTTTGTCACCATGCGATTTCGCCCCGAACGAGCGCGGCTTGTCACCATAGCCACCGCGATCACCACGGTCCGCATCCCGCTTCATCCGATCCCCAAAGGCACCGCGCACGGCAACCCGCTCTTCCGCCGAACGCGGGCGGCGCTCTTCCGCCGTCTCATCGCCGGTCAGCAGACGCTCGCCCAGCTGATCGCGCAACACCTTGCGCTTGACCTCGACCACCGCGCCCGGCTCCATCTCGTTCAGACGGAACGGGCCATAGCTGACGCGGATCAGCCGGTTCACGATCATCCCCACCTCTTGCATCGCGCGGCGGATCTCGCGGTTGCGGCCCTCACGGATGCCCACGGTCAGCCAGGCATTGGCGCCCTGCTGCCGGTCGAGCACGATCTCCATCGGCTGGAAATCCTCGCCCTCGATGGTGATGCCGTTGCGCAGGGGGTTGAAGGTCGAATCCTCCGGCCGCCCGTTCACCCGCACGCGGTATTTGCGCAGCCAGCCGGTCTCCGGCAGCTCCAGACGCCGCTTCAGCCCGCCATCATTGGTCAGGAGCAACAGACCCTCGGAATTGAGATCGAGACGCCCCACCGTCATCACCCGCGGCATGCCCTCGGGCATTTCGTCAAAGACGGTGCGGCGGCCTTTTTCGTCGCGCTCGCTGGTCACCAGACCGAGCGGCTTGTAATAGAGCCACAAACGCGTCTCTTGCGGCGCGTCGATCGGCTTGCCGTCCAGCACAACCTTGTCATGCGGCATCACATCCAGCGCCGGGCTGTCGATGGTCTTGCCATTGACCGAGACGCGACCCAGAAGGATCATCTTCTCGGCATCGCGGCGCGAGGCGATGCCTGCGCGGGCCATCACCTTGGCGATGCGTTCGCCACCAGTAGAGCTGTTCGGGGATTTTTCGGTCGTCATGTTGCGATTCCTCACGGATGGCAAAGGGGCGCATTTTCGCGCAAGCCGCCTCTCTATGCTAACACGAGCCAAAGGGAAAGCATCTTGCACAAGCGCCGCAGATCACGGCAAAACCGCAGGATGATCCCGTTTCGCAGCCAGATGCACCTAGCCTTGGAAGAGGCGCGCGCCGCCGCCGCCCGCGGCGAAGTGCCGGTGGGTGCCGTGATCACCGACGCGCAAGGCCATGTCGTCGCCCGCGCCGGCAACCGCACCCGCGAGCTGAACGACCCCACAGCCCATGCCGAAATCCTCGCCCTGCGCGCCGCCTGCGCCGCCGCAGGCTCCGAACGCCTGCCCGGCCACAGCCTCTACGTCACCCTGGAGCCCTGCCCGATGTGTGCGGCCGCCCTGTCGAATGCCCGCATCGCCCGCCTCTATTACGGCGCTGCCGATCCGAAATCCGGCGGCGTGGCGCAAGGCCCCCGCATCTTCACCCATCCGCAATGCCACCACGCCCCCGAGATCTATGACGGCATCCATGCCGCCGAGGCCGAAACCCTGCTCAGGGACTTCTTCACCCGCCTGCGCTGACCCGGGGCAGGCGCAGGCCGCCCTCCCCTTTGCCTGATTGAAAATATCCCCGCCGGAGGCATCCGCCCTTGCCGCAAAAGCCCCGGCTTGGCATTGAGAAAGTCATGCGGCTGCGCTATAGCGCCGTTAGCGATAACAGGCGGCAGAGTGACGCCGATTCCGGGGAGTGGTGCGATGATCCTGAGCTGTGGGGAAGCCCTGATTGACATGCTGCCGCGCGAAAGCGCCGCGGGGGAGCCTGCCTTTGCCCCCTATCCGGGGGGCGCGGTGTTCAACACCGCGATTGCACTCGGCCGCCTCGGGGCGCCTGCCGGGTTTTTCACCGGCCTTTCCTCCGACCTCTTTGGCCAGATGCTGGAAACCGCGCTGAGCGAGAGCAAAGTCGACAGCGCCCTTGCCCATCGCAGTGACCGCCCGACGACGCTGGCCTTTGTCAAACTGACCAATGGCCATGCGAGCTACGCCTTTTACGACGAAAACACCGCCGGTCGTCTCCTGACCCCCGCCGATCTGCCGGAAATTCCCGCCTCGGTCCGCGCGATGTTCTTTGGCGGCATTTCGCTGCCCGTCGATCCCTGCGGCGGCGCCTATGAAGCCCTGATGCTGCGCGAGGCACCGGCCCGCGTCACCATGATCGACCCCAACATCCGCCCCGGCTTTATCCGCGACGAGGCCGCCTATCGCGCCCGTCTGGCCCGGATGATGGCCGTGGCCGATATCGTGAAGGTCTCGGACGAGGATCTGGCCTGGCTGACCGGCGCGGGCGACATCGCGCATGGCGCCCAGAGCCTGCTGGCACAGGGGCCGAAGCTGGTTTTCGTGACCGAAGGCGCCACCGGTGCGCATGGCTTCTCGACCAATCACACCGTCTTCGTGCCGTCGAAAAAGGTCACCGTCGCCGATACGGTCGGTGCGGGCGACACGTTCAACGCCGGTGTCCTGGCCGCCTTTGACCGCGCGGGGATGCTGACGAAAGACGGCGTGGCCCATGCGGATGCCGAGATGATGCGCGCGGCACTGGAGCTGGGCACGGCGGCGGCGGCTGTCACCGTCAGCCGCCCCGGCGCCAACCCGCCCTGGGAACACGAACTCTGATGCGGGCGCTGCTTCAAAGGGTCACGTCGGCCCGCGTCGAGGTGGCGGGCCAGCTGATCGGCCAGACCGGGCCGGGCCTTTTGATCCTGATCTGCGCCATGGCGGGCGACAGCGAGGCCGAGGCGGAAAAGCTCGCTGCCCGCATCGCCAAGTTGCGGATTTTCAAGGATGACGCGGGCAAGATGAACCTCTCGGTCCGCGACATCGGCGGCTCGGCCTTGGTGGTCAGCCAGTTCACGCTGGCGGCAGACACCTCGCGCGGGAACCGTCCGGGCTTTTCCACCGCGGCCGCCCCGGCGCTGGGTGAGGCGCTCTATCAGCATTTCAGCGCGGCACTGCGCCGCGAAGGGATCGCGGTTGAGAATGGCGAATTCGGGGCCGATATGGCCGTCTCGCTGGTGAATGACGGGCCGGTCACCATCTGGATGGACAGCGCCGACCGCGGCTGAGACCGCGCCCCGCCGCCCCTGCGCGCCCCGTCCGGCCACAGGCAACCCACCCCTAGCGGCGGTGATCGCCCGCCACCGATCCGCGGCGCCATTGCTGGTAGAACCGCTGCCAGCGGAAGAAAAACATCACCAGCACCAGCACCACAATCGTCCCTGAGAGC
This sequence comes from Phaeovulum sp. W22_SRMD_FR3, assembly GCF_052113705.1. NCBI lineage: Bacteria > Pseudomonadati > Pseudomonadota > Alphaproteobacteria > Rhodobacterales > Paracoccaceae > Phaeovulum > Phaeovulum sp. W22_SRMD_FR3. Next base: position 346,725 of record NZ_JBGQOG010000004.1, on the reverse strand, counting down.
GAGCCGACGGTGATCTGCAACAGGCTGAACAGGTGACGCGATGGCGGGATCACATCATGGAGCGCCAGCATGATGGCGCTGCCCTTGATCATCCCGGCCAGAAATCCCACCAGCAGCAACGGACGCCAATGCGCCAGCATCGCTGAGGGCTGGCTGACGCCTCCCAGGGTGAATTTCAGAATAGAGAATGCCAAAGGCGCGCTGACCATGACGCCCAGCAACACCAGCGGCTCCTTCAGGGCCACCATGTCCGTGACATAGCCAAATCCCAACAGGACACACATTGCAGGCAGCAGATAGAGCACTGACGACCAGCCATAGAGCCAGGCCACCAGCACCCGGACGCCCGTTGCCGGCTGCACAAACAAGAAATACGGCGTCATCTCCGACGCCAAATTCAGGTGCAAGAGACCCAGCAGATCGCGCACCGCGAAGGTCACGCCCAAATGGCACAGAGACCAAAACGCCGCGCGTTTCATATGCCGCATAAGGTCGGGATTCACACCCAAATCCTACACTCCCATTCCGCTGCTCAGCCAAAGGCACCAACGGGTCACTCTGGCCGGGCGTATCACCCGTTGCGGGGGATTACGACGGACTGCGGGAGACCTCAGCTGGCGTGACTGACCGCTTGCGCGAGCATGTAACGCCCGGTTTTGGCATCCGCTGCCCGCATCAACAATCCACGCTCCAACAGACCCCGCAGGGTCCGGTGAAAGGTGGGCTGCGTCATATGGCTGACAAGCGGGTGCTGGCGCATATCTTCAGACCGCACCGGAACCGCCACCTGCGCCAAACGTTCAATCGCATAGAGCAGGTCCAACTCGTTGCGGGTCAGTTCACCCAAGCCCAACTCGTTCTCCATGCCCAGCAACAATTCACGCAGCTTCGCAACACTCCCCAGCTTTTTATCCATACTTTTCCCCGACATCGCTCGCAAATGGTCCGCCCCGCAAGAGCAGTACGCCAAGTATGCTGGTTAAAAGTAAGTAAAATCAACGCAAACTATCATTTTCCCAAAAGTATTTCGTAACTCTTCATGTATGCCGCCGCAAGAGTACACGTTAAGGTTGCAGTCACTTTGAGAATCGACTACCGTCACAAGCAGTAGAAGTGATAACGATTTTCCCCGCAGATACTTAGAAAATTGGGCGCTTTTGACGATTCTGTGATCCTCCCCTCCCCGGCGGGATCGCAGGTCGCATGTGCCATACGCGTTTTGCCGCTTGGCGGCTCACCGACCGGCGTGCAGATGCCGGGCGGCTCATAAAATGTGCCTGAATTTTGGGCATCCATGCAAACGACCAGCGACTCCGCCTGCCGGGGCCGCAAAATGGACAGGGATTGGCCTTCCCCCCAGTCGGCCGGTCCTTGGGGCGCGAAAGAAGCAGCAGCCTTGACATTTCGCGCCCCCTCCCTCATATCGACTGCAGCCGACGTCCGCTGCCGCGTGAGCAGCTGCGCCAGAAGGTGGGGCCCCTGAAGGGGTCTGACCCTCCCGCCAGACCCGGCCAATCAGGTTCCCATGTCACGCGGGGGTCCAGCAGATCAGTGATCTGCGCCCCGCCCGACTGCTCTGGCCGCCCCTGCGCGGTCCGGGGCTATGATCCTTTTCGGCCCCTTGCTGGGCCATATGCCCGTTGATGGGCTTCATGAAAGACGTCTTTTGGAAAATTTCGACAATCTGGGCCTCTCGCCCCTCGTGCTCGGCAATCTGGCCGCGCTGGGTCTGACCAAACCCACCCCGATTCAGGCCCAGGCCATTCCGCATATCGTGGAAGGCCGCGACCTCTTGGGCCTCGCCCAGACCGGCACCGGCAAAACCGCCGCTTTCGGCCTGCCGATGCTGACCCGTCTCATCGCCTTTGGCAAACGCCCGGCGCCGAAAACCGTGCGCGCGCTGATCCTGGCGCCGACCCGCGAACTGGCGACGCAAATCGCCGACAACATCACCGCTTTCGCCCAAGGTTCGCCGATCCGCGTGTTCCGCGTGGTGGGCGGTGCCTCGATCAACGTGCAATCCGAACGTCTGGCGCGCGGCGTTGACGTGCTGATCGCCACCCCCGGCCGTCTGCTCGACCTGCTTGACCGTCGCGCGCTGACCCTGTCCGAGACCACCTATCTGGTGCTGGATGAGGCCGACCAGATGCTGGACATCGGCTTTATCCACGCCTTGCGCAAAATCGCGCGGATGCTGCCGGAGAACCGTCAGACGCTTTTGTTCTCGGCCACGATGCCGAAGCTGATGTCGGAACTCGCCGACAGCTATCTGAAAGAGCCGGTCCGCGTGCAGGTCGCCCCTCCGGGGCAGGCCGCCGAGAAAATCGAGCAGGCCGTCCACTTTACCACCCAAGGCGAAAAGGCCACCCTGCTTGCCGAATATCTGGGCAAGCATCCGGGCGAGCTGGCGATTATCTTCAACCGCACCAAACACGGGTCGGAAAAGCTGGCGAAACTGCTCGACGGCTGGGGCTTCTCGGTCGGCGCGATCCACGGCAACAAGAGCCAGGGTCAGCGCGAGCGTACGCTGGCGGCTTTCCGCGCCAGTGAGATCCAGGTGCTGGTGGCGACCGATGTCGCGGCCCGTGGCCTCGACATTCCGCAGGTGGCGCATGTCTATAACTACGATCTGCCGAACGTGCCGGAAAACTACGTCCACCGCATCGGCCGTACCGCGCGTGCGGGCCGTGATGGCAAGGCCGTGGCCTTCTGTGCACCGCTGGAAATGGCCGATCTGCGCTCGATCGAAAAGATGATGAAAAAGCCGATCCCGGTCGTGGGCGGTCAGCCGCATGCGGAAGGTGCCGGCAGCGGCATGAGCAAGCCGGCCGGGCGTCGTCCGGGTGGCGGCAATGGCGGCGGCAAGAGCTTTGGCGGCGGCAAACCGCAGGGCAAGCCGCAGGGTCAGCGCCAGGGCAAACCGCACGCAGCCAAAGCCGATGGCGGTGCGCGTCCGCCGAAGCGCGCCTCGCGCCGCCCGAAGGGCGAACGCGCCGCGTAATGCAGGCTGCAGAATGATAAAGGGGCGGTCCTGCGGGGCCGCCCTTTTTCCATGGCCCGCATCGGATCGCGGCGTCAGGGACCCGTGCCCATCTTGCTCTGCGCGGCGCGCGCCTGTATTCCCGCCGCCATGGCCAAGCTCTATTTCCACTATTCCACGATGAACGCCGGCAAGAGCACCAATCTCTTGCAGGCTGCCTATAACTATGCCGAAGGCGGCATGCAGACCTACCTGCTGACCGCGCGCTTTGACGAGCGTGCGGGCCCCGGCCGGATCGCCAGTCGCATTGGCATTGGCGCCGATGCCGACACGTTCGGCACCGAGACCGATCTGTTCCAGATGATCCGTCGGCGGCTGGAGATGGACACGCTGGCCTGCGTTTTCGTGGATGAGGCGCAATTCCTCAGCCGCGCACAGGTCTGGCAGCTGGCGCGGGCGGTGGATGACCTGCATGTGCCGGTGATGTGCTACGGGCTGCGGGTGGATTTTCAGGGGCATCTCTTCCCCGGCTCGGCGGCGCTGCTGGCGCTGGCCGATGAAATGCGCGAGGTGCGCACCATCTGCCACTGCGGGAAGAAGGCGACGATGGTGATCCGCAAGGACGCGGCGGGCCGGGTGATGGCCGAGGGCGATCAGGTGCAGATCGGTGGCAATGAAACCTATGTCTCGCTCTGCCGCCGCCATTGGCGTCTGGCGATGGGCGAGCGGAACGACTAAGGCGCCCCGGGTGCCGCAGCAGCGGAAAAAGGCGCCCCGAAGGGCGCCTTTCCGTCCGGGCAGACGGGGTCTGAAATCTCAGACTTTGTCTTTGAAGTAGTTGTCGACTTCCTGCTCGGCCTTGTCTTTGGCCCAGCCGTAGCGCTCTTGCAGCTTGCCCGCGAGTTTGTCGCGTTTGCCCGCGACCTCGGTCAGGTCATTGTCGGTCAGGTCGCCCCAATTCTCCTTCACGGAGCCTTTGAGCTGCGTCCATTTGCCTTCGATGATATCCCAGTTCATGGCTTATCTCCTGCATTGTTGCTTCGCAGGGAGAACGCCAACCGGCACAGCGGGGTTCCCGCAGAAGTTCCCGGTCTGGCGGCGGGCCGCCTAAACCGGATTGGGCAGATCCCGCCCGGCGGCCAGCGCGAGGAGGTTGTCAAAGGCCATCATCCCCATCGCATCGCGCACTTCTTCCGCCGCCGTGCCCAGATGCGGCAAGAGCGTCGCCCGCTCCTGTGCGATCAGCGCGGCGGGCACCTCCGGTTCGCGGGCATAGACGTCGAGCCCCGCCCCGGCGATGGATCCCGCCTCCAGCGCGGCGATCAGCGCCGCCTCGTCCACCACATCGCCCCGGGCAATGTTGATCAGACAGCCATGAGCGGGCATCGCGGCCAGCGCCGCCGCATCAATCAGATTGCGGGTCCCGGCGCCCCCCGGCACGGCGATCACCACGAAATCCGCCTGCATCGCCGCCCGCAGATCGGCGATCTGCACGGCGGGCAGGCCGGGATCGGCCAGCGGCGAGCGGTTGAAGAACTGCACCCGCATGCCAAAGCCATGATGGCAGCGCCGGGCAACCGCGCGGCCAATCCGCCCCATGCCGATGATCGAGACGGTCTTGCCGCTGACATGCGCGCCCAAAAGCTGCGTCGGCTGCCAGCCGGTCCATTGCCCGGCGCGCAGCAACCGCTCGCCCGCGCCCGCACGCCGCGCTGTCATCAGGAGAAGCGTCATCGCCAGATCGGCGGTGGCATCGGTCAGCTCGGGCGCCGGGGTGTTGGAGACCGCCACCCCCGCCGCCCGCGCCGCCGCCACGTCGATATGATTGTAGCCAACCCCGAAATTCGCCAATAGCCGCGCCCGTACCGGCCCGGCAAAGGCCTCGGCGGTGAAGGCATCCCCCAGCGTCGGCAGCACCGCGTCATAATCCGCCAGCGCTGCCGCGGCTTCGGCCGGGGTCAGCCCCGCAGGATCGCGGCGAAAGGTACAGTCGAACGCCGACGCCAAGGCGGCCTCGACCCGTGCCGTCATCTGCCGGGTGACAAAAACCCTCATCGCGCGCCCTTTCAGTGCATCCGGCCGCCCAGCGGCACATCCTGCCCCGGCTGCAACAGCACAATCGCGCCGTTCTCATCCGGCACACCCAGCACCAGCACCTCGGATTTCACCGGGCCGATCTGGCGCGGCGGGAAGTTCACCACCGCCATCACCTGCCTCCCCACCAAAGTCTCGGGCGTGTAATGCAAGGTGATCTGCGCCGAGGATTTCTTTTCGCCAATCTCCGGCCCGAAATCGATCCAAAGCTTATAGGCGGGCTTTTTCGCCTCCGGAAAGGGTTCAGCGCGCAGGATACGGCCCACACGAATATCGACCTTCAGAAAGTCATCGAAATCAATCATTTCCCGAGTTCCCGCCCGCGATCGGCCGCGGCCTTCACCGCCCGCTGCAAGAGGCCGGGAAAGCCGGTTTCCGGCTCCATCAGCACCGCCAGCGCCGCCGCCGTGGTGCCGCCCGGCGAGGTGACATTGACCCGGAGTTGCCCCGGCGCCTCATCGCTTTCCTCGGCCAGCGCACCCGCGCCCGCCACGGTCGCCCGTGCCAGATGCAGTGCGAGCTCGGGCGACAAGCCCTCCGCCTCGCCCGCCGCCGCCAGCGCTTCGATCAGGTGGAAAACATAGGCCGGGCCCGAGCCGGAGACGGCCGTGACCGCGTCCATCTGATGCTCTCCCTCCAGCCGCACCACCTGCCCCACCGCTGACAACAGCCCCTCGGCCATGTCGAGATGGGCCGCCGAGGCCGCCGCGTTGCCGGTGATTGCCGTGATGCCACGGCCAATCGCCGCCGGTGTGTTCGGCATGGCGCGGATCAGCGGCGTCGTCGCGCCCAGAACCGCCTCATAACTGGCAATCGTCGTGCCCGCCGCCACGGTCACAAACAGCGTCCCGCCGCCGCCCATCGCGGCCAGTTGCGGCAGCGCATCGCCCATCATCTGCGGCTTGACCGCGATCAGCACCACGGCAGGCGCCGACGGCAAAGCGGCGTTCACCGCAACCCCCTGCGCCAGCAGCCAGTCGGAGGGACGCGGGTCCAGGACATAGACCGAAGAGGGCGCCAGCCCGCGCGCCAGCCAGCCCGCCAGCATCGCCGATCCCATCTTGCCACAGCCCAGAAGAACCAGTCCGCGCGCCGAAATATCTTGAAAATCCATGCTCTGCCCTCGCTTTGTCGGGGCAGAGGTTATGCGCGACCGTAGGCCTCTGCAATGGCGACCTTCAACGCATCTGCCGGAGAATCATTGCCCCAACAGGCGAGTTGGAAGGCCGGATAGAAGCGTTCGGCCGTGGCCACCGCCTGGCTGATCATCTGGTCGATCTGCTCCGGCCCCGCCACCATGCCGCCCGAGAGCAACAGGCCATAGCGCCAGACCATCATCCGATGTTCGGCCCAATAGCTGAAAGCGCCGGTCCAGACCTGATCGTTCACCCGGTTCAAAAGATCATGCAGCGCAGGCATCCGGTCCGCCGGCGGATCCATCTCGAAGGTGGAGATCAGCCGCAGCGTTTCATCCTGCGCCGACCAGGCCAGCGTGATCGAGTAATTGCGCCACTGCCCCTCGACCGCCATGGCGATCTGGTCTTCGGTGACACGGTCGAAATCCCATTCATGATGCTCGGCCAGAACCTCGACCAGATCGATCGGGTGAAGGTCGTCGCCGTGAAGGAAGTCCTCGGACAAGGCCATGCCGTCTCTCCTGCCGCACCCCAAGTTATCCCCAAGGGCTTGATCTATCCACATGAGCCGGGGTTATCCACAGCTTAGCATACAACATATGGTGGTACCAAAGCCGGAGGCTGTAAAGCAGTTTCTCGGGGACAACTCGGCCGCTTTCGCGAAAAGCTGGGGGTAAATCGGCTTTTGTGCCAGCAGGGTTCCGGCCCGGCGGGTGGGCCGCCGGATCTTGACTGCCAAGGCGCGCACACAATCTCTTTTCGATGCCGCAGCTCTGGCAGCGCGCCCCATAGCGGGCCGTTCCGGCAGGTTCCGAAATCAAAAGGGGGGAAGTATTGGAGAAACAGCTTCAGTTTGAGGCTGAGCTTTCTCTTGCATTCACAGTCTCAACTGGAAGATCTGGTGGAGCAGAGGGGGATCGAACCCCTGACCTCGTCATTGCGAACGACGCGCTCTCCCAACTGAGCTACTGCCCCAGACCGAGGCAGTTTCTGGCGCAAGAATCAAGCCTTGTCAAGCGCACCACGCCACCGCCTCCGGATTTCGCGCAGGCTCTCCTCAACGCCCGCCCGCGGTCTTGGACTGCACGAAACGGACCAGATCCGCCGCCGGGCGCATCCCCGCCAGCCGCGCCACTTCGCGCCCCTTATGGAACAGAATAAACGCCGGGATCCCCTGAATCCGGTAGCGGCCCGAAACCGAACCATGCGCCTGGGTGTCAATCTTGGCCAGCCGCACCTTGGGCGCCAACATCCCCGCCGCCTTGACAAATTCCGGGGCCATCTGCCGACAAGGCCCGCACCAGGGGGCCCAGAAATCCACCAAAAGCGGCAGTTCATCCGCGGCGGCGGCCTTGCTCAGCACACCGCCATCAATCTCGGCCACCTTGCCCGTCACCAGCCCCGCGCCGCAGCTGCCACATTTCGGCCCCGCCGTCAGCCTGTCCTCGGGCACCCGGTTCGCCTGACCGCAGGACAGACAGATCAGTTTCACATCATAGGCCATCGCCCACCTCACATTCCATCTGCGGAATATATTGAGAGGCCGAGGCGGGATCACAACCCCGCCCCGGCCCTTTTCTCAGCAATTCCGCTTTGCCTGATCGCAAATATCCCCGCCGGAGGCGCAGGCCGCCACCGGCGATCCCGGCTGAGCTTACATATAGCTCTCAATCGGCGGGCAGGTGCAGACCAGCGTCCGGTCGCCGTAGACGTTGTCGACGCGGCCGACCGGCGGCCAGTATTTGTCGACGCGGAAAGCGCCCGGCGGGAAGCAGCCCGCCTCACGGCTGTAGGCGCGGTCCCAGTCGGCCACCAGATCCTCAACCGTATGCGGCGCGAAATGCAGCGGGCTTTGATCGGCGGCAATCTCGCCACGCTCCACCGCTGCAATCTCCTCGCGGATCGCGAGCAGTGCGGTGATAAAGCGGTCGATCTCGGCCTTGGTTTCGCTTTCGGTCGGCTCGACCATCAGCGTCCCCGCCACCGGCCAGGACATGGTCGGCGCGTGGAAACCGTTGTCGATCAAACGCTTGGCGATATCATCCACCGAAATCCCGGCTTCGGCAAAGGGCCGGGTGTCGAGGATGCATTCATGCGCCACCCGGCCGCGATTACCCATGAACAGGACCGGATAGGCCCCCTTCAGCCGCGCGGCGATGTAGTTGGCGTTCAAAATCGCCACCTTCGTCGCCTGCGTCAGCCCGGCCCCGCCCATCATCAGGCAATAAGCCCAGGAAATCAGCAGGATCGAGGCCGAGCCATAGGGTGCCGCACTCACCGGCCCTTCCGCGCCACCCGTTTCCGGATGCCCCGGCAGATAGGGCGCCAGATGCTCTTTCACTCCGATCGGCCCCATGCCCGGGCCGCCGCCGCCATGCGGGATGGCAAAGGTCTTGTGCAGGTTGAGGTGCGACACATCCGAACCGATCCGCCCCGGCTTCACCAGCCCGACCATCGCGTTCATATTGGCGCCGTCCATATAGACCTGGCCGCCAAATTCATGGGTGATGTCGCAGACTTCGCGCACCGTCTCTTCAAACACGCCATGGGTCGAGGGATAGGTGATCATGCAGGCCGCCAACGTATCGCCCGCCGCCGCCGCCTTTTCGCGGAAATCCTCCAGATCGACATCACCGTTGGCGGTGGATTTCACCACCACAACCTTCATCCCCGCCATCTGCGCCGAGGCCGGGTTGGTGCCATGCGCCGAGACCGGGATCAGACAGACATTGCGCTGATGATCGCCACGCGCACGGTGATAGGCCGAGATGGTCAAGAGCCCCGCATATTCCCCCTGCGCGCCCGAGTTGGGCTGCAGCGAAAACGCGTCATAGCCGGTGATTTCACAGAGCTTTTCGGTCAGATCGCGGATCGCCTCATGATAGCCCTCGGCCTGATTATGCGGCGCGAAAGGATGCAGCGAGCCAAATTCCGGCCAGGTGATCGGCATCATCTCGGCGGCGGCGTTCAGCTTCATCGTGCAGGAGCCAAGCGGGATCATCGCCCGGTCCAGCGCCAGATCGCGGTCCGACAGGCGGCGCATATAGCGCATCATCTCGGATTCCGCCCGGTTCATGTGAAAGACCGGATGCGTCAGATAGGCCGACTGCCGCAGAAGCGCGTCGGGGAACCCCAGCGCCGGGACCGGCGCTTCCGGGGCCTCGATCCCGAAGGCGTCGAGCACGCGGGCGATCACCGCATCATCCGTCAGCTCATCGACTGAGATGCCCACCCGGTCGCGGCCCACCTTGCGGAAGTTGATGCCACGATGGCGCGCGGCGGCCATGATGCCCTGCTGGCCGACGCCCACCTCCACGGTGATCGTGTCAAAGAAGGCCGCCGGGGCCACTTTCGCCCCCGCTTCAGCCAGCGCCCGGGCCAGACGCACCGCGTTGAAATGCACCCGCTCGGCAATGGCCCGCAGGCCCACCGGCCCGTGGAACACCGCATAGAACGAGGCCATCACCGCCAGAAGCGCCTGCGCTGTGCAGACGTTGGAGGTGGCCTTTTCGCGGCGGATATGCTGCTCGCGCGTTTGCAGAGACAACCGGTAGGCGCGGCCGCCCCGCGCATCGATCGACACGCCGACAATCCGGCCCGGCATCGAGCGTTTGAACTCGTCGCGGCAAGACATGAAGGCCGCATGCGGGCCGCCATAGCCCATCGGCACGCCAAAGCGCTGCGCCGACCCCACGGCGATATCCGCCCCCATCGCGCCCGGCTCTTTCAAAAGGCAGAGCGCCAGCAGATCGGTCGCCACCACCGCGACGGCCTTTGCCGCATGCAAAGCCGCAATCTGATCGGTGAAATCGACCACATCGCCATAGGTGCCGGGATATTGGAAGATCGCGCCAAAGACCTCTTCGGCCACCAGCGCTGCGGGCGCCCCCACCACGACCTCAATCCCCAAGGGCAAAGCCCGGGTGCGGATCACCGCAATCGTCTGCGGATGGCAGTTCTCATCGACAAAGAAGGCGCGCGCCTTGGATTTTGCCACCCGCTCGGCCATGGCCATCGCTTCGGCCGCCGCCGTCGCCTCATCCAGAAGGCTCGCATTGGCCACCGGCAGGCCGGTCAGATCGCTGACCATGGTCTGGAAGTTCAGCAAAGCCTCCAGCCGCCCCTGCGCAATCTCGGGCTGATAGGGGGTATAGGCGGTGTACCAGGCCGGATTTTCCAGAATATTCCGCTGGATGGCGGGCGGGGTGACCGTGCCGTAATAGCCCTGACCGATCAGGCTGGTCATCACCCGGTTCTTCGCCGCCACCTCGCGCATTTTCGCAATCAGCGCATGCTCGGTCAGCGGCGCCCAGCTGAGCGGCGTCGCCTGCCGGATCGCGGCGGGCACCGTCTCGGCGATCAGCTGATCGAGGCTCTCGACGCCCACGGCCTTGAGCATCTCGGCCATTTCCGAGGGGCTGGGGCCGATATGGCGGCGGTTGGCGAAATCATAGGTGTCATAGGCGGTGGGCGCATAGCTCATGGTCAGGGTTCCGGATTGGCGTGCCAAGAGGGGTTCCACAGGGCCCGTCAAAGGCCCGTCAGACATCAGTTTTCAGGCCCCTGCCAAAGGCGGGGCATCCGTGCAGGCTGAATGAACAGGGGCCGGGTCGCGCCGCGCGGGCGGGGCAACCCGGCGGGCGCTCACCCGATCAGGTCTTGATAGGCGTCTTCGTCCAGAAGGCCGTCCAGCTCGGACATATCGGTCACCTTCATCTTGAAGAACCAGCCCGCACCCAACGGATCTTCGTTCACCAAAGCCGGATTATCGGCCAAAGCGTCATTCACTTCGACAATCTCACCGTCCAGCGGCGCCAGGATGTCGGAGGCGGCCTTGACGCTTTCGATCACCACGATCTCATCGCCCTTGGCGACCTGCGTCTCCACTTCCGGCAGTTCGACAAACACCACATCGCCCAGCGCTTCGCTGGCATGTTCGGTGATGCCAACCACCACGAGGTCACCCTCAACGCGCAGCCATTCATGCTCTTCGGTATATTTCATCGGAACGCTCCTCAGCGCTTGTAGGTTGTGGGGTGAAACGGCATCGGGGCGAGGCGCACGGGCAGACGTTTGCCGCGCACATCGCCGTAAACAAGGCTGCCATCCGGCAGATCGGCGGGCAGATAGCCCATCGCAACCGGCGCGCCGACCGAGGGGCCAAAACCGCCCGAGGTGATCACGCCAATCGGCGCGCCGCCTTCGGGCGCCGCATAAATCTCAACGCCTTCGCGCATCGGCGCCCGCCCCTCGGGCAATAGCCCGACGCGGCGGCGCGCAACGCCCTCGGCCAATTGCCGCAAGATCACTTCGGCGCCCGGAAAGCCGCCTTCGCGGTCGCCCCCGGCGCGGCGTGCCTTTTGCATCGCCCAGACCAGCGCCGCCTCCACCGGACTGGTGGTGGTGTCGATGTCATGGCCATAAAGGCACAGCCCTGCCTCCAGCCGCAAACTGTCCCGCGCGCCCAGACCAATCGGCGCCACGCCGTCCTGGGCCAAGAGCGCCTCTGCCAACCCGGTCGCCCGCGCCTCGGGCACCGAAATCTCGAAGCCATCCTCGCCGGTATAGCCCGAGCGCGAGATCCAGAGCTCCGCCCCCTGCCAGTCGAAAATGGCCTGATCCATGAAGCGCATCGCTGCGACACCGGGCACCAGCGCCGCCAGCGCCGCCTCGGCCCCCGGCCCTTGCAGCGCCAAGAGCGCGCGGTCGGTGATCTCGGTCACCTCGATGCCCAGATGCGCGCGCAGATGCGCCACATCCGTGCCCTTGCAGGCGGCGTTGACCACGAGGAAGAGGTGATCGCCGCGATTGGCCACCATCAGATCGTCGAGAATACCGCCCGTGGCATTGGTGAACAGCGCATAGCGCTGCCGCCCCGCCGCCAGCCCGATCAGATCGACCGGCACCAGCGCCTCCAGCGCCCGCGCGGCATCGGCGGCCAGCCCCGAGGGCGCGCGCAGGATCACCTGCCCCATATGGCTCACGTCAAACAGCCCGGCGGCCGTGCGGGTGTGCAGATGCTCTTTCAGCACGCCCATCGGATATTGCACCGGCATTTCATAGCCGGCAAAGGGCACCATCTTGGCACCCAAGGACAGATGCAGGTCGTAAAGACCCGTCCGCAACAGGTCGGCCATTGCCGCCCTCCTCTGATCTGCCGGACGTCCGGCATCGTTTCCCGGACAGGCTGCGCCCGTCCTCCCCGATGCCCCCTCTGTCCCTACCCGCGATGGGGCGCCTGAGATCGTTATCCCTTCGGCGGATGCCACGGCATCACTCTCCAGAGTCCTTCTGTCAGAACGGTCCTTTTGCCTGAGAGTTTACCGGGGCGGTTGCTCCTTCGGCACTGGATCCGAAAACCCAGCTTCTCCCGATTCTGACCCCTCACCGATAGCCCGGCCGCCGGGGGTCTGACAAGAGAGCAAAATCAGAATCGACGCTTTCGTGACAAATACGACAAACGCCCGCGTCAAAACCACCCGCGCCTGCCGCATCGGCGGGCAAAGCGCGAAGCCCCACCCGGATGACAAGGCGCGCCCGCCCGCCTAAGCTGGCGCAAAAGGAGAGGCCCCATGCACCCCACCGCCATTCTCGAAACCGTCCTCTACGCCGAGGATCCACAGGCCTGCGCCACCTTTTACACCCGGCATTTCGGCCTGACCGAGATCCGCGCCCTGTCCGGCCGCTTCAACTTCCTGCGCTGCGGCAGCCAGATGCTGCTGATCTTCGCCCCCGGCCCCGCCTCAGACCCGGCGCAACAGGGCGACATCCCGGCGCATGGCGCGCGGGGCCCCGGCCATATCTGCTTTCGCGCCGAAACCGCCGCCGAGCTTGACGCCTGGCGCGACGCCCTCACCCAAGCCCACATCCCCCTCGAACATGAACACCACTGGCCCGGCGGCGGCCGCTCGCTCTATCTGCGCGACCCGGCGGGCAATTCGGTCGAGATCGCCGAAGCCCATATCTGGGGCCTGTAACAGCAAAGGGGCAGAGCCCACGCCCCACCCCTTGCTTCGTTCAAAATATCCCGGGGCACGGGGCAGCGCCCCGCCCCTCCGTCCGCGACCGGGCGGAACCCGGCCCAAGCCTCAGCCCTTGGCGCGGACCTTTTGCAACAAGGGCATCAGATCGCCCATGTCCGGCCCATGTGCCTGGCCCGTCAGCGCCTTGCGCAGCGGCATGAACAGCCCCTTGCCCTTGCGCCCAGTTTCCGCCTTCACCACAGCCGTCCATTCCGACCAGCTCGTCTCGGTGAACGGCGCCTCGGGCAGAAGCGACAAGGCGGTCTGCACAAATTCCGCATCTTCCGCATCGATCACCGGCTCGGCACCGTCGAGCACCAGCTCGGCCCAATGCTTCAGATCCTCCAGCGTGTCGATGTTCTTCGAGGCGACATGCCAGAATTTCTCGGCCATGGCCGCGGGCACGCCGAGAGCATGGATCCGGCTTTCCACCGCCGTGAAAGGCAGCTGCTGGTTGCGCTCGCGCGTCAGCGGCACCAGATCCTCGGCGTCGAATTTCGTGGGCGCGGCGCCAAACTGGCTGATGTCAAAGCCCTCGGCGATCTCATCCAGCGTCATCCGCAGTTCCACCGGCTGGCTCGACCCCAGCCGCGCCATCAGGCTCAGCAAAGCCTCGGGTGCAATCCCGCGGGCGCGCAAATCGCGCAGCGACAGGGTGCCCAGACGTTTCGACAGCTCCTCGCCGCCCGGCCCGGTCAGCAGGCTGTGGTGGGCAAAGCGCGGCGGCGTGCCACCCATGGCTTCCATGATCTGGATCTGCGTCGCGGTGTTGGTGACATGGTCCGCGCCGCGCACGATATGGGTCACGCCCATATCCACATCATCCACCGAAGAGGCGAAGGTATAAAGCACCTGCCCATCGGCCCGGATCAGCACCGGGTCCGAGACCGAGCCCGCATCAATCGAGATGTCGCCCAGAATGCCGTCGGGCCATTCGATGCGGGTCTGGTTCAGCTGGAACCGCCAATAGCCATCGCGGCCCTCGGCGCGCATTTTGGCGCGCTCCTCTTCGCTCAGATGCAGGCTCGAGCGGTCATAGACCGGCGGCTTGCCCATGTTCAGCTGTTTCTTGCGCTTGAGGTCGAGCTCGGTCGGCGTCTCAAAGCATTCATAGAACCGGCCCGCGGCTTTCAGCACTTCTGCCTGTTCGGCATAGCGCTCCAGCCGCAGCGATTGCCGCTCGACCTTGTCCCAGGTCAGGCCCAGCCATTCCAGATCCTGCATCAGCGCATCGACATATTCCTGCTTGGAGCGCTCACGGTCGGTGTCGTCCAGACGCAGGATGAACTGGCCGCCGGATTTGCGGGCGATCAGATAGTTGAACAGCGCGGTGCGCAGGTTGCCCACATGGATGTAACCGGTGGGCGAAGGGGCGAAACGGGTGATGGTGGTCATCGGGGTTCTCCTGTTGCCTTCGCTCTTTCACAAGGCGGGGCTTTTGTCCATATCTGGGGCTGCAGGAGGGCCATGCAATGCCGGAATGGAACGGGGTTTGTGCCCCCACACTGGACGATATGACCGAGATGGCGCTGGCGGCCCGCGCGGCCCTGCCCGCGGCCTTTGCGCCGGCGGCGGCCAGCGTGGCGCTGATCGTCGAGGATTTCGCCGAGCCCGCCCTGCTCGCCGAGATGCAGATCGAGGACCCGTTCGAGCTGACCGGCGTCTATGAAGGCATCCCGCTGCCGGAAAAGTCGGTGATGGACATGCCGACGGCGCCCGACACGATCCGGCTCTTTCGCCGGCCGATCCTCGATGAATGGGCGGACCGGGGCGATATCGCGCTCGAGGCGCTGGTGGCGCATGTCTATGTGCATGAACTCGCCCATCATTTCGGCTGGTCGGATGACGAGATTGCCGCCATTGATGAATGGTGGACCTGAGACCGCGCCACGGTCCCACGGCGCCGGCCGGCGGGCATAAAAAGGGCAGGCAGGCATGAAAAAGGGGGCGAAAACGCCCCCTTTACCGACAGTGTTGCGTGCCCGATCAGGCAGCGGTGCCAATGTCCATGCGCACCATGGTCTGGTTCAGCAGGATATAGGCGATTTCGCCGAAGGTGACCGGCCCGGTGAATTTACCGGTCTTTTTGCCCTCCAGATCGCCATAGAGGTAGTTCAGGATGCAGTTGCACGAATACTGCCCCTCGCCCGCGCCGTCCGTGCCCTTGGCAAAGGCCTCGGCATAGCTGCCGAGCGCGCCCGCGAGGCGGTATTCCACGCCCGCCACGATCGGCGCGTAGAACTTCACTTCGCCGGTCTCGGCATCAATCGACTGGATCGAGACATTGACCAGCGCCCCGGCATAGTTGGCCACCAGCGGCAGGCGGGTGTCGATGCCTTTCTCCGCGATGTATTTAGCCAGATCCACCGGGGTGCCGCCGACCGTGGCCGTCTTCGTCGAGAAGCCGTTGTCCGAAAAGACAAAGCGGTGCTCTTCGGCGTCGCCCTGCGCAAAGATGTTCAGGATATCAAGGTCGATGCTGGCTTCCGCCGGCAGCGCCACATGCAACAGCACCGCGCCTTCGTCATAGCCAATCCCGGTCGCGCCATCAAAGACCATCGGGGCGCATTTGCCCACATCTTCCAGATGCACGCCGGTGATCCAGCCCAGAAGCGGCTGGTTGAACAGGCCGTCATATTCCTGGCCATGCACCGCGAAATCCGAATGCGCGGTCGAGAAGGCCGGGATCATGATCATCGTGAAGCCATGTGGGTGATAGCCCGAGGCGAGGCCCGGCAGGCCCGCCACATCCACATGGCGTGCCGTCGCATCGGTGGCTTCCGGGAAGGTCGTGCAGAACAACCGGTCGCGGACCACCGCGCCGCCGGTTTCGGTCACGAAATAGACCGAGGTACCGCCGATCCAGCGGCCGCGCGGCAGACCTGCCAGCAGCTCCTCTGCCCCGGCAATCGCCATCACGGCGCCCGAGGTGATCCGCTCTGCCGCTTCCGCGACCGTCAACATTTCATTCTTCATGGGTCTCTCCTCAGATGAACAGGGTCAGAAGCGCGCCACATCGGCATGCGCAAAGGTGTTCTTGCCGACGAAGTCGCGCAGCTCACCGATTTTCGAGGACAGCACGGCGGGCGCCGACTTCACCTCACGCCGCAAACGCGTCACAAGGATGCGGGTGGCGAGGGAGGCAGCACTCAGGTCACTTTCGCTGGTCAGCACGCGGGACCAACGCGGGTCATTGGCTTCGGGAATCATCAAACGCTCCTCATTACATGGTCGTGACCCTTGCAGAACGGGCTTAAGGACAGATTACGCGCGCCGCATGTCCCGGTCTGACAGGCTGCGACATGCCGCCGCACCCCTGTGTTTCAAGGGTGAAACATCCGCGGCGCTTTCTGTCACACGCGGCGTCCCCCGCCATGCCCCATCCAGGCGCCTGCCATGCCGGATCTCCACCCGGGATGCCCCGACGGCCCGCCGACACCCCAAACACCCCGGCACAGGAGCCCTTGGAGCGCCGCGCCCGACGTGTCACACTGGTGGCAGCCGTCCCACCGCCGGGCCGCCGCTTTGCGCCCCCGTTGAGGGCCCGGCGCGCCCCGCCCGGTCCCGCAAGCCCGCCCGCCATCCGGCAGGAGAGACACCGATGCGCCCGATCCTGACCCTCACGCTGAACCCCGCGCTCGATCTGGCCAGCACGACGCCGCAGGTCACCGCCGAGGTGAAGTTGCGCTGCACCGCGCCGCACAGCGACCCCGGCGGCGGGGGCATCAACATCAGCCGGGCGCTGCTGCGGATGGGCGGGACCTCGACCGCCTTTGTCGCGCTGGCGGGGCCTGCGGGGGCGGAAATCGCCGCCCTGCTGGGGCAGACAGAAATCAAAGTGGCGGCGTTTCCCGCGCCCGGCCCGACCCGGCAATCGCTGACGGTGACCGAGGAGGCGAGCGGGCAGCAATACCGCTTTGTGATGCCAGGGCCGATGTGGCAGGCCAAGGATACAGCGGCGGCCCTGCAGGCGATTGCCGGCCTGCTGCCCCCCGAAACCTGTCCTGCAGCGCCGCCCGCCGCAGCGGCCCCCCTCTCCGCTCAAATGGCGGCGCCCGGCGCGCGCCCCGGTCTGGCGCTGGCGGATGCCTCTGCCTTTGTGGTGCTTTCGGGCAGCCAGCCGCCCGGGGTGCCCCAGGATTTCCCCGCAGCGCTGGCCGCTTTGGCACAGGCGCGCGGCGCCGCCTTGCTGCTTGACACCTCCGGCCCGGCGCTGGCGCATCTGCGCGAGAGGCCTGCGCCGGGGATCGCGGTCTTGCGCATGGATGACACCGAAGCAGAGACGCTGGCGGGACGCGCCTTGCCCGCCCTTGCCGAAACCGCCACCTTCGCCGCGACATTGGTGGCGGCGGGCCTTGCGCAGGTGGTGGTGATTGCGCGGGGGGCCGAGGGGTCAGTTGCGGTCTCGGACAAGGGGCGCTGGCACTGCCGCCCGCCGGTGGTGCCGGTGCGCTCAAAAGTCGGCGCGGGCGACAGTTTCATGGCGGGGTTCACCCTTGCCCTCGCGCAGGGTTCGGATCTGCCCGGCGCGCTGCGGCAGGGGACGGCGGCAGCGGCGGCGGCGGTGATGACCGAGGCAACTGAGCTTTGTCAGGGCGCGGATGTGGCGCGCATCTTGCCGGATTGTGTGGTGGCACAGATGTAGGAAGGGGGGCGCTGCCCCCCGGCCTGCGGCCTCCCCCCGGGATATTTCAGATCAGGCAAAGCCTCAGCTGGAATCGCGCCAGCGGTTGACGATCGGATAGCGGCGGTCGAGCCAGAAGGCGCGGGTGGTCAGCCGGGGGCCGGGGGCGGATTGGAAGCGCTTCCACTCGCTGATGTAGAGGAGATGCTCAATGCGTTTCACCGTGGCACGGTCAAAGCCTGAAGCCACGATCTCGGCCACCGATTGTTCCTGTTCGACGAGGCGTTCGAGGATCGCGTCCAGCACCTCATAGGGGGGCAGGCTGTCCTCGTCTTTCTGGTCGGCGCGCAGTTCCGCGCTGGGGGGTTTGTCGATGATGCGCGGCGGGATGACTTCGCCTTGCGGGGCCAGCATCCAGGGCAAGTGATGGGTGTTGCGCCAGCGGCAGGTTTCAAAGACCCGGGTCTTGTAGAGGTCTTTCAGCGGGTTATAGCCGCCCGACATATCGCCATAGATCGTGCAATAGCCCACGGCCATTTCGGATTTATTGCCGGTGGTCAGCAGCATCTCGCCGAATTTGTTCGACAGCGCCATCAGGAGAAGGCCGCGCAGCCGCGATTGCAGGTTTTCTTCGGTGACGTCGGGCTTGGTGCCCGCCATCAGCGGCGCAAGCGCCGCCTCGACCGCCGCGCGGGGGCCCTCGATGGGCAGGGTGTCGATGCGGGTGCCAAGGCGGGCGGCGCAATCGGTGGCATCCTCCAGCGAATGCGCGGAGGTGAATTCCGAGGGCAGCATCACGCAGCGGACATTCCCGGGGCCGATGGCATCGGCGGCAATCGTCGCCACCAGCGCGGAATCGATGCCGCCCGACATGCCAAGGAGCACTTTGGAAAACCCGGATTTCTGCAGGTAGTCGCGCAGGCCGAGCACCATCGCATGGTAATCCTGCTGCCAGTCATCCGGCTGCAGATCACGGCGGCCGGGCAGGATGCGCCAGCCTTCGGGGCGTTTTTCGAGGTCGAGATGCTCGATCACCTCCTCGAAGGGCGGCAATTGCAGCGCCAGCTCGCCGCCAGGATTCAGCGCGAAGCTCGCCCCGTCAAAGAGCTGATCGTCCTGGCCGCCGACCGCATTCAGGTAGATCAGCGGCAGCCCGGTTTCGATTACCCGTGCCACGGTCACATTCTGCCGCAGCTCCAGCTTTTGCCGCCGGTAGGGCGAGCCATTGGGCACGAACAGGATCTCGGCGCCGGTTTCCTGCAGGGTTTCCGCCACTTCCGGGTGCCAGGCATCCTCGCAGACGGGCGAGCCGATGATCAGCGGCCCGAGGCGGTAGGGGCCGGAAATCGGCCCGGATTTGAACAGCCGCACCTCGTCGAACACATCGTCATTCGGCAGGTTGTGCTTCAGCATCCGCGCAAGGATCTTGCCGTCCTTCAGGATGAAATAGGCGTTGTAAAGCCCGCTCTCATCCCGGTAGGGCGCGCCGATGCCCAGCGCCGGCCCCCCGGTCAGCTCTGCCGCCAGCGCCTCGATCCGCGCCATGGCATCGGCGGCAAAGGCAGGCTTCATCACCAGATCCTGCGTCTGATAGCCGGTCAGGAACATCTCGGGCAGCGCCACGAAATCGGCCCCCGCTGCGCGGCCCGCCTCCCAGGCGGCGCGGGCTTTGGCGGTATTGGCGTCAAACGCCCCCACCGTGGGGTTCAATTGCGCGAGGGTGAGGCGGAATGTCTCGGCCATGGGCATCTCCGGATCGTTTGCAACGGTTTAGCAGGTTCGGGGCCGAGGAAAAGCCGGAATGCCGCAGGGCCGGGTTGCGCGTGCTGCCGCAGCATCGGGCCGCGCGGACAAATTTCCGCCAGCTTTCCCGGCACATCCGTGCGCCCGCTTGTCAGGCCCTGCCCCAGCCGATAGGCTGATCCGCGCCGGGTGCAGCGCCAGCGACGCAAGGGAATACTTTGCCGCCGCACGCCACACTGCCCCATGAACTGGCTCAAGACACTGGCCCATGATCTGGCCCAAGAAGAATTCAGGAGACGGCACGGATGACGCGCAGGCTATTGGCGGGATGGGGCATGATGGCGCTTTCGGCGGGATTGGCGGCGGGCCTGGCCCTCGCCCCCGGTCTGGCCGCTGCACAGGAAACAGCCAGCAAGCAATATGAGGATGGCGGCTATTACGAAGGCACCTTCCGCAATGGCAAGCAGCATGGGCGCGGCATCTACCGTCTGCCGAACGGCTATGAATACGAAGGCGACTGGGTCGATGGCGAGATCCTGGGAGAGGGCCGCGCGAAATTCCCCAATGGCTCGGTCTATGAGGGGCAGTTTGCCCGCGGCAAGCCGAACGGCAAGGGCAAGATCACCTTCTCGGACGGCGGCACCTATGAGGGCGACTGGGTCGCGGGGGAAATCACCGGCAAGGGCACGGCGCATTACGCCAATGGCACCAGCTATACGGGCGACTTCCTGAAGGCGATGCACAATGGCACCGGCGTGATGGAAAGCCCCGGCGGCTACCGCTATGAGGGTGACTGGCTGGCCGGTGTCAAGCAGGGCAAGGGCAAGATCACCTATCCCGATGGCGCGGTCTATGAGGGCGGGATGATCGCGGGCCTGCGCGCGGGGCAAGGCACGCTGACCATGGCCGACGGGCTGACCTACGAAGGTGTCTGGGCGCAGGGCGAGATGGACGGTCCCGGCCGGTTGAAACAGGCCAATGGCGACCTCTACGAAGGGGAGATGGTGGCAGGCAAGCGGCAAGGCCCGGGCCGCGTCACCTATGCCAATGGCGATGTCTATGACGGCACTTTTCTGGCCGACAAGCGCGAGGGCAAGGGCACCTTCACCGGCACCGATGGCTATGTCTACACCGGCGACTGGCATGAGGGCCGCATCGAGGGTCAGGGCCGCGTCACCTATCCCGATGGCTCGGTCTATGAGGGGCAGTTCAAGGCGGACCTGCCCGATGGCATCGGCAAGATCACCTACAAGGACGGCTCAAGCTACGAAGGCGGCTGGTCCGCAGGCGTGATCGAGGGCACCGGCACCGCGCGCTATGCCAACGGTCTGGTCTATGAGGGCGAATTCAAGGCCGCCAAGACCGAGGGCAAGGGCCGGATGACCTATCCCGACGGCTATATCTATGAGGGCGACTGGCTCGATGGTCAGCGCCACGGTCAGGGCGTGGCCACCTATGCCGATGGCACCATCTACACCGGCGGCTTTGTCGGCGGTCAGCGCGAGGGGCAAGGGGTGCTGACCACGCCCGATGGCTTCCGCTATGAGGGCGCGTGGAAGGCGGGCGAGATCGACGGCACCGGCATCGCCACCTATGCCAATGGCGACACCTATGAGGGCCATTTCGCCAAGGGCCGCCGTCAGGGTCAGGGCACGATGAAATACGCCAGCGGCGAAGTGGCCACCGGCGATTGGTCGGACAATGTGCTGAAGGAAGCGGCCCCTGCCCCGGTGGCAACAGAGGGCGGTGACGCTGCCGCACCCGAGGCCGCGACGCCCGAGGCCCCCGCCGGGGACGCGGCCCCGACGGATGCGGAAACCCCTGCCCCGGCGAACTGAGCCCTACCAGGGCACACGGGCACCGCTATAATCCCAAAAGCCGCCCGTCTCCGCGGGCGGGATGCCCTCCAGCACGGTCAAGAGCCGCGCGGCCGCCTCTGGCGGCGCGAGTTTACGCGCGGCATAGCCCGCCGAAAAGCCGGTATCCACCGTGCCGGGGTGCAGCAGCGCCAGCACCAGCTGCGGATGGCTGCGCGCCAGCTCGATCGCGGCGGTGTGGATCAGCTGGTTCAACGCGGCCTTGGCGGCGCGGTAACTGTACCAGCCCCCCAGATGGTTGTCGCCGATCGACCCCACCCGCGCCGAAAGCACCGCAAACACCGCCCGCCGGTCGCGCGGCAGCCGCGCGGTCAGCGCCTGCAACAACAGCACCGGCCCCGCCGCATTCACCGCCATCTGCGCGGCGAGCGCGGCAGGATCCAGCGCCGAGAGCCGTTTTTCGGGCTGCCCCAGGGCCCCCGTCGCCACAAAAATCATCTCGAAATCGCCGCTGAGCGCCGCCACCGCCGGGCCGATGCTCTCGGGCCGCGCGAGGTCCAGCCCGTCGCGCCGCGAGAGGCCGGAGACCGCATAGCCCCGCGCCGCCAGATCCGCCGCCACCGCGCCGCCAATCCCGCCGCTGTCGCCAATCACCAAGGCCCGCATGCCGCCCCCCCCTGTTGCCCCCGTTTGCACATCGCCCAAGCGATACGCAGGAAGCGCGGCAAAGGCTCACTTTCGGGCTTTTCTTTTCGTCCGCGCCCCGTATAGTTCCAGCCATGACACGGACCCTGCATATTTCCGCAACCTCGGGCGCCATTGGCGCCTCGGCTAGCCGTGGCCTGCTGCTTCTTCTTAGCTGCCTCTGAGCGTGCCCCTGGGCGCGACCGCTCGGAGGTGAACAGCGCCCAAGCCCTTCCAGACCAGCCACAGCTAAGACATTCAGCTAAAAATGACGGAATATCCCATGACCAAATCGACTTTTTCGGCCGCGCAAACCGCTGACCGCGTTCTGATTTTTGACACCACCCTGCGCGATGGCGAGCAATCGCCCGGCGCCACCATGTCCCACGCGGAAAAGCTGGAGATCGCCGGCCTTCTGGACGATATGGGTGTCGATATCATCGAGGCGGGCTTCCCCATCGCCTCTGAGGGCGATTTCGCCGCCGTCTCGGAAATCGCCAAGAACGCCCGCAATTCGGTGATCTGTGGCCTGAGCCGTGCCAATTACAAGGACATCGACCGCTGCTGGGAGGCGATCCGCTTCGCGCCGAAGCCGCGCATCCACACCTTCATCGGCACCTCGCCGCTGCACCGCGACATCACCAAGCTGAGCCAGGATGACATGATCACCCGGATCCACGACACGGTGACGCATGCGCGCAACCTGTGCGACGACGTGCAATGGTCGGCGATGGACGCGATCCGCACCGAGCGGGATTACCTCTGCCGCGTGGTGGAAACCGCGATCAAGGCCGGGGCCTCGACGATCAACATTCCCGACACCGTCGGCTACACGCTGCCCACCGAAAGCGCTGAAATCATTCAGATGCTGCTGGAGCGGGTGCCGGGCGCCGATCAGGTGATCTTTGCCACCCATTGCCACAACGATCTGGGTATGGCGACCGCCAACAGCCTCGCCGCTGTGGCTGCGGGCGCGCGTCAGATTGAATGCACGATCAACGGTCTGGGCGAGCGCGCGGGCAATACCGCGCTGGAAGAAGTGGTGATGGCGCTGAAAGTGCGCAAGGATCTGATGCCCTATCAGACCCGCATCGACACCACCAAAATCATGAACCTCTCGCGCCGCGTCAGCCAGGTCTCGGGCTTTCCGGTGCAGTTCAACAAGGCCATCGTCGGCAAGAACGCCTTCCTGCACGAATCCGGCATCCATCAGGATGGCGTGCTGAAAAACGTCGAAACCTTTGAGATCATGCGCCCCGCCGACATCGGCATCACCGAGACGAACATTGCGATGGGCAAGCATTCGGGCCGCGCCGCGCTGCGCTCGAAGCTGTCGGATCTGGGGTATGAGCTGGCCGAGAACCAGCTGAACGATGTCTTTGTGCGCTTCAAGGCCTTGGCCGACCGCAAGAAAGAGATCTACGACGAGGATCTGACCGCGCTGATGACCGACAGCGCCGCCAACACCGACAGCGACGTGCTGCAGGTGAAATGGCTGCGCGTGGTCTGCGGCTCGGAGGGGCAGTCGGCCTCGCTGAAGATGACGGTCAACGGGGTGGAGCACAGCGCCGAGACCGTGGGCGACGGCCCGGTAGATGCGGTCTTCAATGCGGTCAAGGCGATCTTCCCGCATGCCGCACGTCTGCAACTCTATCAGGTGCAGGCCGTGACCGAGGGCACCGATGCCCAGGCCACTGTCTCGGTGCGGATGGAGGAAAACGGCCGCATCGTCACCGGCTCCGCCGCCGATACCGACACCATTCTGGCCAGCGTGAAAGCCTATGTCGGCGCGCTGAACCGGCTGATCCTGCGCCGCGAAAAGACCGCCCCCGACGCCGATGTGAAGGGTGTCAGCTACAAATCGGTCTGATCCGCGCGCCCCTCTTCGGGCGCGGGCGGTAGCGCTCACCTCCGGACGGCAAAAACGGCGCAAAAAAGTGATTGTTGGAAAAGTGCAAGTGGCGCCGGGGGAAACACCCCTCTGGCGCCACTTTTGTTGAGAAAGGTCAAGCCCCCGCCTCACCCCTTATTTCATTGGCGGATTGCTGCCGGGGCACACAGGGATTTGCGCTTCCGCCTTTCTTGCTTGCAGCCTATATGGATCAGCAATCAGGCTCGGCTCCCGAGTCGGGCGCGCGGGTTATTGGAAAGCGGAAATACGAAATGGCAGGATTTGGTGGTCTGTTTTCGTCGGATATGGCGATCGACCTCGGCACAGCGAATACACTTGTCTATGTGAAGGGCAAGGGGATCGTTCTGAATGAACCCTCCGTGGTGGCCTATCACGTCAAGGACGGCAAGAAGCAGGTTCTGGCCGTCGGGGAAGACGCCAAGCTGATGCTGGGCCGGACCCCGGGCAGCATCGAGGCGATCCGCCCGATGCGCGATGGCGTCATTGCCGATTTTGACAGCGCGGAAGAGATGATCAAGCATTTCATCCGCAAAGTGCACAAGCGGACCACTTTCTCCAAGCCGAAGATCATCGTTTGCGTGCCGCATGGCGCGACGCCGGTGGAAAAACGCGCGATCCGTCAGTCGGTTCTCTCGGCAGGCGCACGCCGCGCGGGCCTGATCGCCGAACCCATCGCCGCGGCCATCGGTGCCGGCATGCCGATCACCGACCCGACCGGCAACATGGTGGTCGACATTGGCGGCGGCACCACCGAGGTGGCCGTGCTCTCGCTGGGTGACATCGTTTACGCGCGTTCGGTGCGGGTGGGCGGCGACCGTATGGATGATGCGATCATCTCCTATCTGCGCCGCAACCAGAACCTGCTGGTGGGTGAATCCACCGCCGAGCGGATCAAGACCACCATCGGCACCGCCCGCATGCCGGACGATGGCCGGGGCGCCTCGATCCTCGTGCGCGGCCGTGACCTGTTGAACGGCGTGCCGAAAGAGATTGAAATCAATCAGGCGCAGGTGGCCGAAGCGCTCGCCGAAACCGTGCAGCAGATCTGCGATGCGGTGATGCAGGCGCTGGAGACCACGCCGCCGGATCTGGCCGCCGATATCGTCGACCGTGGCGTCATGCTGACGGGCGGCGGCGCGCTCTTGGGCGAGCTGGATCTGAGCCTGCGCGAGCAGACCGGCCTCTCGATCTCCATTGCCGATCAGTCACTGAATTGTGTGGCGCTCGGCACCGGCAAGGCGCTGGAATATGAGAAGCAACTGCGGCATGTGATCGACTACGACAGCTGATCCCGGGCGCTGGAAAACCAGCCGGGAATTGCTGGCATCCAGAGGGGCAGACGTGGCCAGAGACCGCCATCATATTGACTTTGCAAGACCAGTGCGCCGCATTTTGATTGCGGCGCTCTGCCTTGTGCTGGCCGCGATCTTTCTGGTCTGGCGCATCGACAGCCCGCGCGTGGAACGCTTTCGCGCCGCTTTCATCGACCGCTTTGTGCCCACCTTTGACTGGGCGATGCTGCCCGCCACCAAGATGTTGCAGATGGTTGAGGGCTTTCAGTCCTATTCGCGCATCTATGACCAGAACCAGGAGCTGCGCCGCGAGCTGCAGCAGATGCGTTCGTGGAAAGAAGCGGCCGTGCAGCTGGAGCAGCAAAATGCCAAGCTTCTGGCACAGAACAACGTGCGGCTTGATCCCAAGCTGACCTCGGTTTCGGGGGTGGTGCTGGCCGACAGCGGTTCTCCCTTCCGGCAATCGGTCTTGCTGAACGTGGGGTCGCGCGATGGGATCGTGGATGGCTGGGCAACGATGGACGGGCTGGGCCTTGCGGGGCGCATTTCGGGCGTCGGCAAATCGACCAGCCGGGTTGTGCTGCTGACCGATCCGTCGAGCCTGATGCCGGTGACCATTCAACCCTCGGGGCAAAAGGCGCTGTTGACCGGCGACAATACCCCCCTGCCCCTGCTGGATTTTCTGGAAAGCCCCGAGCAGGTTCGGCCCGGCGACCGGGTGGTCAGTTCGGGCGATGGCGGGGTGTTTCCCTCGGGCCTGCTGGTGGGTCAGGTGGCGCAGGGCAGCGACCGGCGGCTGCGGGTGCGCCTTGCGGCCGATTATGAGCGGCTGGACTTCCTGCGCGTACTGCGCAGCCATCCGGTTGAACAGTTGCAGGATGCCGGGGTGCTGATCCCGCCGCCGGTGAACGAACAGCCCCCCGCCGATGCCGAAAGCAAGGGCGAGTGAGCGGCGGTCATGATTGATCCGATCACCACCCAGCGGCTGTTTCACCAAGGGATTTATATTGCCATCGCGATGGTGATCCTGTTCTTGCAGCTGATGCCGCTCTCGCCCAGCGCCGGGCATTTTCCGGGGCCGGATCTGACGCTGGCCCTGACCCTGGCTTGGGTGCTGCGGCGGCCGGAATATGTGCCCGCCCTGTCCATCGTGGCCATTTTCCTGTTGCAGGACATGATGTTCATGCGGCCCCCCGGCCTCTGGACGCTTTTGGTGCTGGTCGGCACGGAGTTCTTGCGCGCGAGAGAGAGCTCGCTGCGCGATCTGACCTTCGTGCTGGAATGGCTGGTGGTGGCGGGTGTCCTCTGCGCCATGGTGCTGGCCAACCGGCTGGTGCATGCGCTGGTGATGATTCCGCAGCCGGGGCTGGGCACGGAACTTTTACGCATGCTGATGACGCTTTTGGCCTATCCTGTCGTGGTGGCCGCCACGCGCTTTGGCATCGGGCTGAAACGGGCCGCCATCGGGGAAGTCGACGCATTGGGGCATCGCAGATGAGACGCTCACCGAAAGACACACAGGAATCCGTGCGCAAAATCGGCCGCCGGGGTCTGCTGCTGGGCGGCATTCAGGCCGGATTCGTCGGGGTGCTGGCGCTGCGCATGCGCAAGATGCAGCTGGAGCAGGCCGATCAGTTCCGCCTGCTGGCCGAGGGAAACTCGGTCAAGATCCGCCTGCTGCCCCCGACCCGCGGTCTGATCTATGACCGCGAAGGCGTGGTGATCGCGGGGAATGAGCAAAACTACCGCGTGACCATCACGCGCGAGGATGCGGGCGATGTGGCCGCCGTGCTGAACAGCCTGCGGCACCTGATCGCCATCTCCGACAGCGACGCCGAGAGCTTTCTGGCCGAGATCAAGAAGCGCAGCCCCACTTCGCCGATCACCGTCGCCGACCGGCTGAGCTGGGAGGAATTCGCGCGTGTCGCGGTCAATGCCCCCTCGCTGCCCGGTGTCTCGCCGGAGGTGGGTCTGTCGCGGCATTACCCGCGCGCCCAGGATTTCGCGCATGTGCTGGGCTATGTCGGACCGGTCTCGGATTACGATCTGTCCAAGATCGAGAACCCAGATCCGTTGCTGATGATCCCGAAATTTCAGCTGGGCAAGATCGGTGTCGAGGCCAAACTCGAGGATCAGCTGCGCGGCTCTTCGGGCACGCGGCGGGTCGAGGTGAACTCGGCCGGGCGCGAAATGCGCGAACTCGGGCGGCAAGAAGGTGATCCCGGCGCGAATATCCAGATGACGATGGATTTCCGCCTTCAGAACTATTGTCACGAGCGGCTGGGCACCGAAAGCGCCGCCGCCGTGGTCATTGACGTGACCAATGGCGACATCATGGCGATCAGTTCGGCCCCGTCTTTTGACCCCAACCTTTTCGTGCGCGGCATTTCCGCGGTGGATTACAAGGCGCTGACCGAAAACGACCACCGCCCGCTGGCCGACAAGACCGTGCAGGGCCTCTATCCGCCCGGCTCCACCTTCAAGATGATCACGGCACTGGCGGCGCTGGAAGCGGGCGTGGTCAAGGCCAGTGATACGGTGCGCTGCCCGGGCTACATCGAGGTGGGCGGCAGGCGCTTTCACTGCTGGAAGCGCGGCGGGCATGGTTCGGTGAACATGCAGCTCAGTTTCGAGCAATCCTGCGACGTCTATTACTATGACATCGCCCAGCGCGTCGGCATCGACAAGATCTCGGAGATGGCCAAGCGGTTGGGCGTCGGCGTGCGCCACGATCTGCCGATGTCGGCGGTGTCCGAAGGCGTGGCGCCGAACAAGGCGTGGAAACAGGAAAGATATGGCAAGGACTGGCAGATCGGCGACACGCTGAACGCCGCCATCGGTCAGGGCTATGTGCTGGCTTCGCCCTTGCATCTGGCGGTGATGACGGCGCGCGTGGCCTCGGGCAAGGCGCTGGTGCCACGCCTGATCCGCGCCGTTGACGGGGTCGAGGTGCCGCTGAGTGACATCGCCGATCTGGGGGTCAAGCCCGAGCATCTGGCGGCGGTGCAGGCGGGCATGGCCGGGGTGGTGAACTCCGGGCGCGGCACCGGCAACAAGGCCCGCATCGTGCTGGATGAAGCGCGGATGGCGGGCAAAAGCGGCACGGCGCAGGTGCGCAACATCTCGGCGGCGGAACGCGCGCGCGGGGTGATCTCGAACGAGCAACTGCCGTGGAACCGGCGCGATCACGCGCTGTTCGTGGCCTTTGCGCCGGTCAGCAATCCGAAATATGCGGTGGCCGTCGTGGTCGAGCATGGTTCGGGCGGCTCCGCCGTGGCAGCCCCTATCGCGCGCGACATCCTGCTTGAGGCGCTGTACAACGGCCCGCCGCCGCTGGAGGCCTATCCCTCGAACCAGCGCGACACAATCGCCGAGCAGCGCAAGAAAATGAATCTGGTCGATCCGGATCTGGCCCCCAGCGGAAAGAGCCGGGCATGAGCTTTCTCGAATACAGTCTGAAGACCGTCCCCACCGGCTGGCGCAAGATCCTGCATGCCAACTGGCCGCTGGCCTTTTTGCTGACGGCCGTCGCCTGCGCCGGGTTCCTGATGCTCTATTCCGTCTCGGGCGGCCGCGCCGAAGTCTGGGCGGAACCGCAGATGAAGCGCTTTGCCATCGGCATGGTGCTGATGTTCGCGGTGGGTTTCGTGCCGATCTGGTTCTGGCGCAATGTCTCGGCGGTGGCCTATCTGTTCTCGCTCTTGTTGTTGATCGGGGTCGAGCTGTTCGGGGCCATCGGCATGGGGGCGCAACGCTGGATCGATCTGGGGCCGATCCGGCTGCAACCCTCTGAACTCATGAAGATCTCCATGGTGATGCTGCTGGCCGCCTATTACGACTGGCTGGATGTGTCGAAAGTGTCCAAACCCTTGTGGGTGCTGGTGCCGGTGCTGATGATCCTGCTGCCCACCGGCCTTGTGCTGGTGCAGCCTGACCTTGGCACCGCGATCCTGCTGGTCTTGGGCGGCGGCATCGTGATGTTCGCGGCGGGGGTCAGCCTGTGGTATTTCGGGACCGTCATCGCCATCGTGGTGGCGCTGGTGGCCACGGTGATCGAGAGCCGCGGCACCGATTGGCAGCTGTTGCACGACTATCAATACCGCCGGGTCGATACCTTCCTTGACCCCGGCGCGGACCCGCTCGGCGCGGGCTATAACATCATGCAGGCGCAGATCGCGCTCGGGTCGGGCGGCTGGTCGGGGCGCGGCTATATGCAGGGCACGCAGAGCCGTCTGAACTTCCTGCCCGAAAAGCATACCGACTTTATCTTCACGACGCTGGCCGAGGAATTCGGCTTTGTCGGCGCCTTCTCGCTGCTGATGCTCTACGCGATGATTCTGGGGTTCTGCATCCATTCGGCGCTGACAAACCGCGACCGCTATGCCTCGCTGCTGACCTTGGGCATTTCGGGGACGCTGTTCTTGTTCTTTGCGGTGAATATGTCGATGGTGATGGGGCTGATGCCGGTGGTGGGCGTGCCCTTGCCGCTGGTCTCCTATGGCGGGACGGCGATGCTGATCCTGCTGATCGCTTTTGGCCTTGTGCAAAGCGCCCATATCCACCGACCGAGGTAAATGATGCTGACCCTGCTTTTCGCCGCCCCAAACTGGTCCGACTATGAGGGGCCGCTGACTCGCAGCCTGGCACAGGCCGGGATTGCGGCGCGCTTTGCAGGCGACGATACCGATCCGGCGGAGGTGGATTACATCATCTATGCGCCGGGCAGCCCGCTGCAGGATTTCACCCCCTTCACCCGTGCCAAAGCGGTGCTCAGCCTCTGGGCCGGGGTGGAGCGGATCGTGGGCAATGCCACGCTGACGCAGCCCCTGTGCCGGATGGTGGATCAGGGGCTGGCCGAGGGGATGGTGGAATGGGTCACCGGCCATGTGCTGCGCCATCATCTGGGGCTGGACGCGCAACTGGCCGCGCAGGATGGCGTCTGGCGGCCCGAGCTGACCCCGCCTTTGGCGCGGGACCGGCAGGTCACCGTGCTCGGCCTCGGCGAACTGGGTGCGGCCTGCGCGCAAGCGCTGGCGCAGCTGAATTTTGCGGTGACGGGCTGGAGCCGGAGCCCCAAATCCCTGCCCGGTATCACCTGTGTTTCCGGCGCGGAGGGGTTGCGGCAGGCACTGTCCACCGCCGGGATTCTGGTGACCTTGCTGCCGAACACCCCCGATACCAGCAATCTGTTGAATGCCGAAACGCTGGCGCTTTTGCCGCGCGGGGCGGTGATCCTGAACCCGGGTCGCGGTACGCTGATCGATGATGACGCGCTCTTGGCCGCGCTGGACAGCGGTCAGGTGGGTCAGGCGACGCTGGATGTGTTCCGCACCGAGCCTTTGCCCGCGGGCCACCCCTATTGGGCGCATCCCCGCGTCACCGTGACCCCGCATATCGCCGCCGCCACCCGCCCCGGCTCTGCCGCCGCGGTGGTGGTGGAGAACATCCGCCGCGGTGAGGCGGGGCTGCCTTTCCTCTATCTGGTGGACCGCACGCGCGGCTATTAAGCCGCGCGGCGCGTTCGTTCAGGCCGCACGCCGTGCAAGGCCCCGCCAGAAGCGCAGCATCAGCAGAACCGAGGCCATCGCCAGACCGATCGACAGGCCCAGCCAGAGG
Source organism: Phaeovulum sp. W22_SRMD_FR3 (assembly GCF_052113705.1). Lineage (NCBI taxonomy): Bacteria > Pseudomonadati > Pseudomonadota > Alphaproteobacteria > Rhodobacterales > Paracoccaceae > Phaeovulum > Phaeovulum sp. W22_SRMD_FR3. The sequence goes on along the minus strand of NZ_JBGQOG010000004.1, from coordinate 315,805 downwards.
CCCAGCCCGCCAAAGCCCAGCGGAAACGCCAGAAGATAGCTGGCCGGGATGCCGATGACCCAATAGCTGAGCCCTGCCAGCCACATCGGCACGCGGGTGTCCTGCACCCCGCGCAGCAGGCCCAGCGCCATTGCCTGCATCGCATCAAAGAGCTGGAACAGCGCCGCCACGGCCAACAGCCGCGCGCCAAAGGCGATGATCTCGGGGGCCTGCGGCTCGGCGGGGTCGAGGAACAGACCCACCAGCGCTTCGGGGATGGCAAAGAACAGCACGATCACCAGCGCCACGATCAGGAGCGACAGCAGGATCGCCATCGCCGCCCCGTCGCGCAGCCGTTGCAGATCGCCCGCGCCATCGGCCCGGCCCGCCCGCACGGTGGCCGCATTGGAGAGCCCGAGATGGATCATGAAGGCCAACGCGGTTATCTCGAGCGCGATGCCATGCGCGGCCAGTTGCATGGTGCCCAGCCAGCCCATCATCAGCGCCGAAGCCTGAAAGAGGCCCCCTTCCGCCAGACCGGTCAGGCCAATCGGCCAACCGAGGCGGAAGATCTGCCCGAAAGCCTGCCAATCGGGGCGCCAGAACCGCTGGAAGAGGTTGAAATGCCGCAAGGCGGGCACCCAGGCCGCATAGCCCGCCAAGGCCAGCGCACTGAACATCTGCACCGCAAAGGAGGCCAAAGCCGCGCCGCGCACGCCGAGCTCAGGCATCCCCCAATTGCCGAAAATCAGCAGCCAGTTCAGCGCGATGTTCAACCCCACCGCCGCCAGCGTGACCCAAAACACCACCTGCGTGCGCTCATTCGCCGCCAGATGGCTTTTCAGCACCATGATCACCAGCGCGGGCACCATGCCAAGGCCCGCAATCCGCAGGTAATCCTGCGCCAGCTGCGCCACCACCGCCTCTTGCCCGAGGGTGCGGAATACCGGCCCGGCGAACCACATCACCGGGAACACCAGCACGCCATAGAGGATCGAGAGCCAGAGCCCCATCCGGGTCGCGCGCCGCACCTGCGTCTCATCGCCCGAGCCGAGCGCCCCCGCGACCACCCCCATCACCCCGATGCCAAAGCCCGAGCCGAGGATGAAGACCACGAAGAACAGGCCCGCCCCCAGCACCACGGCGGCCAGCTCATTGACGCCATAGCGGCCGAGCATTACCGTATCGGTGACATGCAGCGCCATTTGCGCCAGATGGCTGCCAACCAGCGGCAGGCCCAGCACCAAAAGCGCGCGCATATGCTGCAGGCGCGTCATCGCGGGCTGCGGGGAAATCAGGGGGGTTGAGGACATGTTCATGCCCTAGCACTACCTGCGCGCGAATGACCCGGCAAGCGCTGCCGCGACGGCCCCCCGGCGGATTCGGGTGCCGGCGCCCGCTCTCGCCGCGTTTTCAGCGCCGGAACGCGTGTACCCCATACAATATGGCCCCTGCTGCGGGGTCACATCGCGACGCAGAGCCTCTTTTCTTTCGGCCAGCACCCGGCCAGAGTGCCGTAACCCCGCGCCCCGCTTTCGCCCCGGCGCGGTGCCCCGGCGCGAAGGTGTGCGGGGTTTCCTGCCACATGATGAGGACAGTATGCCCAAGCTTTACGGATCCTACCGCAGCCGCGCCACGCGCAATTTCTGGCTGGCACATGAAATCGGCCTGGTGCTCGAACTGGTGCCGGTGTTGCAGGCCTACCGCCTTGCCGATCCGCAGGCGGCGGATGCGCCGCTGAACACGCGTTCAGCGGCGTTTCTGGCGCTGTCACCGGCCGGGGCAATCCCGGTGCTGGAGGATGAAGGGCTGCTGCTGACCGAATCCCTCGTCATCAACCTGCATCTGGCGCGCAAATACGGCGGTGCGCTCGGGCCGCAGGATCTGAACGAATCGGCGCTGATGGAGCAATGGACGCTCTTTGCGCAAAGCTCGATCGAGGCGGCGTCGCTGGCCATTCAGGGCCTCTATGGTCAGAAACGCGCCGAAACGCCCGAAGGTGCAGCCGAACTGCAACGGCATGTGGCGGCCCTGCGCCGTCCCTATGCGGTGCTGGAAACCTATCTGGCCACGCACCCCTATCTGGTGGGCGGCCGCTTTAGCGTGGCAGACATCAATATGGCGGAAGTTCTGCGCTATTCCCAAGCACATAGCCCGCTGGCCGAGGAATTCCCCACCCTGTTTGGCTGGCTGAAAACCCAACAATCCCGCCCCGCCTTCCAACAGATGTGGGCCGCGCGCGAGGCCGAACCCGTCTGATCGCGCGGGGGGTGCGGCACCGGCCCTGCCCCCTTCGCCTTGCGCCGCCTGCCCGGCATGGTCTAATCCTGTGGCTGACCCATGAACAGGTGAGACCGATGGCAGAAGACCTTCTTTCCGGCGCAACTGAACACACCTACGACGCTTCGTCGATCGAGGTGCTGGAAGGGCTGGAACCGGTTCGCAAACGCCCCGGCATGTATATCGGCGGCACCGATGAGCGGGCGCTGCATCACCTGGTGGCCGAGATTCTCGACAACTCGATGGACGAGGCGGTGGCGGGCCATGCCACGCGGATCGAGGTGGAGCTGTGCGAAGATTACACGGTGATCGTGCGCGACAATGGCCGCGGGATTCCGATTGATCCGCATCCGAAATTCCCCGGCAAATCCGCGCTGGAGGTGATCCTGTGCACCCTGCATGCGGGCGGCAAATTCTCGGGCGATGCCTATCAGACCTCTGGCGGTCTGCATGGGGTGGGTGCCTCGGTGGTGAACGCTCTGTCCGACAGCATGGTGGTGCAGGTTGCGCGGAACAAAGAGTTGTTCCAGCAGAGTTTTTCGCGCGGCATCCCGCAGGGGCCGGTGGAAAAGATCGGCGCCGCCCCGAACCGGCGTGGCACGCAGGTCAGCTTTCACCCCGATGAGCAGATCTTTGGCCATCACCGGTTCAAACCCGCCCGGATGATGAAGATGGTCCGCTCGAAGGCCTATCTCTTCTCGGGTGTCGAGATCCGCTGGAAAACCGCGATCAATGATGGCGAAACCCCGATGGAGGCGGTGTTCCACTTCCCTGGCGGTCTGGCCGATTACCTGACCGAGTCCCTTGGCAAGTCGATGACCTATGCCGACCGTCCCTTTGCGGGCAAAGTCGGCTTTCAGGAAAAGTTCGGCGTGCCGGGCAGTGTCGAATGGGCGGTCAACTGGACGCCGGTGCGCGACGGTTTCACCCAAAGCTATTGTAACACCGTGCCCACGCCCGAGGGTGGCACGCATGAGGCAGGCTTTTGGGCCGCCATCCTGAAAGGCGTGCGGGCTTACGGCGATCTCGTCAAGAACCGCAAGGCCGAGCAGATCACCCGCGAGGATCTGACCACGGGGGGCTGCGCGCTGGTGTCCTGTTTCATCCGCGAGCCGGAATTTGTGGGCCAGACCAAGGACCGGCTGGCCACGGTGGAGGCCGCGCGTTTGGTGGAAAACGCCGTGCGCGACCATTTCGACAACTGGCTGGCGGCGGATACCAAATCCGCCGGGGCGATCCTTGATTTTCTGGTGCTGCGCGCCGAAGAGCGGCTGAAGCGGCGGCAGGAAAAGGAAACCCAGCGGAAATCGGCGACCAAAAAGCTGCGGCTGCCGGGGAAACTGACCGATTGCACCGCGAAGAACCGCGAGAATACTGAGCTCTTCATCGTGGAGGGCGATTCGGCGGGCGGTTCGGCCAAGGGCGCGCGCTCGCGCGAGACGCAGGCTTTGCTGCCCTTGAAGGGCAAGATCCTGAACGTGCTGGGCGCCGCGTCGAACAAGCTGAACGACAACTCCGAGATCCGCGACATCTGCGAGGCTTTGGGCGTCGGCATGGGCACCAAGTTCAACGTCGAAGACCTGCGCTATGACAAGATCATCATCATGACCGATGCTGATGTTGACGGCGCGCATATCGCCAGCCTGTTGATGACGTTTTTCTTCACCCAGATGCGGCCGCTGATCGACAAGGGGCACCTCTACCTCGCCTGCCCGCCGCTCTACCGGCTGACGCAGGGGGCGAAACGGCTTTATGTGGCCGATGATGCCGAGAAAGAGCTGTGGCTGGCCAAGGGCCTGGGCGGCAAGGGTAAAATCGACGTGCAGCGGTTTAAAGGGCTGGGCGAGATGGATGCCAAGGACCTGAAAGACACCACGATGAACCCCGAGACGCGCAAGCTGATCCGGGTGACGATTGACGAGGATGCGCCGGGCGAAACCGGCGATCTGGTCGAGCGGCTGATGGGGAAAAAGCCTGAATTGCGGTTTCAGTACATCACCGAGAATGCGCAATTCGTGGAAGAGCTGGACGTCTGAACGCCCGCACGGGCGCTTCGCAGGGCGCCAACGCGGGGGGCCGTCCGTAATCGGAGTTAGCCGTAGTCGGAGTCAGCGGCACGGCCGCGCCGTTGGCACCGGCCAAAGCAATGCAATGACGCAACCCCGGCCCGGCGTTTTTCGGACCAGACCCCGAGGGGCGCCACGCCCACCGCCGACAGCGGAGACAGCGGCCCGCCCTGCCCTGACGGGCGCAGCGGCCTCGCGCTAGGGGGCCGGGCATTTTCCCACAGCTGCCTCGAACGGCGCATCGGTCGGGACCAGCGTGCCGCCGATGATGCGGATGGGCACGAAAGGCGGATAATCCTGAATCGACGGGCTGACCGCTGAGAGCGTGTAACACCCCGCGTAAACCTGCGTCCGGCCGTCGGTTTCGACCGCTTTGATGACGGCGGGCAGCTGGGTATAGGTCGTCCCCGCGCCGCTGTCCTGACGTTGCTCCCCCAGCCGGAGTGCAACGCTCTGCGTGGTATCATAGCCCGCCTTGAAGCTTGGGTAATCGCCAATTCTGTCAGCATCGAAATAGCTGTAGGCGCGAAGATACTGCCCGGAATTGATCGCATTATAGAGCGATTGGACCACCGCGGCGGGCGTGGAGCGGTCATCCAGATAGGGGACATCTGCCCGGGCCCCGAGCGGGACGAGTGCCAGGGCAGTGATGATCAGACTGTGTCTCATCTTCTCTTCCTTCCGATCAGGCACTGCTTTCTTGTCGGGACTTGATTTCTTGTCGGGCGCTTCGTGACTCGGCCCTTCCTGCCTTCTCAGGGCGAAACGCCCGCAGGGGCCGCAGGTTCCGCCCGGCAGGCGGGAGCGCCAGCGGGATGAAGCCTGCGCGCAGACCGCCGCCAGAGCGATCGCAGGTCGGTCTAGATCCAAACACTGGCCCGACCGAGCTGCCCGCCACCCGCTGGTGATGAGGCCTGCGGGCCTGGCCAGTCGCGGGATGGCTGTCACGGGATGGCTGGACGCGCGAGAGCGCGCAGGTGAGACACCGAGGCGGAAATGAGCCACAGCCGACGGCCCGCAGACCGCCGCCGCGATTGCCCCGCCCCATCCCCAACAGAGCGCCCGGACGGGGAGATCCAGCCCTGACGCCGCGAGAGGTCGGCAAAGCCGCCGCCCAAAGATGTGGCGCTTTGGGGCCTCTACTGCCCCTTTGGGACGGTCATGGCCGTCAAACGCTGCAGCACGACCTCAACATCGTCAAGCAGGTCAGTCCAGGCCCCCTCTTCGTCAATGCCATTGATGCGCATGAGAAAAAGTCCCTCAACGGCCAGAAAGGCCACGCGTGCGGCCCGGGCCTCAGGGCCGGATCCGGACAGGCGCCCGAAAACCCCGCGATACCAATCGCGCGTTTCCTGCAAATTCGCGGGATCTTCCAGATAGCTGACCAGCAGGGCGGCCATTTTGGCATTCATCGCCTGCTGCGAGGCCCGGGTCGCGGCGATGTAGCGCCGGACAAAGCCAACCGGATCTTCCGCGGGCGGATCGCCCAGCAAGCGCTCGAACTGATCTGTCCAGCGGTCGATCAGGCCGCGCACCAGCGCGTCCTTGCTGGCGAAGGCATACTGCACACCGCCCTTGGAAATGCCCGCCGCCTGCGCCAGCGCACCGATGGTCAAGGCGGCGCCACCGCCACTGCGCACCAGCTCTTCGGCCAGATCCAGCAACCTGTCGCGGCTGATTGTCGGTGTGCGGCCCATCTTCCCCTGCCCTTCACTTCGTCATTGCAATCCATACGTACGTATTTATATCGGCAGCTACAACAGCTTCTTCAGGTGAACCATGCCGACGCGCGCCCCCGATCCGAAACGCTGGCTCGTGCTGGTGGCGGTCATGCTGGCCTTTCTGCCCGTCGTGCTGGACATGACAATTCTGCATGTGACCCTGCCCACGCTCACCCAGGCGCTGCATGCGTCGGGCACCGAGGTTTTGTGGATCATCGACATCTATCCCTTGCTGATGGCCGGGCTTCTGGTGCCGATGGGCACGCTGTCGGACCGGGTCGGCAACCGCAGGATCCTGTTGACCGGCCTTGCCATTTTCGCTTGCGCATCGGTCTGGGCCGCCTGTGCCCAAACTGCGGCGTCCCTGATCGCGGCGCGCGTGTTTCTGGCGCTGGGGGGCGCCATGATCCTGCCCTGCGTTCTGGGGCTGATCCGCAAGACGTTTGAGGATGACGGCGAGCGCGCCATGGCGCTGGGTCTGTGGGGCACGGTCGGGGCGGCGGGTGCCGCTGCTGGCCCTCTGGTCGGGGGCGCGCTGCTGCAGCATTTCTGGTGGGGGTCGGTGTTCTTGATCAATGTGCCGGTCATGCTGGTTGTGGCGCCGGTCTGCTGGCGGCTTTTGCCACGCGCCGAGCAAACCACCCCCGGCACCTGGCCGATCGGTCAGGCCCTGCTGCTGATCGTCGGCATGATCTGTGTCGTTTATGGGATCAAATCCGGCGCCGGTGCCAAACAGCCTTTGGCGGTCACCGCCCTTGCGATCGGCTTCGGCATCGCGGTCCTGGCACTGTTTGTGCGTCAACAATTGCGGTCACCAGAGCCGATGCTGGATCTTTCGCTGCTGGCGCATCCTGCCATCCTTGCGGGGCTGATCATGGCGATTGTCGCCTCCGGCGCGCTGGCGGGGGTGGAGCTGACCCTGTCGCAGGAACTGCAATACGTGCTCGGCAAGACCCCGTTGCAGGCCGGGATCTTCATGGTGCCGATCATGGCTGCAGCGGCCGTGGGCGGACCCGTCGCAGGCTATCTGTCCAACCGCTTTGGACTGCGGATGGTGGCAAGCCTGTCGCTGGTGATCGCGGCCGCGGCCCTGGTCTTTCTCGCGCAAAGCGACTTTCAGGCGCCGGGTGTGCCGGTCCCCTGCGCACTCGCCGTGCTGGGCCTGACGCTGAGCATCGGCCTCACCGCGTCATCAATTGCGATCATGGGCGCGGTTCCGGCCAGCAAGGGCGGCGCGGCCGGTTCGCTGGAGGCAACGGGATACGAGTTGGGATCCGGCCTCGGCATCACCTTGTTCGGGGTGTTCCTGTCCGGCATGTTCCGCCGCGCGATTGACCTCCCGGCCGGTCTGCCGCCCGCTCTGGCGACCGAAGCCGCGCAAACCATCGGCGACACCTATATCGTTGCCGCAAGGTTGAACGAGGCGCAAAGCGCGGCGCTGATCGCGGCCGGCAAGGCCGCCTTTACCCAAACCCATGCTGTCTTGTTGATGACATCGGCCGCCATCATTCTGGCGCTGGCTGTGGTGGTGTACTTTGCCCTTGCCGCCCGCCGCACTGCAACGGGGACCGCACCGCACTGACCCCGGCGAAAGTGAAACATCACGCAAAGCCAGCATTCTTGAAAACCATTGAAACAGAACGGCTCAGCCTTCGACATTTCCGCGAGCGCGATGCGGAGGCCCTTTTCAACCATCTGCAAAGGACCGTGGCCAACTGCTTTGTATCGCTGACCCTGCGGGATCGGGAGGCTGCCCTGGCCGATGTCAGCCTTTCACATTTTGACATTGTACATGTCAAAATGACGTGCATAATGTCATCATGAAAGCAGATCACCTACACCATCTCGTCTGGATGTCGCGCCCCTTGATGCAGGCGGCTGAAGCCTGCGTCGAGGCGGGGCTGGAAGGGACCGACCTGACGGTCCGGATGCGTGCGGTGCTGGAAATTCTGCGGCGGCACGGTGACCAAACCGTCCCGGACATTGCCGCCCGGCTCGAAATCAACCGGCAATATGTCCAGCTGATGGTGAACGAGACGCTGGCGGGCGGGTTCGTTCAGCAACGTCCAAATCCGCGCCACAAGCGCTCGCGGCTTGTGGCGCTCACCGACCCGGGCCGTGAGCTGATTGACGGCATCATCGCGCGGGAGTTGGCGCTGATGCAGGAGATCGGCGCGGATCTGACGGATGAAGACGTCGCGACGGCGTTGAACGTCGTGCTTGCCGTGACCGGCAAGCTGAGAACTCTCGCAGGAGGTCAGGCATGACGGTTGCTTATCTGGTGGTGGCCACGGCGCTTCTGGGGTTTGGCTGGCTTGCGCTTGGCGTTTGGAAGATTGGCGCCGTCAGTCGCGGAACACCGATTGCGCCACGCGAGAACACAGCGCTTCTGCTCATCGATCTGCAATCCGTATTCTGGGATCACGGCCCCTATTCCGATGCGGCAAAGCAAGCAGCCGAGCGCGCGATCCTGCGCGAGATCGCTGCGGCACGGGCACAGGGCCATCAGATTATCGCGCTTCGGCAAGAGTGGTCGATCCCGTCGACCAAAGCCATCGCACGGCTGATGATGAAGGGATGGGCCGTTGAAGGCAGCGCCGGCACCGCGCTGGCAGAACCGTTCGCGGGAAAGGCCGATCAGGTTCTGGTCAAGCGGGTTCAGGACGCCTTCGAAACGGGTGCGCTAGACGCAGTATTGACCAAGCGCGGGATCGGAAAGCTGCGCATCGCGGGGCTGGATCTGAACCATTGCGTGTTGAAAACGGCGCTGGCCGCACGAAACCGCGGTTACGAGGTCAGCGTCGTGAAAGAGGCGACCCTGTCCGCCGCACAGAGCGACAGGGCAGAAGCGAAGATGCGTGCGCGTGGGGTGGCGCTGCGTTGAACTGACACATTTGGGCAGCAACGCTGACGTCGCGGACAGGCATGCAGTCGGCACCCGCGATCGTTGCGCCCGGGCTGTTCTGCCACAGGGCCCGAGACCGGGAGTGCCGCGTCCGGGGGTCGCCGCGTCCCGGCATGGGAGCTTCCGACCCTAGAGGGGCGGTCCGGCAAGGCGGCGAGGGCCCGCCGGGCGCATCTGGCACAGCGCGACCGCCTGATCCAGAAAACGCCCGAGCGTTTTGGTCCTGATGTCGGCGACACACCGCAACTTGACGTGCCGCCTGAACTTGCCCGTCCCTTCCAGCAGCGCGTCCGGGTCTTGCAGCTGAAAGCCCTTGGCGAACTCGAATGAGACATGCCCGGCGTAGAGGTAAAAGCCACCGATGCGGCTCTGGGGATTGCCTGGCTCAAGCTCGATCACCGTGCCGCCATACATCGGCCGCAGAAGGGCATCCGGCGCCCGCTCCAGCACCATTTCCACCAAGCTTTCGAGTACCGCCGCCTTCTCCGCATCCTCCATGTCAGGCCGTACCCCCGATGGGAGAGGCAATCTCGACGATACAGCCGTCCAGATCGCGGACATAAGACACGATCTGACCCCATGGCTTGATGCACGTCGCGCTGACGGGTCTGCAGCCCGCAGACAGCTCGCGGTTATAGGCGCATGCCACATCATCGGTGACAAAACAGATGTCCCACGCAGCGGCGGGCCGCTCCGGGCGGTTTGGCATCAAGGCGAGGCCGTTCATCTCGGCGGCCTCGATCCCCGCAAAGGCCAGTGTGGTCTCCCCCGTTTCCATTTCGGCATAGAGACTGCTTTCATGGATAAAGCGCGGCGCGAGCCCGAAGGCGGCCTCGTAGAATGCGATCGTTTTGGGCATATCTGTTCCATAAATCATGGTGTATCCCAGTTTCATCAGCTGGGTCTATACGAGGCCATCCGGTTGGTCTTGAACAAATCGGACCGATAGGTGTGGATGCCTGGCAACGGCAGGTCAGGCGGAACCGTGCCGGGCGTGAACCCACCGAAACGCCGAAAGCTGCGGATCATAGACGCATGATCTGCATATCCGCCTTCAACGGGGGCTGCCCGAGGTCTTGCGGGTGTTCTGACGGGCCCGCCAGACGCAATACCTTGGCCGCGGGCGCACCTGCCGCAGAATGGCGCGTGCCCCCTTGCAGGCGTACCCGGATCCTGCTGCGCCACGCCCCGACCGGCCGTTTCGGCGCGGGCGTTCAAAAGGGCGCGGCGCGCGGCCACAAGGCGGGCGGGACCCTCAGCGGCCAGTCAGCAATGGGCCCCGGGCCCTCACTCCGTGGTGACTTTGACCAGCGCCGTGACGGGCCGCCCATCCACCAGAACCGGCTGGTGATGGTCATCCGCGAGCAACACGCCGATCACATGGTCGCCGGCGCGACCGCTGCAATGTCCGAAGCGCGCGATGATCAGAGGACCGCCAAAGTCGCTGTTCATGCTGTTGTAGGCGCGGCCCGGGATGTTGCAGTCGTCGCCCTCCGGATCGATTTTCAGATGGACATGGCCGCACTGCGGATCATCACCACAACTCCCTGCGGGTGCAAGGCGGAAGGTGCTGTCCACCACAACCCCGATGACGCCTTCCGCGTCGGCGCCGAGGGGCACCGCCATTCCCTCTTGTGGCCAGACGATGCGCAGTGTCGGCACATCTTCCGCCAGAGCGGCGCTGCCACAGAAAACAGGCGCCGCAACAGCGAATGCCTGCAGGATGTTCCGGATCTTGGTCATGGCAATCCTCAAATATGTAATCAGTGATTACTTGTAGCCCCGCCGCCCGGACTTCCAAAGTAAATAATCAGTGATTACATTCGTTGCACCGGATGCCCTCGGCCAGAAATCGGGAGAAAAGCCCATGTCGAAACCCTACCATCACGGCGATCTGGCAAAGGCACTGATCGCAGCGGCTTCTGCCATCGTCGCGGAATCAGGTGTCGAGGCGCTGTCGGTCCGGGATGTGGCCCGGCGCGTTGGCGTCTCGCCGGGGGCCCCGTTTCGCCATTTTCCCACGCGCGAGGCGCTGCTGGCGGCGGTGGCCACGCAGGCGATGGAACGTCTGGCGCAGGCCGTCGAAGCCGGGCAACTGGCCACCGATGATGACCCGCTGGAACAGATCCGGAGGATTGGTCTGGCCTATCTTGATTGGGTCGCCGAAAACCCGACCCATTTCGCCATCATCAGCCAGCGCAATCTGGTCCGCCTCGAGGATGCTGCCCGCAGGCAGAATGATGCGATCCGGGACCGCATGCTGGCCCTGCTGACGATGGCCCGCGCCCGCGGGCATTTGCAGCAGGACGCCGACCTCCCGACGGTGCTGCTTTCCTGTCGCGCACTTGTCTACGGTCTTGGCCGGATGCTGATCGACGGTCACTTCCCCGAGTGGTGCCCGCAAGGCGATCCGCGAAGCTGGATGCAGCATTCGCTCGATCACTTCATCAGGGATCTGCGACCTGGCCCCGGACAAGATGTCAGCGCGTGACGGCGGCGGGCCGGTGACCAGCCCGCCGCCCCGTTCTTATTTCGCCACGATGCGCGACACGGTGCCCGGCACGCCATCCTCGGTGCTCGCGCCGAACATGGTGGTGGCATAGACCGCGCCCTTGCCATCGCTGATCACGTCATTGGGCAATTTGCCCAGCGGCAGGTTGCCGACCAGCGTGCCGTCGCGGTCCAGCACCGCCACGGTGCCGCCCGCGCGGGTCGCCACATAGGCCTGACCCGCCACCGGATCAAAGGCCACCGCCACCGCGCCCGCGCCGACCTGCGTGTCCGCCAGCACGGCGCCAGTTGCGCCGTCCAGCACGACAAGGTTGTTGCCATCCTGACTGACCGCGTAAAGCCGCCCGGTTTCCGGGTCATGCGCCACCCCCGAGCCCTGACTCAGTTCCGGCACCTCGAAAGCCCGCACCGCGCCGCTTTCCAGATCGACCGCCGCCACCGCTCTCGCGCCACGGCTGATCGTGTAGAGCTGGCCGTTCACCGCATCCAGATCAAGCGACATCGAGGCAAAAGCCTCGCGGCCATCGGCGGTCGAGACCTGGATCGGCGCCAGCTCTTCCAGCGTCGCCGTGTCAAAGACATGGATCTTGCCGGTCAGCGCCGCATTGACATAGGCGCGGCCGCGGGCGGCATCGATCACCACATCGCGCGGATGCAAAACCGAGCCTTCGGCAAAGACCTTGACCGGCGTCAGGCTGTCGGCATCGTAGACGGTGACGGTTTCATGCAGCGTGTTGGTGGTCCAGACCCGGCGGTGCGCATCATCCACCCCCACACCAAAGACATCAATCGGCCCCGCCTTCTCGCCTTCGGCAACCGCCAGCGTCGCCTCGGCCTCCGGTGCCAGCGTCACCGCATCCAGACGCATCAGGCGGCTGGCAACCTCGCCCTTGCCGCGCGCCGAGGCCACGAACAGCTTGCCATCGGCCGACAGCGCCGCCTGATAGGCGCGCTCGCCGACCTCGGCAGTGGTCACGTGAAAGGCGGCTTCGTTCAGCGGCGGCACCACCTCCGAGACCTTGAGCAGGACCGTGCTCACAGCCGCCGGACCCTCGGCGATCACCGCGATCGGGTGCAGGCCGGGGGCGGCATCGACGGGCAGCGTGATCTCGGCTTTGAAGCTGCCGTCGGCGCCCACGGTCACCGGCTCGGCGGTCAGGAGGTCTGCCCCGTGCTGCAACCGCAGGACCTGACCCGGCACCAGTCTGCTGCCGGTGATCTGCGTCACCTGCCCCGGCACCACCGGCACATCGCGCGACCCGGCGCGGATCGTGCCCTGCAGCGTCTCGACGCCCGGCGTCCAGGCGCTTTGCGCCAGCGCGGGTGCGGCCAGCAGCGCACCAAGGGCGGTGGCCAGGAAAAGGCGGCGGATCGAATTCTTGTGCACGGGAAGTCTCCAGCGTTGGAAAATGCGGCCTGCCTGGAATTGGGTGGGAGCTTCGTCGGTTTCCGTATTTTGATAAAAAGAGTCAAGTATTAATCTGACGCGGGACCATGTCCCCGAAAGTGATCTGCCCGGGGCCGGTTCATCCCACATTGCGCACAGCCGGGGCAATGATCACCGGGGAACGGGCCGGATGCTCGCGTCCCGAGACCACCGGTATCACCGGGCAGACGCTGAAAGATGCCGAAGCCATCCCTGGCGCCCCCCTTTCGGACACGACCGGAGGCGCGAAGAATCTGCGATTGCTGCGATTGCCTGGCAGGAAGAGCATTCCTTCAGCAGGAAGTCCGCAAACACCTCTGCAAACGGACCCAGAGGGTCTGAGCGACGCCTTGCGTCTACTTCATACATTTCAAAGGGTTGAAGTGGTGGCGAGGGGGGGACTCGAACCCCCGACCCCGTGATTATGAGTCACGTGCTCTAACCAGCTGAGCTACCTAGCCATTGGGGGGCTAACTAGTGAAGCCGCCGGGGGACGTCAAGCGGAAAACTTTGCCGCTGCAGCTGAATTCCGATCCACCCCGCGCAGCCCCTTAATAGACGAACACCGGCGTGCCCAAAGCAACCTGATCATAGAGCGCAATCACATGCTCATTCACCATCCGCAGGCAGCCATTCGAGGCGGCAGAGCCGATCGATTGCGGCTCGGTGGTGCCATGGATGCGAATCGCGGTGTCATGGCCGTTTTGATAGAGGTAGAGCGCCCGCGCCCCCAGCGGATTGGTCGGCCCCCCGGGCATTCCATCGGCGTATTTGGCATAATGCGAGGGGCTGCGCGCGATCATCTCGGGCGTCGGTTTCCAGCTCGGCCATTCCACCTTGCGGCCCACCTCGGCCTGCCCGCGAAACACCAGTTCTGCCCGGCCGACCGCCACCCCATAGCGCATGGCCTTGCCCGGCGCGGTGATGTGGTAGAGGTAGAACTGATCCGACAGCACAATGATGGAATTCGGGATGAGATCGGGCTGCACGTTCACCGGCGTTGGCATGAATTGCGGCGCGATGGGGGGCAGCGGCCGCGCGACGGGCGCGGTATCGGGCGCCGCCACCGCGGGGGTGATTACCGCCATGGGCTGGGCGCTGAGCAGCGCCGGAGCGGAGAGCAACGGCAAACTTGCCAAGCCGGTCAGAAGGTTGCGACGGTGGATCATGAGGGACTCCTTGCATCAAAGGGGCCAAAGCCCCCCGCCTTGTTAACCCGCAACGCGGCAGCGGGTTCCCGCCCACTGCCCTCCCCCTTCCCCTCCGGTTCCTGCCGATCTACGAAAAGGCGCATCCGCTGCGAATGCCCATTTTGCGAAAGACGATGGCCGCCGGGCAAAAGCCGGTGAAGGCGGATTGGATCAGATTGACCCCAACAAAGGCTGTTAGCCACACAAAATAGGGTGACACGAAGTAGGTCAGCGCCAGGCTGAGCAAAATCATCACACCCGCAAAGGCCAAGATTACGCGATCCAGAGTCATCACAACGCTCCTGTTGACTGAATGTGCCGCAGCTTAGCAGCGATCATCAAATTCAACAAATGGAATATGATCACTTGCGAACAGCAAAACGGCGCCGGTTTGCCCCCGGCGCCGTTTCTCAACCCCCGCTTTGTTCTGTCAGCGACCCGCGATGACCGCCGCGGCCGCATCCAGCGCGCCCGCGCCATGCGGAATGCCCAAGGCGCGCATCCCGGCCTCCATCACCGAGATGACCCCAAAGGTCATATGCGCATTGACATGTCCCATATGCGCCACCCGCAGGAAGCTGCCGTATTCCGGCGCGGAGGGCAGCGCCATGCCGAGTCCGATGCCCAAGGTCACCCCCGCCTCTCTTTCGCACCAGCTGCGCAGCCGTTGCGCGCCGCCATCGCCGATCCGGGCGGCGGTCACCGAATGGCCGCGCTGCGCCGGATTGGCGATGTTCAGCGCAATATCGGCCCCTTGCCCCCAGGCATCAAAGGCCGCCCAGACCGAACGCGCCAGCGTGGCATGGCGGGCCCAGACATGTTCCAGCCCCTCCTCATCCAGGATCATCGTCAAGGATTCCCGCAGGCCGAACAGGTGATGCGTCGGTGCGGTGCCGTTGAAATTCTGATAATATTCCTTGGCAAAGGCGCGCGGCGTCCAGTTCCAATAGGGGGTGGCCAAATCGGCGCTGCGGCTCTGCTCCAGCGCCTTGTCCGAGAACCAGACAAAGCCCAGACCGGGCGGCACCATGATCCCCTTCTGGCTGGCCGCCACCATCACATCGACGCCCCAATCGTCCATGTGAAACGCGTCACAGCCGAGCGAAGCGATGCAATCCACCGCCAACAGCGCCGGATGCCCCAGCGCGTCCAGCACCGCCCGCACCGCCGTCACGTCATTCTTGACCGACGAGGCGGTGTCCACATGCGTCATCAGCACGGCGCGGATCTCATGGTTCACATCGGCGCGCAGCGCGTCCTCGACCCGCGCAGGATCCACCGGGGTTTTCAGGCCGAAATCGACCAGCTCGACATTCACCCCGACAGCGCGGGCCGATTCCGCCCAGCCAATGCCGAACCGCCCCGTCGCCAGCACCAAAGCCTTGTCGCCGCGCGAAAACATATTGGCATTCGCCGCCTCCCAGGCCCCGTGCCCATTGGCGATGTAGATCGCCACATGCTGCCGGGTGCCCGCCAGACGCTTGAGATCGGGAAACAGACTGGCCGTCATTTCGATCAGCGCGCCCTCGTAGATGTTGGGCGCCGGGCGATGCATGGCCGCCAACACCCGGTCGGGCATGGTCGAGGGGCCGGGAATGGCAAGATAGGGGCGGCCCTGCGCTAGGCTCATGGCATGTTCTCCGAGGTTTCCTGACCAATCGGTAGAAGCTGACCGGGGAGAGGTCAACGCATGCATTGTGCCCGTAACACCCCCCCTTACATCTGCGGGGGGCATGGCTATATCCTGCCTGCAAAACAGGAGGGTCCGATGACCGAACGCCAGATTTTCGCGCTGACCGGGGCTGATCGCCAAAACTTCCTGCAAGGGTTGGTCAGCAATGACCTGAGCCGTCTGGCGCAGGGGCCGGTCTATACGGCGCTGTTGACGCCGCAGGGCAAGTATCTCGCAGATTTCTTCGTGATCGACGGTGGCGACCGGCTGCTGGTGGATGTGGCGGCCCCTCTGTCCGCCGGGCTGATGCAACGCCTCTCCATGTACAAACTGCGGGCCGATGTGCAGATCAGCGCCACCGATCTCGGCGTGGTGCGCGGCACCCCGGAGGTGTCCGGCCCCGCCCCCGAGGGCGCCCTGCCCGACCCGCGCCACCCGGCGCTCGGCTGGCGGCTCTACGGCCCCGCAGCGGAGTTGCCCGCCGCAGATGCCACCGATTGGGAAGCCTTGCGCGTGGCGCATACCATCCCCGAGACCGGCATCGAGCTGATCCCGAACGAGAGCTACATTCTCGAGATGGGGTTTGAGCGGCTGCACGGCGTCGATTTCCGCAAGGGCTGCTATGTCGGGCAGGAGGTCACCGCCCGCATGAAACACAAGACCGAGCTGAAGAAGGGCCTCGCCACGCTGGCCATCGCGGGAAGCGCCCCGCCGGGCACCGAGATCACCGCCGAGGGGAAAACGGTGGGCACCGTTTACACGCAGGCCGGGGGGCAAGCGCTGGCCTATCTGCGCCAGGACCGCGTCGCGCCGCAGATGCAGGCGGGCGACGCGACGCTCTCACCGCTCTGAGCAGGAAATCCGGGTGAATGGAAATTCGGGCCTAGCGGAACTCGGGCTGAGCGGAAATCCGGGTTTCAGACAGCAAAAAGGCCGCCCCAACCCGGGCGGCCTTTCATGTTAGCGGTCACAATGCTGTGAGCCGGTCCGCGATCAGGCGCGTTCCGAATACTCAAACATCTCGGTGTTGACGATGATTTTCTCATCCGTGCCGATGAACGGCGGCACCATGATGCGCACGCCATTGTCGAGGATCGCCGGTTTGTAGCTGTTGGCAGCGGTCTGACCTTTGACGACCGGCTCGGTCTCGACCACGGTGCAGGTCACCTTTTGCGGCAGCGACACGGTCAGGGCTTCTTCGCCGAAATACTCGATGGTGGCCATCATCCCGTCTTGCAGGAAGGGACGGCGGTCGCCGAGGAGATCGGCGTCAAGCTCGGTCTGCTCATAGGTTTCCGAGTCCATGAACACCAGTTTCCCGTCGGTTTCGTACAGGAATTGCTGGTCTTTCTGGTCCAGACGCACGCGCTCGACCTTGTCTTCCGACCGGAAGCGCTCGTTCAGCTTGCGGCCGTCGCGCAGGTTCTTCAGCTCGACCTGAGCGAAGGCGCCGCCTTTACCCGGTTTCACGTGGTTGACCTTCACCGCGGCCCAGAGGCCGTTGTCATGCTCCAGGATATTGCCGGGGCGGATTTCGTTGCCGTTGATCTTGGGCATGGGACTAAACCTTGCAGACAGGTTGATACTGATTTCGCCGCACCTATATATGTCCGACTACTTTCTGGCAACCCGACTAAATACGGTATGCGCCTTACGAGAGCCATGCTATAGGCGCATGGCTGACATGTGATGTGGGCCATATCGAATCGCGGCGTAAAAGCCATATTCGGCGCTACGCCAGGAAACGCAAGAGCAATAAAAAAGGACGGAACAATGCGCGATTTCGTTGACGGCTCCGCATTCAACTATGAGCAAGGCCAACGGGCCCGCAAACTTTTTGCAGCCGTTGTTCTCGCCGCTTTGGATGACGCGATTGCCGATGACAAGAAATACGGCAACGGCCCCGAGCAGATCGCCCGCTGGGCGCGGTCGCGCGACGGGCGCGAAGTGCTGTCCTGCGCCGGAATCGACCCGAACGAACGGGTGGTGAAGGGGCTGATGGAGTTTGTCTCGAAAGGTGTCCGCACCTCGGTCGCGCTGTCGCGCGAAGAGAGCGAACGCCGGATGGCTGCCGAAGAAGCGGAAGCTGCCTGATCCCTGACCCTGTTCAGGATGAGCAAAAAACGCGCCCCACCGGGGCGCGTTTTTATGTTGTGATGTCCTGTGGTTGCGGCACCCTGTAGCCTGGGATCCGGACGTTGGCACCGCTTCGCGGCCTCACCACCGGCCGCCGCGGCGCACCCTGCCTGGGCGCTCCCTGGCCGGTCCGGCATCCCCGGACAGAGGCGCGCCCGGCCACCGGATCCGCCGCGCGGTGGTCAGTCGAAGTCCTGGCTCGACAGCGCACGCTGGATCTCGCGCCGCACCAACTTGCGGACGTTGCGCGTGATGCGCTCGCCCAGGGTGCCCTGCAACTCCTGCCGGATCATTTCCGAAACCAGCACCCGCAGCGCCTCCTCGTCCATCAGGCCTTCAGCGCCCTCATCAAAGAGGCCCTCTTCGGCCTCATCCTCAAAGGGCACTTCCTCGCTGCGCAGCTGTTCGTAGGTCGAGCGCAGGATGCGCGGATGGTGCGGTTCCTCCTGCGCATCGGCCAGATGCAGCCGCCGCGGGCCTGCCTCATAGGCCGCCGCAGGTGTCGCATCGACATCCTCGTCGCTCCAGTCCAAAGCGCCGCTGTCGGCCCAGAGCGCCTGCTCAGGGTCCGCATCCTCCGTCGCAACGCTGGCCTCGGCGAATGCCCCCGCCGAGGCACCGTCCTCGTCGGCATCCTCAGCTGCCTCTGCATCAGGGTCCGTCAGCGAAAGATCGGCCGCAGCCCGAGCCTGTCCATAGGCGCCCTCCGCTCCATCAGCGTCCAATGCATCACTGCCCGATGCGTCAGTGCCTGCCTCGCCGTCCGCCACGTCCGTGCCCGCCCGCATGTCGGCTTCAGAGGCCCCGTCCAACGCGGCGAGGTCATCCCAGCTCTCACCCGGCGCGCCCCAAGGATCCACCAAAGGCTCCTCCAGCGTCGGGTCCGCCTCATCCCCTTCAGCCTGCCACTCATCAGCCACATCGGCAATCTGGTCGCCAATCGGCTCAAGGCTCTGGTCGCGCGCGGCATCCTCTTCCCAAGCCGACAAGCCCGCAGCCGCCTCGGCGGCAAAGCCATCCCCGGCCCCCGGCACCGCCGCCGCGTCCGCATCGGCCTCAAATGCCTGCGAATCGAGGGCCACAGCAGCTTCCATTTCGGCGATCTTATGCTCGAGCCGCGCCAATTCCTCACCGAGGTCATCCGCATAGTCGAGCGTCAGCCCCTCCGCCGCAGGATCGGCAAGGGCTGCCGCTTCCGCCTCCGACACAAATCCGGCATCGCTGTCATCCGGATCGGCCCCGGCAGCCGTTTCCGCGACCAGATCCACCGCATCTTCCCCGCGGCGCAGCGCAGGACCATGCGGCCAAGCGGTGACCGACCCGCCCTGCGGCGGCGCCAGATCCAGCGCGTCTTCGGAAACGGCATCTTCCCAGAACGGGGCCTCGGCGGCCTCCGCTTCGGGCACTTCCTCTGCCGCCACCTCATGGGTTTCGGCCTCATCGGCATGCTGTGGCATCGCCTCGGCATGCGGCGCCTCGGGCGTTGCCACCTCCTCGACCACCCAGTCATCGGCCTCGCTCAGGGCCTGAGGCCCGGAAAGGTCTTCGACCTCCCAGGCATCATCCTCTGCTTCGGCGGCATCCTCTTCCGCGGCGTCGCTCACCCGCAGCGCGGGGGTCAGCACCAGAAAATCATTGGCCTCTGCGGCCTCGGGCGCCGGTACCTCCGGCGGCGTTGCCGCCGCGGGCGCTGCCGGGGCGCGCAAATTCAGTGTCCGCAATGTCTCTTCGGTGACCGCAGGCGCTGCCGCAGCCACCGGAGCCACCGGCGTCAATGGCGTAACAGCCGCGCGCAGTTGGCCCGGGGCCGGCACTGTCCGTGCCACCGGCGGCACGTCCTGCGAAACCAGTCGCCGGATCGAGGACAGCACGTCCTCAATTTCCACATTCGCTCTGGAATCAGTCATCCGTCACTCCCATCACCGAAAATTCGCGGCGGCTCTGAGTCTACTCTGTGCCGCCGACACAGACAACGCATCTGAAATCGTCATTTTTCACCAATGGCCTGCCCACCGCGCGGCATCCGCGCAACGACATGCCCCGCCCCGGGGAAACGATCCAGCGCAGGGGCCGCCCGGATACGAAAAAATCCGGGCCCCAAGACCCGGATTTCCTGCAATCCTTACCGCCTGTCAGCTCAGAGCACGAAGCCCTTCGCGGCACCAAAGCCCGGCAGCACCGGCGCTGCGGCATTGAAGGCATAGCGCCAGCTGACCGCGCCATCAATCTTGTGGCCGACGCGGGCAATGCCCAATGCGCCCTCCATGAAGAGACAGCCGATGCGGCCACCCTCTTTCAACTGTGCCAGCAGCGCGTCCGGAACGGTTTCCGCAGCCCCTTCGATCATGATGACATCATAGGGGCCGTGCTTGGCCGCGCCCTCGGCCAGAACGCCGGTGATCACCACGGCATTATCCGCGCCCTCGGCCGACAGTAGCGCCTGCGCCTGATCGGCAAAGCTCTCTTCCTCCACCGCGACCACCGCATCCGCGATCCGCGCAATGACCGCCGCCGAATAGCCCAGCCCACAGCCAATATCGAGCACCATATCCGCCGGAGTGACATCCAGCGCGTCCAGCAGCTTTGCGAGGGTGCGCGCCTCGAGCATGACGCGTCCGCCGCCGATCTCGAGGTTCTCCCCGACATAGGCCGCCTCACGGCGCGCTGCGGGCACAAATGCCTCACGCGGGATCGCGAGCATCGCTTCGATGATCGGGAACTTCGTCACATCATTGGGGCGAACCTGGCTGTCGACCATCATGGTGCGACGCGTGGCGAAATCCTGCATTTTCTGAACTCTTGGGTCTGATTTATGCCTGAAACTCTCTTGCCATAGAAAACCGGCGGCGGCAACCGCGGCCGCACCATCCCCGCGAATGAGACGCACCATCGCGGCACCACGCCGCAGAGGGATCGGCCCCACAGCGCCAGCATTCTGCCCCGCCCCCTGTTCACCTGCCCCCTGCTCCTCGGCCCTGACGGGCCCGCCATCTGCGCAACCGGGCATCTGCGCACCCGCAAGAGGCACCAGATCGCAGTGCCGCCCCCCCCAGGCCAGAGATCGGGTCACAGAAGCTCTTGCACAGAGATTTTCATTGGTATATCTCCGCCCCACCTCCGGCGGGTTGGCGGAGAGGTTACGCAGCGGATTGCAAATCCGTGAAGACCGGTTCGATTCCGGTACCCGCCTCCATTTCCTTCAATGACTTAGCAGTACATACACCCCTCAGGGTATCACTATGGGTATCACGTTTCTGTTCTGGTCTCGTTCCGTTCATTGCCGTTTCTCCCGCGCCTGACGTGCCCGCATGATCTGCCTGGCCTCACCCGCATACTTCGCAATCATCTCTTTCGTGGCGTGGCCGGAATAGGCGGCGATCTCGTCATCGTCGCAGCCATGCCATGCCAACTCCTGCACACCGCGATACCGCAGCGCGTGCAGATCATAGGCTTCAAGCCCCAGCCGCTTGCGCTCTTTGAGCATCAGATCGGCCATATATCGGTAGCTTATCGGGTTTCCCTCGCGCGTGATCAGGATGGGCCGGGCGGCGATAGGCACTGCGCCGAGTGCCGCCTTGGCCCGATCAAGAGAGACCTTAAGGTGATCGGTACACGGCAGCACCAGAGGCTTGTCTGTCTTGTTCTGGCGCAGCGTCAGGGAATCGCCGTCATAGTCCCCCCAGCGAAACCCCACCCAGTCACCGGGGCGCTGAACGCTCCCGACGCCGATTTCAAAGATCAGCAGCGGCAGCGCCCCGGCTTCGTTGCGGAACTTCTCAACCGCCCAATCCGGCCACGGCAGGTGCTCGCGCTTCCGTTCGTCCGGGGTTTTAAGCGCCCTCACGCCTTTGGCCGGGTTATTGACCAGCCAACCCAGATCAATCGCATGTTCACAGAGGATCACCAGCATTTGCGGAATGTAATTCGCAAAGCGGGTCCGGTGAGCATTGGCTTTTTGGGCCGAAATAACATCCGCGCGGGTCAGCGCCTTCACATCACGGTCACCGATCTTTTCAATAAGATAGGTCATTACGCGGTCGTAATCCGCCCGCGTCCGGGGCTTGAGGCGCAGCCAACGGTCAGAGGTCATGTAGTCGCCGATCAGCGTACGCCACGACGTTTTGATCTGAATCCGCCTCCCGGTCAGGATGTCCCAATATTCACGGTCGAAATCTGGGGTGCCTTCACTCGCCTTGATGCGGTGCAGCTTGCCTTTGATGCGAACGTAAATACGCCCGCTGGGATGCCTCCACAGGAATTTTTTTGCGCTTACCATTGAACGTCTCCCATTCCTTCGGTGGCATCGCCACTTGCAATCTTGCGCAGATCCTCCACCGACCACCGGACCAAGCCGGGGGCGATCTCGCGGCCACGCGGCAGATTGCCCGCCCGGACCAATGACCGGAATTCGGTGACCCGCAGGTCCAGAAGACGGGCCGCGCTGTTTTCACTGGCAAACAGGGCTGCAGTCGCCATCATTTTTCCTCCGTTGTGCCCGCAGGTGCCATATTGAGCGGGGTCAGGTATTCGTCGCCGCCTTCGATCTCGGGCATGTTTTCCAGCCGCCGGATCTCGTTTGCCGAGAGCCAACCGCCATCGCGCCCGACGCGGTAGGCCTCATAGCGTGCCCCCATATCGCCGCGCAGAAGCCCGGCAAGGTCATGCTCAATGAAGAACGCCTTGCGGCCCTCAGCGGTCAGCAGAGCGGCGTTCATGGCCTGCTCGATGCGCCGCGCCATCGGCGCGAGGCAACGCTGCACCAAGGCCCGGCTTTCCTCGCCGATGTTGGAATAGGTCGCGTTATCGGTGATGCCGGCGGCGCTCGGGGGAACGCCATAGATCCGGCAAATATCGAGGGCGGTCAGCTTCCGGCTTTCGAGGAATTCAGCATCCTTGGAGCTGAAGGCGAAGGGTTTCCAATCGGCCCCGCCATCCAGAACCAGAACGCCGCTCGTGCTGTCGTTGCGCTCGATCTTCTGGCGCAGCTTGTCGAGCACGTCCAGCTTCTGGTTCGGGTTGATCGACTGCGCGAAGACCACGGCCCCCTCGGGGCGGAAGCCCTTGGAAGCCTGCTTTGCCGCCGCGTCGTTCTGCGCCAGCGCGAGGTTGAAGGTCTCGCGCCCGATCTGCAAAGGCGACTGCCCCATCACCCCATCCGGCCCCATGCGGTAGCGGATGTGCAAAACCTCGTCCTGCAACAGCACTTTGCCGGGGGTTCCGGTCTCGGTGTAGCGCAGGCGTCCCGAACGCAGCCGCTCTACCGTCACCGCCTTTGGGTTTATCAGGCGCAGGCCCGTCACCTGACCACGCCCGTTGCGGGAAATCTCGGCATAGGCGTTGCCGAGGGTGAGAATGGCGAGGGTCAGGCTCAGGCGGAAGTCAAAGGCGGTCTGTTCCTCGTTCGGCATATCGTGCAGCACGCTGTAGGCCGGGTGATCCGCGGCGCGGTCACGCCCGCCCCGGTCCCCGCGGCGAAACACATGCAGGGGCACGCTGGCCAGCAGCTCGGCAATCAGCATGGTGCAGCGGTGCGCCACGGCGGTTCCCGAGGCGCGGGTCGGATCGACATAGGACAAAGCGCCGCCACCTTGCCCGAAATACTCGGCAAGATAGGGGTCGGAGAGAGCCACGGCGGCGCGGGTCTGACGGCCCAGCAGGCGGTTCAGGAATTCCATTTCTGTGCCTCCATCATCCGCAGAACGCGCCCGGCATCCGTCAGCCCCGGCAGGACCGCATCACGCGCCCGCGCCTGCACCAAAGTGTCGGGATAGGCGGGCCAAGCCGCCACCACCGAGATTTCAAACAGATCGACCTGGCGCAGCTCGCGGTGGTCGCCGCTGCGGTGTTGATCGCGGGCGCTAAAGCCAAACGACATGCCACCCAGATCGCCGCGCTCG
This sequence comes from Phaeovulum sp. W22_SRMD_FR3, assembly GCF_052113705.1. Taxonomy (NCBI): domain Bacteria; kingdom Pseudomonadati; phylum Pseudomonadota; class Alphaproteobacteria; order Rhodobacterales; family Paracoccaceae; genus Phaeovulum; species Phaeovulum sp. W22_SRMD_FR3. The sequence continues at coordinate 292,022 of NZ_JBGQOG010000004.1, read as the reverse complement.
GCCAAGGCCAGCACGTCCCGGCCCGTTTGGGTGTCGGGCAGATCGATCTCAAAGGTCAGGCCCCGCGTGTCTTCCGAAAGGCGCAGGGTTTTTGAGCGGGTGCGGCCAAGGACGCGGGTGGCGTCATGGTCCATCAGTGCCAGAATGTCGGCCCCCGATGCCAGAGAGGCCGCGAAAGCGCCCGGCGCGATGGTTTCGGTCCATGCATCGGCAATGCGGGTTTCGGTGTTGAAAGTGGCGGCATAGCCTTCCAGCCGCCGCCCTTTGGTTCTCAGTTCAAAGGCAAATGCCCGGCGTTCCTGCGTCATAGCGAGATCTCCCGGAAGGGGGCCAGCAGCGCCAAGACCCCGCGCGGAATGACAATGGGCGTTGGCGGGTCGAGGGTAACGTTCTCAAACAGCCACGTCTTGACCAACACGATTACGGCGATTTCAACGGCAGGATTGCTGAGGTCTCCCTCAGCAATCCCAATACCGCGCATCCAAGCCTCTGCCGCCCTAATGTACGCCTCAATCGTCGTATCGATGACGGCCACGCCGAGGGGTACGCCATCGCGCACCGCTTGCACGGTCACTGCCATTACGCCACCTCGGCCCAGCGGAAGGCTTCCTTGTGCCGCACCACCACGTCGCAATCGAGGAAGGCGTGCAGCATCGCGCCACCAGCCGACGCAACATCGGCGTGATAGGGGTTCACCAGAATATCGACGCCAGACCAGTAGCCGACATGCAGGCTGGCCCATTCGCCATAGATCAGCGGGTACATGGCCGGATCTTCGCCAGCGGCAGCGGTGGTGGCCGCAACGTTGGTCGAGGCTTCCACGCGTTCGTTGTGGAAGATCTCGGCCAGAGAGAAAAGATGCCCGTCCGCGTCTCTGACCTTGCGCGCCATTGCCATGACCGAGGTATGGGTGAGGAAAGCGCGGGTGCCCGTCACGTCGTCAACCTCCAGCGCCGCGATCAGATCGGCAGGCAGATCCGACTTCATATCGGCGCTGGCAATCGACAGCACTTCCGCATCCGACAAGATCCCCACGGGTTCGTTCGCCCCGCCGCCTTTGATGGCCACGCTGTCCAGCTTTTGCGCCAGCAAATAGGACAGGTCGTTGCGCAGGATCGGCTCCAAGGCGGTATAGCTTTGCAGCAGCATGCGGCGGCTGACGGCATATTCCGCCGCAGCGGTTTTCGGCCCCATCGCCACCTTGCCGAACTTCACATCAGAACGGCTGGCCGGGGTCGCCTCGGCAACAAAGCTGGCGCTGCCGCTTTCGGTCAGGCGCGGCAGATCAAGGTTCCCGGTCAGGCCGCGCAGAACCGTGGCCCCCAAGCTTTCCACTTTCAGCATGGCGCGGCGGCGATCGGTCAGACCGCCAAGCTGGGTCGAGATCAGAGTGTTGCCGGGACCGCCTGCCGGGGTGGTGGTGGTCAGGTCGCGGCGTTCAAACAGGATCTCGGTCGGCACCATGACGCCGCGCGTCTCAGCCCGGCCCCGCGACAATTCCTGATGCACCTCGGCTTCCAGCCCGGTCAGCGCGCCGTTCATGCCCTCGGCCAGCGCCTTGGACACCGAGTAGTTGCGCAGCTCGCGGGTCATCTCGCCGCCCAGCGTCTCGCCGCGCGCCTCAAAGCGCTCAAACTCGGCCAGCTTCTCGGCATCGGTGATCTGGTTCGACAGGCTGCGAACCTCGGCCTCAAGCGCGGAAAAGCGGGCACGCTCGCCCGCTTCCAGATCCCGGTTCGCTGTTTTGGCGGCGTTGTGCAGGCCCTGCATTTCCGCGACCTTGGCGCTGCGTTTCTCGCGCAACGTGTTAAGAAGGCTCATCCTTGATTCCCTTGTGGTTGATGGGGTGAAGGTCGGAGCGGGTGAAGTTTGGCGACCGAGGCCGCTCCGACCGGATTGTGGGGCTGTTAAATGCGCCGCCCCTCGCGCTCTTCACGGGTCGCAACCCGGAATTCTGTTTCGGTGGTCCCGAGGGTGCCGGGTTTCACGCGCTGTCCCCTTCCAAGATCTCGGCGGCGGCGTTGAAAACCTCGCGGAACAACTGAGTGATCGGAACAATCGCAAAGGCTTCCAGCGGGAAAATCACCGGCATCGCGGCGGGATAGTTGTCCGGGTTCATGCCGTAGAAGGTCGGATCTGCCCCGGCCTGCGCGAACTTACCCCAGCGATAGGCGGTCGAAACCGTGACATTGCCACTCGCCTGCGACACGATCAGATAGCTGAAAACCGCAACGTCGATGGTCGAGATTTCCTCGCCGGGCAATTCCTTCGCAATCACCTGCAACGCATGGGCCGCGACTTCGGCGGCATGGGCGGGCTGCATGGCCAAACGTTCGACGCAGCTGCCCATGATCCGCGCCTTGACGCATTCCAGCAGCGTATAGAACCGACGCCCCCGCATCCGGCGATCCGTCGAGGGGGCGGGCACCACATGGTTCAGCCGAACCCAGTTGTTCACCGTGTTCGCTTCCAGCCGCGCCATATCGCACAGTTCAGTCTGTGCGAAGATCGGTTCATTCAGGTTGATTGTTTTGGTCATGCTACCACCAGAGTTCCTGCGTTATTTTATTTGTAGCATTACCATTGGCAGGGATAAATCCATTTTCGTGTCGCGTTGCAATTTTTTTACGCCATCTCCAGCGCCCCGCGCCGCAGCGATTGCAGCAAGCGGTGCCGTTCCAGCGTGATTTCCGTGTGATAGGCGGGCGTGTCGGGGATTGAGCTTGGCCCCTCCTCGATCCACATGACATGCGCCATGGCAGCGACCCCAGCAGCGCTACGCGGCGCTGTGTCGGCAATCTGGCCGTAGAGCCGCCAACGCTCCATGAAAATCGCATCCATTTCCGGCGTGTCTTCAACCCGGTCTTCCAGCAGCGTGCAAAGGCGGTTCCACTCGTTGAACAGGAACCACCAGCGTTCATAGAGCGGCAGGATCGGGTCTGCGGCGGCAGCGGCGGGCAGGGTGGCCAGACTGAGGGCGGGGGCGGCAGAGAGGAAGGCGCGGCGGTTCATTGCTGCACCGCGATCAGCTTGGACGTGCGGCGCAGGGCGGTGCGCAGGTAGCTGCGGGCCTCGCGCTCGGTCTGGCTGTAGCCGCCCCGTCGCTCGGTCGCGTCCAGCGCTAGGGCGAGGCAGTCATGAATTTCGTTCAGGTGGGCTGTAGGCAAGCCGGGGGCGGCTGCCGGAACGTGCTTGTTCGGCATTGTCGGTTCTCCCGAGATGAGGTATCAATATTTAATGTTGATAACCTACGGGCCTTCCGCCCGTCAACAGAAAATGTTGATATGACACCAGCTCAATGCCGCGCGGCACGTGCCTTGATGGGAATGACACAGCCTCAACTGGCCGATGCCGCATCGGTGGGACTGTCAACGATTGTAGACTTTGAAAAAGATAGAAGGCAGGTCTCCGCATCGGCTGTCGCTGAAATCAAATCCGCACTCGAAAAATCTGGAGTTATATTTATTTCTGAACATGGTATAGGCGTTGGTGTAAAAATTGCACTTGAAAAAATGGAGTCTCGAAGTGGTTGAAGATATCTATAGAAAAATCTGCGTAGAATCGCCACTTTACGCTGCCTTCAAGTTCAACGAGCATTTCCGAGAAATATCGAGTGATGAAAAATATGATATTCTCGTAGATTTGATGAAGCGTGACATTCAATTCGATTGCTATTGCGTGCGGTGCGAGCAGGAAGCGACATTTCAGAGGTGGAAATATTCTGCCCACCTCACTGATTTTAACTTCGAGACGCAAACTAAATTTTCACCAGCAACTTTCTTTGTGCACATGAGGTGCACCCGACGAGATCATTTGTTCACGTCAGTATTTTCCGTGGTTAAAGATGGAATCGTCAAAATTGGTATGTACCCGTCGATGGAGGACATAGCGAGTTCCGACCTTAAGAAGTATCGTGGCGTTCTTGATAGAAAGTATTTTTCAGAACTGCATCGCGCTAGTGGGCTAGCCAGTCATGGCATCGGAATTGGATCGTTCGTTTACTTGCGCCGAATTTTTGAAAGCCTCATCCTTTCGCATTTTGAACGATACGAGAAGAAGAATGGCACCATTGATGGATTTCAAACCCTCAGAATGGACGAGAAGATATCTTCTATAGCGGAGTTTCTACCGGACGGCCTTGTTAAACACCGCAAAATCTATGCGATACTAAGTAAGGGAATTCACGAGCTTGATGAAAGTTTCTGCCTAGAAGTATTCCCCGTTTTAAAGAAGGGAATTATGTTGATTTTAGAGCAAGATCTCCAAATCCAAGAGCAAGAGAAGGCCTCAGCTGCGCTTGACGCCGAAATGCAGAAAATCATGCAAGAGATGCCGAATGCAATAGCCAAAAATTAAGCTGCACGTCTGGGGCCTATGAAAGAAACTCCGCCAAACAAGCAGGCAGGCTCATTTCTGCGGGTCTGCCTGCCGCCCCCAATGCCATGGCGAGAGCCACCATTCCGTCAATTCGGCCCGTGCTCTTATGCTTGGCCAGCTTCCTATTGCCCGCCGCGTCCCGCTCAATAACAGCGTTTGAGGCGCACATGGTCAGGATCGGGTTGCCGCCGTGGCGCAGCCGTCCCTCGGCCACCAGACGCTCCATCGTGTCGATGGCCGGTGCCATGTCGCGGAAGCCTTGGCCGAATTCCTTCAACGGCAGATCCTCGGCCCCGATCAGGCTCAGCTCGCGTTTCAGGTCATTGATCCGCCAGCGGTCATAGGCGAGGCCCTGCAGCTCGTATTCCGCCGCCGCCTCGGCAATGTCCTGCGCCACAAAGGACGGGTCGACCGTCGCGCCCGGAATGGCCGTCAGGATGCCCTGCCGCGCCCAGACGTCATAGGGCACGCGGTCCGCCTCGGATTTGTCGCGCAGGCCCGCCTCGGGCAGATAGAACCGTGCCAGCACGTCGAAATGGCCGTTGTCATCGGGGAAGACCATGACAAAGGCGGTCAGGTCGCGGCTGGCCGAAAGATCCAGCCCGGCATAGCAGGGACGGCCCCGCAGATAGGCCAGATCCGGCGCGGTGCCGTTCATGTCCCATTCGGCCTTGGCGATAAAGCGCACATGGGCCGAGACGCGCTGATTCAGGATCAGGTTGCGAAAGCTATGCTCGGCCGAGGGCATGCGCTGCGCCTGTGCCGCCTGCCGCTGCACGTCTGACAGGCTGCGGAAGTCGCCAAGCGCCGGGTTGGCCTTGGCCCAAGTGTCGGGGTGCCACGGGTCGTCTGCGTCGCTGGCGCCGTAGAAGGTCAGGTGGAAGGCCGCGTCTTCCAGCTCGCCCGCGTTGACCTTCTGGCCGTAGTCCACCAGCTCGGACATGATGGCGTGATCGTCGGCGGCTTGGGTGGAAATCACCACCATCAGCGGATTGTCCCGCGCGCCCATCGCGGTATCCAGCGCCTCATAGAGATCCCGCTTCGGGGCTTGGCCGAGTTCGTCATAGACGATGAAGCTAGGGGAGAGGCCATGCTTGCCAGCGGCATCGGCAGAGAGGGCGGCGAAGAGCGATCCCTTTCCTGGCCCCGTCAGCACCTCAATCTCTTTGCGGAATTTGGTCACGTTGACCCGGGCGTCCAGCTCGGGAACGCTGTCGAGAATGGCCACGATCTCGTTGAAGGTTTTGCCCGATTGGAAGCGGTCATTGGCGGCGGCGTAGATCTCGCCCCGCGCCTCGGCCTCCGGCCCCAGCAGGTGGCACAGCGCGAGGCCTGCGACGATCTGGGTCTTGCCGTTCTTGCGGGGCATGGTCAGCACGGCAGTGCGCACCGGGCGGTCGCCTGCCGCATCCTCGGCATAGACGGCTTCGAGAAAGCGGCGCTGCCACGGGCGCACCTTGAGGTTCTGCCCCGCCAGCTTGCCTTGGGTGATCGGCAGGAATTCAAGGAAGGCCACGACGCGATCCACCCGACCGAGGCCCGGGGCTTCCCACGGGAAAGCGCGGGGTGCCGGGCGGGTGCCCTGCGGGTGGAACAGATCCGGCGCGCCGCCCTCGATAACCAGCAATCCCTTCGGCTTCGCGCCTTTTCCTCTCATGCCCATTGCTCGTAACCTTTTGTTTTTTGTAATTTAATTAAGTCAACGTGAAGGTAGGGAGTACGGTCTTGACCCCTCAAAGCCCCGTCTTCAAAGGCCCCCCGGTCCCGCCGCAGCGTGCCACGCGTCGAAGGGGTCAATCGGATTGCCGTTCGCATCGAAGCCTTTGAAGCGGCGACGGAAAGCCTGACCGCCGGGCTTGTCGAAAGAGGCGGTCTTCTCGTTGTGGCAGCTCAGACAAAGCGACAACAGGCCCGACAAGGCCGGGAACGGCGAGCCGCCTTGCTTGATCGGCTTGAAGTGATCGACCGCCACAGCGGCTTCCACATCGCCGCGCCGCTGGCAGATCTCGCAGAGCGGATGCGCCGACAGCTTCGCCTCGCGCAGCTTCGCCCATTTCGACGTGTTGTAGGGCCAATGAGCCATCAGTGCTTCCTCGGTGCTTCGGTCTGGTGGGTGGGGGCGGAACGGGGGGCGCTCATGCTTCGGTCAGCTTCCCTAGCAAGAACCCGAAATACCGATCTGCGATGACTTCACCAATTTTGTCATACTTGGCCGGAGGCATGCGCCCGGGCATGTCGTAGCCGACACCGTCACGGTCGCTCGCTTTCGGGGCCAGTTGCTCCACGGCGAATTTGAAGCCCCGCTCAGCCAGCCAAGCGTTCCACGCGGTGAGGTTGTGGGAGCCGAAGTGGACGACTTTTCGCTGATGCGGTTGGCGCGGATCTTCGGCCTCGCGGCTCGCGCACGCCCTTTGGTTCTTATTTGGTTTATCCTTATTATAGGGGGTGACACGTTTGTCACCTTTTAGCGTCACGGTTGTCACCTTTTCCGGCTCTTTGGGTGACAGCGTTGTCACCTTTTGGGACGGGGTAAGGGCGACAGTTCCGTCACCATTTAGGAAGCGGATTTCGTTCTTGCGGCCCCGGCCTTGGACGGCGGCAACGGCGATCCAATGACCGTCTTTCAGCTCGGCCAAGGCCCGCTGGATCGACCGCTCAGACTTCGCCAAAGCCTCGGCCAGCGTCTCGACAGACGGGTTGCAGGCGGCGGTCTCATGGTGAGCGAAGTCGTCGCACAGCGTCGCTGCAAGCAGCTTGGCAGCGTCCGACAGGTACGCATCGCGGCGGATTGCGCGCTTCCAGCCCCAGCGGTCAGAGGACCAGTTTTGCAGCGGCCTCGCCCGTTCGGCGCGCCGCAGATACTCGGCCTCGCAGGTCTGGACCGCATTTTTGCGGGTATCACGTTCGTCTTGCGTTCCCGGTTTGTCGGAAACCTTTTTTTGATCTAAAGCATTGAATTCAATAACGTTGTTTCGGGATTGCAAATCCGTGAAGACCGGTTCGATTCCGGTACCCGCCTCCATTTCCCTCAATATATTGGCCGTACCGACACCCCCTGGGGCATCACTCTGGATGTCGGGTCGCCGCCCTGGCCGCGTGCCGCTCCTTGCCGCTTCTGTCGCGCCTGAGCTGCCCGCAGGATCTGCCGCGCCGCGCCCGCGTGCTTCGCCGTCATCGCCGGAACGGCGGCGGCCACCAGCCCGGCCGCGACCTTGCCCAGCTGCCCCGCGAACGGCGAGATCTGCCCCCGGGCAGCCTTCAGACCATTGGAACGCTCGGCGCTGTCCAGACCGAGATTGACGCGCAATGCGCCGATGATAGAGGATGCAATGGTTTAGCCTGTCAGGATTGAGATGACGCATTTTCAGCATGTTCAACGCTTTTTCGCCTGCGCGCTGATCGGCTTCTTGTGGTATCTGACATTGAGGAGCGCCGCAGAAAGTCTATTCGGCGAATTGAAACCTTTGGCGCTGTTCGACAACGACGTCATCGGAACAGGCTTCGGATATTTGGCCGCATCTCTTGGCGATCGCGCACCAAGCACCCGCCAAGCCGCAGGCCACTGTCTTTTGATCCTCTCGGGCTGCACATTCGCGGGCTTGTTTACGTCACTGCTGGCGATCGGCATTTTAGTCATCAAGGGCTGGCAAGGAGCGGAACCGCCGATCACCCTCGGAAGTGCGACCTACTTGAACTATGGCGGTGGTGATTTTGTCGCGCATGGCTCCAGCGCGCTTTGGCAGCTTCTGTTCGGCACCGCATTCCTGGTGATCGGTGGCTTGTGGTCGCGCGACCGCGCCATGTGACACGGCCTTGAACGGCACCCCCGTTCAGGCGTCGGGCAGAATATGCCCCGTTTGCGGCCACAGCTTCCGCTGCTGCACCGGGGCGGCCCCATCGCCGCCGCATCGGCGCTGAGCATGTCCGGGTGCAGCATCTCGGGGGATGCCGCCCCTCCACAGAAGGCGTTTGGCGACACTCCATGCGGCGGGGTGCCGCGCGCAGTTTCGCCCGACAACGCGGCGGGCCGGACCTGAAGTGCCGCGCGCGGCGTGCCCTGGCCGAACGATCTTCAACCGCTCCGGCCCCCAGAGCCGGAGCCGGACGCGCTGCCACCATCCCCCTCCGGGGCCAGACACAATCAACCCTGCCCCGCAACGCCCTCAGACGCTGTCAGAAATTGACCCGGTCGCCGCCTTTCAGCCCCAGCATCTCGCGCGCCTCATCCGGGCTGGCCACTTCGCAGCCCAGATCCTCGACGATGCGGCGGATCTTGGCGACCTGCTGCGCATTGCTCTCGGCCAGAACCCCGCGCGAGATGAACAGGCTGTCCTCCAGCCCCACCCGCACATTACCGCCCATCTGGCTGGCGGTGGTGGCCAGCGGCATCTGCGCGCCCCCCGCCCCAAGGACGGACCAGCGGTAATCATCACCAAACAGACGGTCGGCGGTGCGCTTCATGAAGATCAGATTGTCCACCTCCGGCCCGATCCCGCCCAGGATCCCGAAGATGAACTGAATGAAGATCGGCGCCTTGAACAGCCCGATATCCATACAGAATTTCAGGTTATAGAGATGCCCCACGTCATAGCATTCATGCTCAAACTTGATGTCATGCGGTGCCAGCCGCGTCGCGGCCTCACGGATATCCTTGAACGTATTGCGGAAGATATTGCCTTCCGACCCTTCGACGTAATCCTTTTCCCAATCGAATTTCCAGCTGTCATAGCGCTTGGCCAAGGGGTGAAACGAGAAGTTCATCGACCCCATGTTGAGCGAGCACATCTCGGGCGAGAAGGTCTCGGCCGGTTTCACCCGGTCGGCAATCGACAGCGTCAGACTGCCGCCGGTCGAGATGTTTACCACGGCATCTGTCGCCTGTTTCACCTGCGGCAGAAAGGCGCGGAAATGCTCGGTATCCACCGAGACGCCGCCATCCTCGGGGCGCCGCGCGTGCAAATGCAGGATCGAGGCACCTGCGTCGGCCGCCGCAATCGCCTGATGCGCGATGTCTTCGGCGGTATAGGGCAGCGCATCCGACATGGTGGGCGTGTGGATCGCACCGGTGATGGCGCAGGTGATGATGGTTCTGGGCTTGCGTGCCATGGGTCACTCCGAAGGTTGGTCAAGGCCGCGCACGCGGCGCGACAGGGGGAACAGTTCGGCGCCGGTGCGGACCCGTATCAGACCCCAGAGGCCACGCGGGGCCTTGAGCATGATCGCGATGGCCAGCGCGCCGAGAACGAGAAGATAGAGGGTGCCGAGATCGGCCAGCGTCTCGCGCAGGGCAAAGAACACCAGCGTGCCGAGAATGGGCCCCTCCAGCGTGCCGATGCCGCCGATCACCACGATGAAGATGACGAAGGCGGTCCAGTCATTGGCGGAAAAGGCAGCCTCGGGCGAGATCCGCAGCTTTTGCAGGAAAATCAGCGCGCCGGTCAGCGAGGTCAGCCCCGCCGCCACCACATAGACCAGAAACTTGGTGCGCCAGATGTCGATGCCAAGCGAGCGCGCCGCCAGCTCATTGTCGCGGATGGCGGTCAGCGCCAGCCCATGACGCGAGCGCAGGAGCGCGAAGACCGCCCCGATCACCCCCACCGCCACCGCCAGCGCCAGCCAATAGGCCACCGCCTCGCGCGCGTCGCGCCCCTCGGCCAGTGCCTTGACCACCTCTGGCGTCAGCGAAGTGCCCGAGCCGCCGCCCAGCGCCGAGAATTGCGCGGCCGAGAGGCGGAAGACTTCGGCCACCACCCAGGTGCCAATGGCGAAATAGGCCCCCCGCAGGCGAAAGATCAGCGTGGCCACCGGCATCGCCACCAGCGCCCCCAAGACCCCCGCCGCCGCGATCGCGGCCAAGGGCGGCCAGCCGAGCCGCATGGTCAGCCCAAAGAGCAGATAGCCCCCCAGGCCGACAAAGGCCTGTTGGCCCACCGACACCAGGCCCGCATAGCCCGCCATCAGATTCCACAGCGAGGCGAGCGAGAGGTACAGCGCGATCTCGCCCATCAGCCGCAGATCGGCGCGCCCCGCCCACCAGGGCGCCGCCGCGAGGATGAGCACCGCCAGCGCGGCGAGGATCATCGCAAGATTGGTGGCGCGGCTTTGGCGCGACACGGAAATGCGCTGCGTCATCGGGCTCATCCGCTGATCCTCGGGAACAGGCCGCGCGGCCGTACGGCCAGCAGCGCCAGAAACACCAGATGCCCGGCCAGCACCTGAAATCCGGGGTTTATCTGCGCACCAAAGGTCTGCGCCATGCCCAGAATGACCCCGCCCAACAGCGTCCCCCAGAGGTTGCCCAGCCCGCCGATGATCACCGCCTCAAAGCCAAAGATCAGGCGGCTGCCGCCGATCGAGGGGTCAAACGAGGTGCGGATGCCCAGAAACACCCCCGCCAGCGCCGTCACCGCGAGGGCCAATGCCATCGCGAGGCCAAAGATATGCGCCCGGTTCAGCCCCATCAGCTGCGCAATCGCCTGATTGTCCGAGGTGGCGCGAAAGGCCCGGCCCAGGGCCGTGTGGTAAAACATCCATTGCAGCGCGCCGATCACCGCCACTGCCGTCGCAAAGGTCAGGAGCGGCAAGACCCCCAGCGACAGCCCGGCCAGCTGCACGCTCGCGGTCTCCAGCCCCCCCGCCGAGAGCTTTTGCGGATCGGCGGAATAGCCCAGCAACAGCGCGTTCTGCACGATCACCGAGAGGCCAAAGGTCACCAGCAGCGGCGGCAGGATGTCCTCGCCCATCACCCGGTTCAGCACCAGCCGTTGCAGCGCATAGCCCAGGAGGGCCATCATCGGCACCACCAGCACCAGCGCCAGCAGCGGCGAGAGGCCGAGCGCGACCGAAGTGCTCAGCGCCAGATAGGCGGCGAGCACGATCAGATCGCCATGCGCGATATTCACCAGCCGCATCACCCCGAAAATCAGCGAGAGCCCGGCCGCGAACAGCGCGTATAGCCCGCCCAGCAATGCCCCTTGCACGCCTGCATTGATCCAATCCATGCTCACACCCCGAAATAGGCGCGGGCGATCTCATCCCGCGATACGGTTTCCGAGGCGCCTTCGAGTGAAACCCGCCCCTCTTGCAGACAGTAAAGCCGCCGCGACACCGAGAGCGCCTTGCTGATGTCCTGCTCCACGATGATCGCCGCCATCCCCTCGCCGACAATCCCCGGCAGCGCCTCATAGATCTGCCGGATGATGACGGGCGCGAGGCCGAGGCTGATCTCATCCATCATGATCAGTTCGGGGTTCGACATCAGCGCCCGCCCGATGGCCACCATCTGTTGCTGGCCACCCGACAGGGCGGTGGCGGGCACCGCGCGCCGCTCCTCCAGGATCGGGAACAGGTCATAAAGGCGGCGCAGGTTCCACGGCCCCTTGCGCCCCAGTTGCCCACCGATCAGCAGGTTCTCCTCGACGCTGAGTGAGGGGAACAGCTGCCGCCCCTCGGGCACCAGCGCGATGCCAAGCGCCGCCACCTGATCGGCCCTGAGCGCGCCAATCTCGCGGCCCTTCCAGCGGACCGCCTCGGCGCGGTTGCGCAAGAGCCCCGAGACCGAGCGCATCAGCGTGGTCTTGCCCGCGCCATTGGCGCCGATGATCGCCACCACTTCGCCCGGTTCCAGATGCAGGTTCAGCCCATAAAGCGCCTGAAAATCCCCGTAATGGGCATCCAGCGCGGTGATGCGGAAAAAGTCAGACATGCGCATCCAGCCCCAGATAAATCTCGCGCACGGTGGCGCTTTGCATGATCGGCTCGGGCGCGCCCTCGGCGATCATCTTGCCGAAATTGATCACGATCAGCCGGTCGACCACCGCCAGCAGCGCATGCACCACATGCTCGATCCACACGATCGAGACGCCGGTGGCGCGAATGCCCTGAATGGTCTCGATCAGCGCGCCGCATTCGCGCTCGGTCAGCCCGCCCGCGATCTCATCGAGCAACAACAGCCGGGGCCGCGCGCACATCGCCCGCGCCAGTTCCAGCCGCTTGCGGTCCAAAAGCGTCAGCCCGCCCGCCAGCCGGTTGGCCTTGGGCAGAAGGCCGGTCTGGCGCAACACCTGCAGGCACAGCTCTTCCGCCGCCGCGCCGGAGAGGCCCGCCCCCTGCGTTGCCGCCACCAGCGTGTTTTCATAGGTGGTCATCGCGCCAAAGGGCTGCGGCACCTGAAAGCTGCGCGCCATCCCCGCCCGGCAGCGCCGCGCGGCGGGCCAGCCGGTCACCTCGGCCCCGTCAAAGCGGATGCTGCCGCTGTCGGGTTGCAGCGTGCCGGTCACCAGATTGAACATCGAGGTTTTCCCAGCCCCGTTCGGACCGATCACCCCCAACGCCTCGCCCTCGGCCAGCGACCAGCTTTGGTTCTCGGCCACGGTCACCGCGCCAAAGGCCTTGCTGACGCCGCTCAGTTCCAGAATATTGCCCATCGCTCTCCCCGATATGGCCGTCAGATGTGCCGCGCGCAGCCAAGGGCCCCGCGCGGCAGGCATGGGCTGTCAGAGCAGGATCAACTCGCCCGTCGTCGGGATCTCGGGCGCATGGGCATTCGCCACCACCTTCAACGCGATCCCCTCGCCCTCTTTTTGCCATTGCCCCGCGACCAGCGGCGTCTTGGTGACGTTTTTCACCGGCCCCTTGGCGAAATCGACCGGACCGACGATGGTCTTGAGATTGGTCGCGCGGATCGCCTCGACGATCGCCGCCGGGTCTTCCAGATCCTCTGCCCGCGCGACGACATCCGCCACCACCTCGAACAGCGCGTGCTTAAAGCCGATGGGCTGCGTCCAGGGCCGCCCGGTGGCGGCGGTATAGCCCCCCGCGAGATCGGCGGCGGAAACCCCGGTCAGCGACGAGGCGAAGGGATGGCCCGGCGACCACCAGACCTCGGAGGAAAGACCCACGCCGCGCGGCCCCAAAGCCTCGATCACCGAGGGGAACAAGAGCGCCTTGCCGATGGTGACGATCTTTGGCGCAAAGCCCTGTTGCGCCGCCTGCGCCCAGAAGGTTCCGAAATCCGGCGGGATCATGTTGCCGGTGACAATCTCGCAGCCCGCCGCCTTGAAGGCCGCGATCTGATTGGAGAAATCATCCGACATCGGCTGATAGCGGCCCGGATCGGTCAGGCTGTAGCCCGCCGCCGCCAAGGGTTTCGGCAGGCCCAGCTCGGCATCGCCCCAGGCATTGCCATCGGCGTCATTGGGAAAGAGACCGCCCACCGTCTTGGCCACGCCCGGCGCGCCGCCCCACATGTCGAGGAAGGCGGCGATGACGTCCTCCAGCCCCCAGAAGAAGTGATAGGTGCTCTCGAACCCCGTTGCCGGATTGCCGCCGCGGCCAAAGAAATACGGCTGCCAGGGGCAATCGGTGGTGATGCAGGGCACGCCGTTCAGCTCGGCCTGATCCGAGACCGGGTTGACGGTGTCGGGGGTGGAGGCGGCGACGACGATGTCCACCTCCTCCGAGAGGATCAGATCCGAGGCGACTTCGGCGGCGCGGTTCGGGTTCGACTGGCTGTCCTTCGAGATGATCTCGATCTGCCAGGCCTTGCCGTTGTTCTCGATCCCCTGCCCCAGCCGCTCGGCCACGGCCTTCAGGATATAGTCATCGGCCTCGGCAAAGCCCGCCAAGGGGCCGGTGCGCGGGCTGACATGGCCCACTTTCAGCACCGGCGTCGCGGCATAGGCGCGGGTGGCGCGCAGGATGGCCGGGGCCGCCAGCGCGGCACCGGCCCCGGTCAGAAACAGACGTCTTGTCGTGACACTCATGATGATCTCCTCCCCAGAAGATGCCCCTGCCGGGGCCATGCACATCGTCGCCCCAAAGGCCCCGCGGCCTTCGGGTTTTGCTCAATCCCCCAATATGCCCTCAAGCCGCGTCAGGTGACGGGCCACCCGGTCGCGCACCGCCTGCGCCTCCTCGGGGCGCCATTTGCGGAACCCTTCCCCCGATTTCATGCCGAGATTCCCCTCGGACACCAGCTTTTCCAGATAGGGCGAGGGGCCGGGCCGCCGCTCCAGATCGGCCAGCACGGTGGAATGGATGTCGAGCGTGAGATCGGTGCCGACCAGATCAGCATTCTCCAAGGGCCCGAGCACGGCCAGACGGCGGCCAAAGCTTTGCTTGACCACGGTATCCACCGCCTCGGCATCGCAAATGCCGTTTTCGACCAGGCTGATCGCCTCGCGCCACAGCGCGTGTTGCAGCCGGTTGCCGATAAAGCCCGGCACATCGCGCGCCACCCGCACCGGGCTTTTGCCCGCCTGGGTCAAGAGCGCCATGACGGTGTCCATCGCCGCAGGCTCGGTCCATTCGGTGGCGATCACCTCGACCAGCGGGATCATATGCGCGGGGTTCCACCAATGGGTGCCCAAAGCCCGGCCCCGCAGCTTCAGCCCCTGCATGATCTGGGTGATCGGCATCACTGAAGTGTTCGAGGCGAGGATGGCCGTCTCCGGCGCATGGCCCTCGATCTCGGCGAAAATCTGGCGCTTGAGGTCCAGCTTTTCCGGCGCCGCCTCAAACACCACATCGGCGCGGCGCACCGCCCCGCCGACCGAGGCGTGGATCTCGATCATGCCCAGCGCGCCCTCAATCTCGCGGGCGGCGCAGCCCATCGCGGTCATACTGGCGCGGACACGTTCGGCCATTCCCCCCCCCCCCCCCTCGACCGGATCGGTGATGGTGACCGGATGCCCGGCCCGCGCGAGGGTGAGGGCAATGCCATGCCCCATCAGCCCTGCGCCGATAACTGCGATCGTGCCCATGTCAGCCTGCCGTATACCCACCGTCAGCATAAAGCACATGCCCGGTGTAAAAGTCAGATGCGGCCGAGGCGAGGAACAACAGCGGCCCCGCCAGATCCTCGGGCTCGCCCAGCCGCCCCTTCGGCACGCGGGCCAGAAAGCCGTTGCGCACCGCTGTCGCGGCCTCGTTATCCTCATACATCCAGGCGGTCAGCGGGCTGCGGAACACCGTGGGCGCAATCGCATTGACGGTGATCCCCGTCGGCCCCAGCTCACATCCCAGCGCCTTGACGATGCCGTCGGTCGCGGATTTTGAGGCGCAATATGCAGTGTAGCCCGCCGGATGCCCCAAAAGCCCACGCGCCGAGGAGACCAGCACGATCTTGCCGCCCCGGCCCTGCGTCTTCATCTGCACGGTGGCCGCGCGCGCCAAAAGCCAGCTTTGCGTGACATTGGCATCCATCACCATGGCGAAGGTTTCCGGCGCCATCTCGTCGATCTTGGCGACCTTGTTCATCCCCGAGGCCACCACGAGAATATCAAGGCCCCCAAAGGCCTTGACCGCCTCGGCCACCAGCGCGGCACAGGCGGCCTCGCTGTCGGGGCGGGTGTTCACCTCGATCACCTCGGCACCGCCCGCGCGGCATTCGCCCGCAATCTCGGCCAGAGCATCAGCCTTGCCCGCCGCCAGCACCAGACGGCAGCCCGCGCCCGCAAGGACACGCGCGGCCACCATGCCAAAGGCCCCGGAGGCGCCGGTGATCAGCGCCACCTTGCCCCGGACGTCAAACATCTTCAGCGGATCCGTCAGGCTCATTTGCCCGCCTCCTTCGGATAGGGAATGACCACCAGCATCGTGCAGGTGAGGTTGGCGCGGTTCTCGATGGTGCGGATCTCGCCCGGGGCGATGGTGCAGCTGTCGTATTTTTTCAGCACCACCTCGCGCCCGTCGGCGATCACCGTCATTTCGCCCTCAAGAACGACATAGACCTTTTCAAACGGCGTGCTGTCGGGCCCGGCGCCGCCACCGGGCAGGAATTGCGAAATCGCCACCCATTGGTTGGTCGGACCGCCCGGCTCAAACCCCTGCAGGCGCAGCCCGTAGCAGCCAAAATGGTTGGGGGCCTCGTAGGGAACCGCGGCGTCGAATGTCTTGATATGCATGAACCCCTCCTCCCAAAGGGTGGGGCACCCGGCCCCGGTGCCCACCCCGCATGAAGGGAGGGCCGTGCGGGCGGGCGCGCTATGGCTTGGCGCCCGCCCGGCGGACCGGACGGAACCCCGCCCGGTCAGAACCTCGGCCCCTCGGGGGCCGAAGATCAGAAGCTTTCGCCCGCTTCGATGCGGTAGTTTTGCGATTTGTCGATCATCGCCACGAGGCGGATGATGCAGCCATCACCGCGGTCCCAGTTCCACGGGAAGAAGGCAAAGGTGCAGCGCTTGCCGGTCACGGCATCCAGATCGCCGCCGACGTTTTCGATGCCCAGAATACCGGCTTTGAACAGGATCTGGTGCACCGGCTCCCAATCCGGGAAATCGTCTTTCCAGTCGCGGCCGCCGGACCATTCTTTGTATTCCTCGGCCAGATGCGGCAACAGCGGGCCGTTGCGCTGCGGGCCGATGGCGGTGGCCAGCGGGTGGTCATTGGCCTGGGTGTCGTGGCCGACCACCTTCACGCCCATTTTCACCATCCATTCGCCCGCCGAGGGCACGAAACCCGGGCAATAGGCGAAATAATCGCCGTCCTCATAGTCCTTGTGCCAGCCGGTGTTGATGATCAGCACATCGCCCGGACGGATCGCGTGACCACAGGCCTTTTCCAGATCCTCGCCGGTGATCGGCTCCCATTTCTTTTTGGGCAGCGACACCACGATGCCGGTGCCAAAGAAATGCGGCAGCGGCACTTCGTCGATGAAGGGCGTGCCCTGCACCACATGCGCGGGCGCGTCGATATGGGTGGTGGCGTGCATCGTGGTGGTGATGCGCTGGCTCAGCACCCCGGATTTCGCCATGTAATGGATGCGCTCGATCTGCGTATCCTGAAAATAGGGCCAGTTCGGGTTCTGAAAACCGAACCTGTGGCTCAGGTTGTAGAACTCGATCCCCATCGAATTCTCGAGGTTCGCCTCGAATTCGATCCCACGAATTTTGACCATCTGATGTCTCCTCCCGCCCCGCAACGCTGGCGGGGCCTGTCCTGCGCGACCTCCCGGCTCGCGTCCACATCACGGTATGACTGTATCGAAAATCAGTCAACAGAAATGTCCGCAATGCGGTTTTAATGTACCGCATCGTGCGCTAAAAGAAGATACCGCCCCAGGCAAAACCGCCGGAAGGAAGTGCTATCGTGTCCGATCACGCTGCCCGAAACTCGGGAATTCAGGTCATAAAACGCGCCGCCATCATCCTGCGGGTGCTGCGGGATGCGCCGGGCGGGCTCAGCCTTGGCCAGATTGCCAACCGCATCGACCTGCCCCGCTCGACCGTGCAGCGAATCATTCAGGCGCTGCAGGAAGAGCGGCTGGTCTCGTGGTCGCGCGCCTCGGGGGGCGTGGTGCTCGGGCATGAGATGCGCGCCCTGGCCGAGGCGGCACGCTTTGACATTGTCGGGGCCTGCCGGATCATCTTGCAGGAGATCACCGAGGCGCATGGCGAGACCACCGATCTGTCGGTGATGCGCGCGGGCGGGATGATCCTGCTCGACCAGATGCCGGGCAACCACCGGCTGCGCACCGTCACCCCGGTGGGCGAAGTGTTTCCGCTGGCGCAAAGCGCCAATGGCCGCGCCGCGCTGGCGCTGCAACCGCCCGAGGTGGCGCTGGCGATGGTGCGCGCCGAAGCCCAGCGGCTGGCCGGGCCCGCGCCCGATGCCGCGGCCCTGACCGCCTGCCTGTCGCAGGTGCGCCAGACCGGCCTCGCCTATGACCTCGACGAGCATACCCCGGGCATCTGTGCCATCGGCATCGGCTTTCGCGACGGCTTTGGGGAATGCTACGCGATTTCGGTGCCGATCCCCCGCTCGCGCTTTGCCGCGCAGCGGGCCGCGGTCGAGCTGAGCCTGACGCGGGCACGGGCGACGGTTGATCAGCTTGTGTTTTCGGATATGAAAGCCTCTGATGGGGCGGAGGCAGGGTAATCCGGACCGGATCGCCCCGGGGAGGGACAGAGCATGGCCGATGACGGCAGCCGGAACGGCATTCAGGTGATCGCCCGGGCGGCGGCAATCCTGCGGGCGCTGCGCGGCGCGCAGGGTGGCATGAGCCTTGGCCAGATCGCCGAAGCCGTGGACCTGCCGCGCTCAACCGTGCAGCGGATTGTCGGGGCCTTGCAGGATGAGCGGATGATCATCGCCTCGCTGCAGGGCGGCGGGCTGCGGATCGGGCCGGAGATGCAGAGCTTTGCCGATGCCGCGCGCTATTCCATCGTGGAAAGCTGCCGTCTCTTGCTGACCGAACTCAGCCAGGCCACCGGCGAGACCGCCGATCTCTCGGTGCAGCGCGGGGCGGGGATGATTTTCCTTGATCAGGTGCCGGGCACCCACCGTCTGCGCACGATCTCCTCGGTCGGCGAGGTGTTTCCGCTGACCAACACCGCCAATGGCAAGGCCTGTCTGGCGCTGATGCCGGAACCGGCGGCGATGAAGCTCGCCCGCGCCGAATGGGACCGCCGCGGACTGCAGATCGATGCCGATGCCTTTGCCGCCGAACTGGGGCAGATCCGCGAGACGGGGCTGGCCTATGACATCGACCAGCACACCGATGGCATCTGCGCCATTGGCATCGCCTTTCGCGACTGGGCGGGCGATCTGCATGCGATCTCGGTGCCGATCCCCTCGACGCGCTATGCCGAACAGGCGCCCGTCGTCGAACAGGCCATTCTGAAGACCCGCACCCATGTCACGCGGATGATGGAACGCTGACGCCCCCGGCACGGGACCGAGGGCGTGACGCCGATTTCAGGGCCGCTCACTTGGCCGCGCGGGCGGCCTCAAGCTGGATGAACTCGGCCAAAGGCGCCTCCAGCGTCGCGTCGCCGGTGCCGAAATGCTCTACGATCGAGATATGGTTGTGCCCCGCCGCGGTGGCGACCAGAGGCAGATGCCCGTCCCGCGCCATCAGGGCGGTCAACAGCTGCTCTGACTGCGCCATCACCACCGGCAGGTCGAACTCGGCCCAGCCCAGCAGCACGGGCACCCTGGTGTTTCCCAGCCAATTCAGGGCGCTGCGGGTCTCGTATTGCGTGGCATCCGTGCCGTACCAGAGCGCATCGCGCGCCGGATCCAGCGGGTGGTCGGTCAGGTTCAGCACCGGCGGCGAGATCAGGATCGCGCCGATCACCGCAGGCGACTCCGGCGTGCCGAGCCCGTTCCACAGATAATCCGCCACCTGCATCGCCCCCGCCGAGTTCCCCGCCAGCACGATCTTGGTCGCGTCGCCGTGGTGCAGCTCGGGATGTGCCGCGATCCAGTCGATCACCGCGCCCTGATCCTCGATCCCCGCAGGCCAGACCGCCTCGGGCGCCAGCCGGTAATTCCAGACCACCGCCACAAACCCCTGCGATGCCAGCCAGGCGCCGACATTTGCCACCTCGGCCTTGTCGCCGCGCACGAAACCGCCGCCATGCGCGAAGGTGACCACCGGCTGCGTGCCATCCGCCCCCTCGGGCAGATAGACATCCAACTTTTGCAGCGCCCCCGCGCCATAGGGCTGATCGGCCAGCAGGGTCACGCCCGCAGGCAGCCCCGCCGGATGCAGCGCCTTGTACAGGCCCATCGTCTGCCCCACCGTCTCGCGGGTGAACGTCGTCCCGATGGCGTCCAGCGCCTTGCGGATCTCGGGCATCCCCGCAACCTGCGCCTGCGCGCCCGTGGCAATGCCGGCACTCAGGCACAAGGCCACCATCCCGGCGCCCGCAAGACGCCGGATCCCTCTGTCGGTCTTCATCTGATCCCTCCCCTATGGGCCTGCGGTTACAGCCCCAGCAATGCCGCCGCGTTGTCGTGACACACCGCCTGACGCTCTGCCGCGCTCAGCGGCGCCTTGTCGATCCAGCCCGCCGCTTCTTCCGGGCGCTCAAACGGCCAGTCCATCGAAAACATCACCCGATCCGCCCCCATCGCATCAATCGCGCAGCGCAGGGGCTCGTCCGAGCAGACGCCCGCCGAGGTGACCCAGATGTTGCGCTTGAAATACTCTGAGGGTTTCATCTCCAGCCGCATGTCGCCGCGGTTGGAAATCTCCCAGCGGCTGTCGAAGCGCCACAGCTGATAGGGCAGGGTCTCGCCCATATGGCCGAGGATCAGCCGGGCGTTGGGATAGCGGTCAAACACGCCGCCAAACAACAGCCGCAGCGCGTGGTTGCCGGTTTCCACCGTCCAACTCCAGACCGGGCCATAAAGCTCGGGGTGGCCCGCATACATATAGGGCACATCGGCGGGATTGTTCGGGTGGATGTAGATCGGCGCGCCAAGATCGGCCGCGCGCTCCCACAGCACCGAATAGCGGTCATCATCGAGATACGAGCCATTGGTCGACCCGTTGATCATCGCGCCCTGCATGCCCAGATCGCGGATGCAGCGCTCCAGCTCATCCGCCGCCGCCGCGGGGTCCTGCACCGCCAGATGCGCGAAACCGCCATAGCGCCCGGCAGAGGCGGCGATCTTCTCGGCCAGAAAGTCGTTCACCTCCCGGGCCTTGCGGGTCGCCACCTCGCTGCGCGGCTCGGCCTGCACACCGGGACCCGAGAGCGACAGAACGGCGGTTTTCACCCCTGCCGCATCCATCGCCGCCAATCGACGCTCGCCAAAATCCGCCAGCGCCTCCAGCGCTTTGCCAAACAGGTTGGGGCTGATGTTGATCGCGGTCTTGGCAAAGTAATCTTCAAAGCCGGGGGCCATGAAATGCTCTTCGAGGGCAATTTTCGGGGTCATCTCGGTTTTCCTTCAGTCAATCTCGAACAGGCGTTTTTCGGTCTGATGCTCGCAGGCACCCGGCCCGTCGGCGCCGATGGTGTAATTGTCGCAGATCACGGCAAAGACGCTGCCGTCATCATAGCCCGGATGCACCGCAAGCGTTTGATGTTCCGCGATTTTCAGGGTCTCGTCATGGCGGATCAGCGGGCGTTCCACCATGTCGCCGCCCTGCCCGTGGGCGTAGAGGCGGATCTCGGGCGGCAGGCCGTGGGCGCGCATCCAGTCGTCATGCCTTGCGGCAATCTCGGCCGGATCGGCACCGGGTTTCAGGAGCGACAACGTGTGCTGCTGCGCCGCGCACATCTGCGCGAAACTCTCGCTCAGTTCCGGGCGCGCGCGGCCCAGCACGATGGTGCGGGCAATCTCGGCATAGGCGCCGCCGGGGCCGTTCACCTCGATCAGGATCGAGAAATGGTCGCCCTTCCCGATCACCCGCCCCTGCAGCTGCCGGGGGTTGAACCGCGCCGCCTGCCCCATCGGGGCCGAGCCGCAGAGCACGATCCCCTGATCCGAGCCAAGTTCCTGCGCCCGTGCCATCGCCGCATTCGCCACATCGACATCGCGCATGCCGGGGCGGATCACCTCGCAAACATGCGCAAAGGCCGCATCCTGCAGCGCGCAGGTGGCGCGGTAATGCGTCAGCTCTTCCGGGCTTTTCACCGCCTTCAACAGGTCCATCATCTCGGTCGCGTCATGGGTCTCCAGCCCCGCCACGCCCGCAATCGCCGCGACCAGCGCCTGCGGCATTGCCTGCGGCGTGATCAGCCCGACATGGCGCAGCCCCGCCAGCTCTGCCGCGATCAGATCGGCATCCAGGCTGTTGGTCTGCATCACGGCAGTAAAGGTCGGCCGGGTGATCTGCCGCCCCACCCCGCGCAGCACCGGATCGGTGCCCGCGAGGTCCCGCGCCGGGCCAAACGGGCCCATCTCGACCACGGTCATCGGGCGGTCCGCCCAGAAGATTACCGTGCGCGGATAGCCGTTGGTGGCGGGAAAATCGGTCAGCCAGCGCAGATGCCCGCCCAGCCAGTCGTTGAAACCGGTGACCACCACCGCCTCCAGCCCCGCCGCCGCCATTGCCGCCCGCATGGCCGCCCAGCGGCGCGCGAGTTCGGCGTCAGAGACCGCGTTCAATCGTCTTGTATCGCTCATGATATCCTCCGGGAATTCAGCGGCGCGCCACGGGGTCGGGCAGTGCCGCCGCCCCGCCCGCCAGATAGGCCGCGATATGCCCGGCCACGATCGGCAGCGCCTGCTGCACATAGGTGTCGCTCATGCCGCCGATATGCGGGGTGACAATCACATTCGGCAGGCCGCGGAACGGGCTGTCGGCGGGCAAGGGCTCCACCGCGAACACATCAAGGCCCGCGCCGCCCAGATGCCCCGATTGCAGCGCCGCGAGCAGCGCCGCCTCATCCACACAGCCGCCGCGCGATATGTTGATCAGAATGCTGCCCGCGGGCATCGCGGCCAGCACGTCGGCATTCACCACATGATGGGTTTCGGGCGTATAAGGCAGGATGACGATCAGGTAATCCGCCGCCGCCGCCGCTGTGGCAAGGTCCGCGCGGGGCCAGATCCGGCTGAACCCCGGCGCTGTGCTGCGGCCATCCGAGACGCCGCTCACCTCCATGCCAAAGGCATTCAGCCGCGCCGCCAGCGCCTCGGCAATCGCGCCAAGGCCCACCAGACAGGCGCGCCGTCCCGCCAGCACCGGCTGCGGCCAGCGGTTCCAGCCGCCCGCATCGCCCTCGGCCAGCATCCGGCGGAAATCGCGTGCCAGCGCCAGCATCATCAGGATCGCCAGCTCCGACATCTGCGGCCCGTGGATCCCGCGCGAGCGGGTCAGCACGACCTCGGGCGCGAGCATCTTGCTGGCCAGAAGGTTGTCCAGCCCGGTGGTCAGCGCATGCACCCAGCGCAAGGCGGGCAGCCGCGCCAGCAGCCCCTCGCTCAGATAGGGGGCAAGGCCAATCAGCACCTCGGCGCCACGGGCCGCCTCGGGCACGTCATCGGCCGTGGGGGCCAGATGCAGGCGGATCTGAGGAAAGCGCGCGGCCAGCGCCGCACCATAGGTCGCCGCATCGCGGTCGACGATCAGGATCTCGGTCATTTCTCGTCTCCGATCGGGTCAGTAGAGCACGCCGGGCAGCCAGAGCGCGATTTGCGGGAAGAGGAACAGTGCCAGCACAAGGACAAGCGGGGCGAGCAGGAAGGGCAGGATGCCGCTGTAGATGTCGCTCAGCTTCAGGTCGCGGAACTGGGCCTGGATGACAAAGATGTTCATCCCCACCGGCGGGCTGATCAGGCCGATCTCGACCACGATCACCACGATGATGCCGAACCAGACCGGGTCAAAGCCAAAGCCCGTCACCACTGGCAAGAACACCGGCACCGTGATCAGCACCATGCCGATCCCCTCCAGGAAACAGCCGAGCACGAGGTAGAGCAGGATGATCAGCACCATCACCGCCAGCGGCCCGAGGCCCAGCCCCTGCGCCGCAGAGATCAGCAGATCCGGCAGCCGGGTCTGCACCACGAAATTCGACAGCATGGTGGCGCCGATGATGATCAGGAACAGCATCGCCGAGGTGACGGCGGTGGTGGTCAGCGCATAGCGCAGCGCCGCGAAGTCCAGCCGCCGTGCGGCAAAGCCCAGCACGATGGCGCCAAAAGCCCCGATCGCCGCCGCCTCATTCGGGCTGAAAATCCCGGTATAAATGCCGCCGATGGTCACCCCGAAGAGCAGAATGAACTGCCAGGGCCCGAGCAGCGCCTTGAACCGTGCGCCCAGACGGGCCGAGGGATCGGCGGGGATCGCGCCGCCGCTCATCGCCGCCACGATCAGCGCCACGGCGATGTACAGGAGTGCCAGCAGGATGCCGGGGATAAAGGCCGCGGCAAACAATTTGCGCAGGCTTTCCTCGGCAATCGCCGAATAGATCACCAGAATGATCGAGGGCGGGATCAGGATGCCCAAGGTGCCGCCTGTGGCGACTGAGGCTGCGCTGTAGCCATCAGCATAGCCCGCCTTGCGCATCTCGGGCAAGGCAATCCGGGTCATCGTGGCGGCAGTGGCCACGGACGAACCGCAGACGGTGCCAAAGGCCCCCGAGGCGCCGATGGTGGCAATCGCCAGCCCGCCCCGCAGCCCGGAAAAGAACACCCGCGCCGCCTGAAACAGCTCACTGGACAGACGCGAGCCAGAGGCCACCTCGCCCATCAGAATGAACAGAGGCACGACGGAGAGGTTGTAATTGGTGGTCTGGTCAAAGGGCGTCGAGCCCGCAAGCATCCGCGCCACCATTCCATTGCTCATCAGCCAGTTGCCGCCAATGCCGCAGATGGTCAGCGCCAGCCAGACCGGCATGCGGATCATCAGGAGCACGAACATGCCGCCCATGACCCAAAGTCCCAGGGTGGAGGCGGTCATTCGATGCCCTCTTCTAGCTGTGCACGGCCCGCCTCATGGCTGAGCGGCGCGGTAAAGGCGGCAGCCAGCGCGGCGAGCATCGCCCCCGCCATGCCGATCAGCGCCAGCACCCAGACCCACCACATCGGCAGGCCCAGCTCGAGGCTGCGGTCGCCGTATTGCCGCGCCTCCAGCATCGGTTTCACCATCGAGAACAGGATAAAGCCGATGACCAGCACCGCAATCAGGTTCCACGCTTTCTGCAACCCGCCCGTGACCTGCGGCGCGACGAAATTGTCGATCAGATCAATGACGATTTCCTGGCGGTTGAGAATGACATGCGCCACCGCGAACAGCGCCGAGACACAGAGCAGGATGCCCACCGCATCATAGGTGCCGCGCAGCGGATGGTTGAACAGCCCCCGCATGGTCACGTCAGCGACGATCGCCAGCATCATCGCCACCAGCGCCAGCTGCGCAATGGCCAGCTGAAGTGCCGCCAGCCGCCGGACCGCCGTCAGTAGTTTCAAGATCATCCCTTCCCTCCCCAGAAGTGCGCCCCTGCGGCCATGGCCGCGGGCCGTCTGATCCCCGCATTCCGCGCGACAAAACCAAGGGTCCTGCCCCGATTTCAGTGCCTGATGGCCGCGCGCCCCTCGTTATAGCCCTGACGCCAATGGCCTCTCCTCAGGCAATTGTCACAGTGCGGCATCAGCGCCCCCGTTCTGCGGTGCAGGACCCCCGGCAGGGATCGGCACAGCGCAACAGACTCGCCGCCGCCCTACCGAATTACAATGCATCTGCACCGCAATGCGGTCAACAGCTTTATCAACCCGCATCGCCCCTGAAGGGAAACTCTTCGTTACCCCCTGAATTATATGGATTTCTGGAGATTTCCATCGAAACATCCAAAACGCCAAAACACCGCCCCCGAAAGCCATCGGGGGCGGCGCATGTGACGCGATTGGTGTGTGGTTACTTAGTGTAAGCGTCGTAGAAAGCCTGCGCCGGTGCGCCGCCCGCGGCGGCTGCGCTGATCTGCTGCTCGATGATCGGCTTGACCAGCTCCTGGAACTTGGTCTGTTCTTCTGCCGACAGGGTGACCACTTGCACCTTATGCGTATCGGTCAGATAGCTGCGGCCCTTGGCCTCGCTGGCGTCCCAATCGGCGCCGAACGCTGCTGCACGGTCCGGCCCGGTGGTCTCATCGATCGCCTTTTGCATCTCGGGCGACAGGGCGTCATAGGTGGCCTGACTCATCACGAAAGCGAAGGTCGCCGAAGCGATCCCGGGTTCGAGCGAATATTTCAGCTCCGGCCCCAGATCGAAGGCGGCCGTGGCCTCGAACGGGAACATCGCCCCGTCGATGATCCCCTTGGCCAGACCTTCGGCCACTTCGGCGGGCGGCACCGGCAGCGGCGAGGCGCCCAGCTTGTCCAGCACCTGCTGGAAGACTTCGCCCGCATAGCGGATGCGCAGCCCCTTCAGCGCATCGAGGCTGGTCGGGTCGGTCTTGGCGAGGTGGATCTTCAACGGCGGCGTCACCGCCATCCACAGGATTTTGGTCCCGGCATGTTCCGCCGCCAGATAGTCCGGCGCAAGTTCGGTCAGCCGCGCCGAACTGATGGCGCTCGCATCCCCGGCAGAGGGGTGGCTGAGCGGCAACCCCGCCAGCTCGGTCATCGGAAAGCGGCCCGGCGTGGCGGAATGCAGAATGATCGCCGCATCGGCAGCACCCGAGGTGACCAGATCAAACTGACGGTTGACAGGACCCAGCTGGCCTGCGGGATAAATCTCGACGCTCAGCGCGCCATCGGTCCGTTTCGACAGCTCGTCTCCCCAGGCTTGTACTGCCATGTTGAACGTGTGTTTTGGCGGCAGATAGCTGGAGACTTTCAGCACATCCGCAGAGACCGGACCAGCCGCGATCATCAGCGCCAGAAAGGCGCAGCTTTGACGTTTCATTGTTTCCTCCCCTGAACTGGGCGCAAACCCAATATCACCATACAATGCATCTGTACCGCATTTCAGTCAACATCTCTGTGCGCAGCCCGCTGATGAACGAGGCCCGGCCCGATGTGTCAGCGGCGGACGGGGGCGCAAGGGGGCTCCCTGCGCAGAGCCTCAGCCCATGCCCCCAGGTCATGGCCCCGGGCACACCCCCCACCCCCCGGCGCGGCACAAACCGCGGCACAGCGTGCCCTCCTCCGGGCACGCCGTGCCGAACCGGCGGCGCACCCACCACCGTCCGCCCGCCACCATCCGCCCACCACTGGCCCGTCGCCAGCGACAGACTGACAATGATGCCGCCTGCGCAGACAGATCGGCGCAACCGCCGCACGGACTTCTCAGCACCGTCCGAGCATTCTATCGTCACAGAAATCGGCCCCACGCCCCGCATGCGGGCCTGCCGCACCACAGTGCCCCCGGCCAGAACCCGAAGACGCCCGCGCCCCCGCCCTGCCCCTCATGCGCCGTCGGCAACCGGTGGTGCCCCGCCCCGCCAGATGCCCCCGAAAGGCCCGAGGTGACCTTCACCCCCCCTGATCTCCACCCTCTCCGCCTCTTTCCTCGCCTCCTTCGTCGAGGTGGTCGAGGCTTTCACCATCGTCCTCGCCGTCGCGCTGACGCGCAGCTGGCAGCCGGCGCTTTGGGGCACCGCCGCCTTGGGGATACTGGTGCTGCTGGTCGTGATCTTCGGCCCGCTCTTTGCGCTGATCCCGCTGCATCTGTTGCAATATGTCGCGGGCAGCCTGTTGATTCTGTTCGGCATGCGCTGGCTGCGCAAAGCGATCCTGCGCCATCGGGCCTGATCGCGCTGCGCGACGAGGCGGCGGCGCTGACCCGCCTTGCGGCAGACCGCCGTGCCGATTGGCTGGCGGGAATGGCGGCGTTCAAGGCGGTGCTGCTCGAGGGGGTTGAGGTGGAGTTCATCGTCATCGCCCTGGGCTCGGCGCATCAGATGACGCTGGTGGCCAGTTTGGGGGCGGCAGCGGCGGTCGTGCTGGTGCTGGCAACGGGGGCCATCCTGCACACACCCCTGAGCAAAGTCCCGGAGAACACGTTGAAATTTGTGGTGGGGCTGATGCTGACCGCCTTCGGCATATTCTGGATGGGCGAAGGTCTGGGCGCGGACTGGCCCGGCGATGACCTTGCGGTTCTCGGGCTTTTGGCGGTGCTGGCGGCGGCGTCAGGGACGGCGGTCCGCCTGTTGCGGGGCCAAAGCGCCCGTCCGGCGGTGCGGTGATGGGGTTCCTGCGCGGGCTTCTGGCGGAAATGGTCGGGCTGTTTGTCGATGACGGCAGGCTGGCGCTGCATCTGGTGGGGCTGATGGCGCTGGTGACGGCGGCGGTGCGCCTCTGGGGCCTCGCCCCGCTGTGGGGCGGCGGGCTGTTGCTGGCGGGCTGCATCGGCGTCATGGCCTGCAGCCTGTGGCAGCGCCCCCGGCAATAGCCACCTGCCGCGGCACCACCATCGCGGGGGGGGGCGCGCGCGGGCGCCCCCTTTTCGGGCGGCTTTCGGCGGGCGAAAAGCGATGCAACCGGGCCCAGCCCCTTCGCGCAGCGCAAGGCCGCTATGCATCGCAAGAATTTAACGCCCGAATGGTTTCTCACGCAGGATGATTGCGCTAACCCGCAGCCCGGACGCAACAGAGATCCGCAACA
Organism: Phaeovulum sp. W22_SRMD_FR3; assembly: GCF_052113705.1. NCBI lineage: Bacteria > Pseudomonadati > Pseudomonadota > Alphaproteobacteria > Rhodobacterales > Paracoccaceae > Phaeovulum > Phaeovulum sp. W22_SRMD_FR3. The sequence goes on along the minus strand of NZ_JBGQOG010000004.1, from coordinate 263,855 downwards.
ACTGGACATCCCATGACTGACGCAACCTCCAGCGCCGGAGCGGCGGCCGCCGCCAGCGCCCCTCTCAACTCACCGGCCCGCGTGCTTCTGGCCAGCCTGATCGGCACCACCATCGAATTCTTCGATTTTTACGTCTATGCCACCGCCGCCGTGCTGGTGTTTCCGGCGCTGTTCTTCCCCAATACCGATGCCACCACCGCGCTTTTGGCCTCGTTTGCGACCTTCTCCATCGCCTTTTTCGCCCGCCCGCTCGGCGCGCTGGTCTTTGGCCATTTCGGCGACCGGATCGGCCGCAAGGCGACGCTGGTGGCGGCCCTTCTCACCATGGGCATTTCGACCGTGGTGATCGGCCTGCTGCCGACCTATGCCAGCATCGGCGTTTTCGCGCCCCTGCTGCTGGCGCTCTGCCGTTTTGGTCAGGGGTTTGGCCTCGGCGGCGAATGGGGCGGCGCGGTGCTGATGGCCACCGAAAACGCGCCCAAGGGCAAGGAAAGCTGGTACGGCATGTTCCCGCAGCTCGGCGCGCCGTTCGGTCTGTTCCTCTCCTCAGGGCTCTTTTGGGTGCTGTTGCAGTTCATGCCGAAGGAAACCCTGCTCGACTGGGGCTGGCGCGTGCCCTTCCTGTTCTCGATCGTGCTGATTGTCATCGGCATGTGGGTGCGTCTGTCGATCACCGAAACCCCCGCCTTCCAAAAGGCCATCGACAAGGCCGAGCGGGTCGCGGTGCCGGCGTTTGAGCTGTTCCGCCACCACAAGCTCAGCCTCGTGCTGGGCACTTTCGTGGCGCTGGCCACCTTCGTGCTCTTCTACATCGGCACCGCCTATCTCTTGTCCTATAACGTCAAGGTCATCTCCCTGCCCTTCCTCGATGCGCTGGAGATCCAGATCTGGGGCGCGGTGGTCTTTGGCCTGTTCATCCCGGTGGCGGGCAAGCTGGCCGACCGTTTCGGCCGCCGCGAACTCCTGATCCTGACCACGGTGCTGATCGCGCTCTTCTCCTTCCTCGTGCCGGTGCTGATGGTGGCGGATGAGATGCGGATCGTGATCTTCGCCACAGTCTCGATGGCGCTGATGGGGCTGACCTATGGGCTGATCGGCACCGCGCTGGCCGCGCCCTTCCCGACCGCCGTGCGCTACACCGGGGCCTCGATCACCTTCAACTTTGCCGGGATCTTCGGCGCCTCGCTCGCGCCCTATATCGCCACCTGGCTGCAAAGCACCTATGGCATGGCCTATGTCGGCTATTACCTCGGTCTGGCGGCGGTGATCACGCTGCTCTGCATTCTGGCCACCGCGAAAGACAAGGTCTGAGCGCAGGCGGTTCACCCGCCCCCTTGATCCGCCGGGGCCCGCAAGGGCTCCGGCTTTTTCAATCCCGCGCGCCCTGCAGCTTGGCTCTGGTATCTCCCGCCAAGCCTTGTCACAAATGCCCGACCGGATTGGAGACCCCGATGACCCTCACCGCCCGCCTCGCCAGCCTGATCGGCCCGAACAACGTTCTGACCGGGGCCGATGCCGCCGCCTATGGCCGCGAATGGACCGGCAAATACCACTGGCAGCCGCTGGCCGTCGTCCGCCCCGGCTCGACCGAGGAGGTGTCCAAGATCCTGCGGCTCGCCTCGGAAACCGGCACCAAAGTGGTGCCGGTCAGCGGCAATACCGGGCTGAACGGCGGGACGGAAGCCGAAGGCGCGCTGATGCTCTCGCTCGCCCGGATGAACAAGATCCGCGCGATCAACCCCGCCGCCCGCACCCTGACCGCCGAGGCGGGGGTGGTGCTGGAAACCCTGCATGCAGCCGCCGCGGCCAAGGAGCTGGCCTTTCCGCTGACCTTTGGCGCCAAGGGCTCGGCGATGGTCGGCGGCTTTCTCTCGACCAATGCGGGCGGCTCCAACGTCGTGCGCTATGGCAATGCCCGCGCGCTTTGCCTCGGGCTGGAGGTGGTGCTGGCGGATGGACGGGTGATGAACCTAATGAACGCGCTGCACAAGGACAACACCGGCTATGACCTGCGCGATCTGATGATCGGCGCCGAGGGCACCTTGGGGGTGATCACCGCCGCCGTGCTGACGCTGGTGCCGGCACCCCGCGCTTATGCCACCGCGCTTCTGGGGATGGAGACGCTGGAGCAGGCGCTGAGCCTTCTCAACCGCCTGCAGCTGGAAACCGGCGGCGCGGTGGAGGCGTTCGAGTTCATGCCCGATCTCTATATGGCACGGCTGGCGCGGTTCCGCCCGGATCTCGCCTGCCCCTTCCCGCCGCAGCCGGTGAACATTCTGGTGGAGATCGCCGCCACCGCGCCCGATCAGGCCACACCCGCTGCGGATGGCAGTCTGCCGCTGACCAACCGGCTGGAGAGCGTGCTGGCAGAGGCGCTGGAGGCCGAAGCGCTGACCGAGGCGCTGGTGGCGCAGAACTCGACCCAGCGGCGAAAGCTGTGGGAAATGCGCGAATGCGCCGCCGAAATCACGCTGAACGAAACCCCCATCGTCGATACTGATATCTCGGTGCCGCTGGATGCCGTGGGCCTTTATCTCACACAGATGCAGACCCGGATGGCGGCGCTGGACCCCGAGGCCGGGATCATGATCGTCGCGCATCTGGGCGACGGCAATGTGCATTACACCGTCTACCCCAGCCGCGACGATAAAGCGCTGACCGCCACGATCCGGGCCGCCATTGCCGAGGAAGCCGTGGCGCTGCAGGGCAGTTTCTCGGCGGAACATGGGGTGGGCCTGTCCAAACGCCCGACGATGGCCGCGCATAAGGACCCGGTGGCGTTGTCGGTGATGCGGGCGATCAAGCAGGCGCTTGATCCGCAAAACATCCTCAATCCCGGCAAGACCATTCCGGATTGACCAGACGGGCGGGCGCGCAACCGCCCGCCTCAGCCGCGGGGTTCAGCGCCAGTCAAAGAACCCCGCCGGGGCCTGAGCCAGCAGCTCACGCGCCAGACGGTCGCCCAAAGCGGCCCCCTCGGCCAGCGGCCCGCGCGCCTCGCCCTGAATGGATTGCGAGCCATCGGGGCGCAGGATCTCGCCGCGCAGCCAGAGCGTATCCCCCTCGATCACCGCAAGCCCCGCAATCGGCGTCTCGCAGGAGCCGTCCAAGGTCATCAGAAACGCCCGCTCGGCGGCCAGCCGTAGCCCGGTCTCATGGTGGTGGATCGGGGCCAGCAGCGCCTGCGCCCGCGCATCCTCCGCGCGCCGCTCAATGCCGATTGCGCCCTGCGCCACGGCGGGCAGCATCTCGGTCACCTCAATCGCCGAGCGCACGACATCGCCGCGCCCCAGACGGTTCAACCCGGCCATGGCAAGGAAAGTTGCCGCCGCCACGCCATCCTCCAGCTTTTGCAGCCGGGTCTGCACATTGCCGCGAAACTCGACAACCCGCAGATCCGGGCGGCGGTTTTGCAGCTGCGCCTTGCGCCGCAGGCTGGAGGTGCCGACCACCGCGCCCTGCGGCAGATCCATCAGCCGCGCCACGCCGGGCGAAACAAAGGCATCGCGCACATCCTCACGCGGGAGGTAACAGTCGAGCAGCAACCCCTCGGGCTGCAGGGTCGGCATGTCTTTCATCGAATGCACGGCAATATCGATGGCACCCGAGAGCATCGCCTCTTCGATCTCTTTGGTGAAGAGGCCCTTGCCGCCGATCTCTTTCAGCGGGCGGTCGGCATCAATCATTGCGCGGTTGTCGCCGGTGGTCTTGATCACCACGATCTCAAACGCCGCCTCGGGCAGGTCATGCGCCGCCATCAGCCGCGCGCGCGTCTCATGCGCCTGCGCGAGCGCCAGCGGGCTGCCACGGGTGCCGATTTTCAGCGGCGCGGCGGGAGAGGGCATCGGGGGGGTGAGCATCTGATCCATTCCCCCCGAATACCCGCGACAATTGGCCCGCGCAATGGCTCTGACGGGTCATGCGGGTTGACATCGGGTCGCAGGCAGGGATGAAAGGAGGCGACCAACAAAGGACCCGGATGATGACTGACAAGACCCTGCTGCGGGCCCTGAAGGGCGAGACCTTGCCCGTGCCGCCGATCTGGATGATGCGGCAGGCGGGGCGCTATCTGCCGGAATACCGCGCCACCCGCGCGCAGGCGGGCGATTTCCTGTCGCTGTGCTATAATTCCGAGCTGGCGGCCGAGGTCACCCTGCAGCCGATCCGCCGCTATGGGTTCGACGCCGCGATCATGTTCGCAGATATCCTGCTCGTGCCGCAGGCGCTGGGTGCCGATCTCTGGTTTGAAACCGGCGAGGGGCCGCGCCTCTCGACGATCACCGATGCCGCGGGCCTCGCCAAACTGAAGGGCCGCGATGACATCCACGATCATCTGGCGCCGATCTATCAGACCCTGCGCATCCTGAAGGCGGAATTGCCGAAGGAAACCACGCTGATCGGCTTTGCCGGTGCCCCCTGGACCGTGGCCACCTATATGATCGCCGGGCGCGGCACCAAGGATCAGGGCCCGGCGCATACCTTGATGCAGGCAGACCGGGCGACCTTCTCGGCGCTGATTGATCTCTTGACCGAGAGCACCATCGAATATCTCTCGCAGCAGGTGCTGGCGGGGGCCGAAGTGATCAAGCTGTTTGACAGCTGGGCGGGCAGCCTGAAAGGGACAGATTTCGACGATTTCGCCCTGGCGCCCGCGAAAAAGATCATCACCGAACTGAAGGCCCGGCATCCCGGCCTGCCGGTGATTGCCTTCCCGCGTGAGGCGGGGCCGCGCTATGCGGGCTTTGCCAAGGCAACCGGGGCCGATTGCGTGGCGCTCGACAATTCCGTTTCCGCCGATTGGGCAGCGGCGAATGTGCAAAGCTCGGGCTGCGTGCAGGGCAATCTCGATCCCCGCCATATGGTGACCGGCGGCGAGGATCTGGTGCGCGAAACCCGGCGCATCGTCGAGGCCTTCTCGAAGGGGCCGCATATCTTCAACCTCGGGCATGGGATCACCCCCGATGCGGACCCCGAGAATGTGGCGCTGATGATCGAGACCGTGCGCGCCGGGAAATAATCCCGGCGGGCGCCCTCTGGCACCTACAGGCGCTGATATGCAAAACGCGGGCCCCGAGGGACCCGCGTTTTTTCATGTCAGCCCCGCAGATCAGTCGCGGTTTTTCGGCTTGAAGCTCTTGCCGCCAGCACCAGCCGGTTTGCCGAATTTGGCCGCCGGTTTCCCGGCTTTGGGGCCGGATTTCCAGGCCGGCATCGCGCCCTTGCCTGCGGGTTTTGCCGGGCGCGGATCGGCCATGGCTTCACCTTCCGGGGTCCAGGCCGATTTGGCCGGACGGCTGGCGGGTTTCGCCCAGGTCTTGCCCTCGGCTCCCTCCGCCGAAGGGCCTTTGCGATGCGGTTTCTTGTCCGCATAGGCCGGTTTGTCGCCATAGGCCGGCTTGTCGCCATAGCTGCGCGCCGGTTTGTCGCCATAGGCGGGCTTGTCGCCATAAGCGCGGGCCGGTTTGTCACCATATGCGGGCTTATCGCCATAGGCGCGGGCCGGCTTGTCGCCGTAAGCGGGCTTGTCACCGTAAGCGCGGGCGGGTTTGTCACCATAGGACGGTTTGTCGCCATAGCTGCGCGCCGGACGCTCGCCTGCATCTTTGTCAAAGCGCGGCGCACGGGCCTGCGGGCCGTCGATATTCGCCGGGGCCGCATCCATCACCGAGACCTTGATGTCATCTTCCAGCATCTTGTCGGCGCCAATCGCGGCCAGGAAACGGCTGCTGGCATCGGCATGGATCTGCACCGTGGTGGCGTTTTCCTGCACGCGGATCGCCCCGATGTCGCGGCGCGAGAGATCGCCCGCCCGGCAGAGCATCGGCAGGAGCCAGCGCGGATCGGCGCGGCCCGTGTGGCCGACCGACAGGCTGACCCAGAGGCTGTTGCCAAATTCCGCCCGCTCGCGCGGTTTCGGACCATCGACATTCGTCGCCGAAATATCCTCGGGCGCGGACCGCTGCGCCATATACTGGCGCATCACGGCAGCGGCCAGAGCCTCGGCGTCATAGGTGTTCATCAGGGTGGCGACCAAAGCCGCCTCATCCTCGGAGACCGGGGTGGTCAGCACCGGATCGGCCAGGAGGCGGTCGACGTCACGGGCGTTGACTTCCTCGGCGGTGGGCGCTGCGGCCCAGGTCGCGGTGATCCCGGCAAAGCCGAGCAGACGCTCGGCCTTTTTGCGCGCATTGAACGGCACAACGATCGCCGAAACGCCCTTGGAGCCCGCACGGCCGGTCCGGCCCGAACGGTGCAAGAGCGCCTCTTTGTTCACCGGCAGATCGGCATGCACCACCAGTTCCAGCCCCGGCAAGTCGATGCCACGGGCGGCGACATCGGTGGCGATACAAACGCGGGCCCGGCCATCGCGCATCGCCTGCAAGGCATGGCTGCGCTCGGCCTGGCTCAGCTCGCCCGAGAGCGAGACGACCTGGAAACCGCGATTCAGGAAACGCGTGCTCAGATGCGTCACCATCGCGCGGGTCGAGCAGAAGACCAGCGCGGTCTTGGCTTCGTAGAAACGCAGGATGTTGACGATAGCATTCTCGCGGTCGGAATTGTCCACCAGAATCGCGCGGTATTCGATATCGACGTGTTGCTGACGGTCCGACACGGTCGAGATGCGTTTCGCATCGCGCTGGAAGCTGCCCGCGAGACGCGCGATGTCTTTCGACACGGTGGCCGAGAACATCAGCGTGCGGCGCTCTTCCGGCGCTGCGGAAAGGATGAACTCCAGATCTTCGCGGAAGCCGAGATCCAGCATCTCATCGGCCTCGTCCAGCACTGCAACCTGCAGCTCCGACAGATCGAGCGCGTTGCGGCGCATGTGGTCACAGATCCGGCCCGGGGTGCCCACAACGATATGCGCGCCGCGTTCCAGCGCGCGGCGTTCCGCGCGGGCATCCATGCCGCCGACACAGGCGGCGATCACGGCGCCGGTGGGGGCGTAAAGCCATTCCAGCTCGCGCTTCACCTGCATCGCCAGCTCGCGGGTCGGCGCAATGATCAGCGCGCGCGGCAGGTCGGCGGCGCGGAAACGCTCGGCGTCGCCCAGAATGCCACGGGCCATCGCCATGCCAAAGGCCACCGTTTTGCCCGAGCCGGTCTGCGCCGAGACCAGAAGGTCAGCGCCTTCATACTCGGGTTCCAGAACGGCGGCTTGAACAGGGGTCAGGCTCGCATAGCCTTTGGCGGCCAAAGCCTCGGACAGGGGCTTGGGCAAAGCGGCATGCAGGCCATCAACTTGAGTCATCGGGTCACTTTCGGAAAATCGGCGGCGCGGGGGGCGCGGCAACGGGGTAGCGGCGCGGAACCGGCGGCCCCACGGGATAAGATCGCGCCCTCTACAGGCAAAAACGCGACTTGTCGAGCCTTATCACATCGTCCCCCCCGCTGGCTATGCCCCTGCGCGGCCTCTTTGTCACGGCGGCGGGATTAAGCGGGGTTATGGCGCGGGGGCGCCGCCAAGAAGCACCGGGGCCAGTGAGGCGAGAAGCAGAACCGCCATCACCCCGTTGAAAATGCGCAACCGGCGCGGGTCGGCCAGAAACCGCGCCATCCCCATGCCCATCACCACCCAGACATTCACCGACAGCAGGTTGATCACCCCGAAAATCACCACCATCACCAGGACCCCCAGCACACCGGGCAGCGGCAGATAGGCGGAAATCGCGGTCAGCGCCATCGCCCAGGCCTTGGGGTTCACCCATTGAAAGGCCGCCGCCTGCACGAAGGTAAACGGCTTGGCCCGCGCCGAGGCCACCGATCCGGGCGCCGCCGCATGCAGCATCTTCCAGGCCAGCCAGACCATATAGAGGATGCTGAGCACTTTCAGCACGGTCCAGGCCTGCGGCACCGTCTGAAACAGCCGCGCCGCGCCCAGCCCAAGCAGAAAGATCATCAGACAAAAGCCTAAGGCCACCCCCAGCGAATGCGGCACCGTCCGCCGCAGGCCGAAATTCGCCCCCGAGGTCATCAGCATCAGATTGTTCGGCCCCGGCGTGATCGAGGAGACGAAGGCGAAGGCCGCAAGGGCAAAGAGGATTTCATGGCTCATGGCGCAACAATACGCCCGCTACTTCGCAATTGAATTGTCATTCATGGCGCGAATGCTCTATTTTCACAACTTATGACCAAATCAGACGCCACCACCGACAAGATATTGCAAATCCTCTCGCGCGAGGGGCGGATTTCCAATCTGGAGCTGGCAGAACGGGTCGGCCTCTCTGCCTCGGCCTGTCTGCGGCGGGTGCAGGAGCTGGAGCGGCGCGGCGTGATCACCGGCTACCGCGCGGTGGTGAACCCGGCCGCGCGCGGCATCACCTTTGTCGCCTATATCACCGTGGGCCTCTCGCTGCACACCAAGGCCGCGCAAGAGGCGTTTGAGCGCGCGATCAGCCGCGCGCCCGAGGTGCGCGAATGCCACAACATCACCGGCACGTTTGAGTATATCTTGCGGGTCGAGGCGGCGGATCTGGCGGCCTACAAGCATTTCCACACCGAAGTGCTGGGCACCCTGCCACAGGTCAGCGCGCTGACCTCTTATGTGGTGATGGGCAGCCCCAAGGATGAGCGGGCCTGACGCCCGCCCGCGGCAGAAGGGACGGCCGCTGCCGGCCCCCGGGGCTCAGATCCACTTGGCCATCGGCGGCAGGCTCATCAGCACCGCATTGGCATCATGGCCCGATTCGAGGCCGAATTTGGTGCCCCGGTCATAGACGAGATTGTATTCGGCATAGAGACCGCGATGCACCAGTTGCGCCTCCTTGTCCGCCTCGGACCAAGGCGCGGTGCGGCGTTTTTCCACCAACGGCAAATAGGCGGGCAGAAAGGCCGCCCCCACCGATTGCGTGAAGGCGAAATCCGCCGCCCAATTGCCGGTGTTCAGATCATCATAGAAAATGCCGCCGACGCCGCGCGCCCGGCCCCGGTGCGGCACATAGAAATACTCATCCGCCCAGGCTTTGAAGCGCGCATAATAGCCCGCGTCATGCGCGTCGCACGCCGCCTGCATCCCGGCATGGAAATGCGCGGTATCCTCGGCATATTCGAGGCAGGGGTTGAGGTCGGCCCCGCCGCCAAACCACCAGGCATGCGGCGTCCAGAACATCCGCGTGTTCATGTGAACGGCGGGCACCTGCGGGTTTTGCATATGCGCCACCAGCGAGATGCCGCTGGCCCAGAACCGCGGATCGCGGTCCATCCCCGGCACGCCGCGCGCCGCCATCGCCTTTTGCGCCCGCTCGCCCAAGACGCCATGCACGGTCGAGATGTTCACGCCCACCTTTTCAAACACCCGGCCGCCGCGCATCACGCTCATCAGCCCGCCGCCCGCATCCGACCCGTCGGGCGCGCTGCGGCTGGTCGGGGTCAGCTCGAACCGCCCGGCGGGCAGGCTGGCGGTCGGCCCCTCGGTCTGGCTGTCCTCCAGCGCCTCGAACGCCGCGCAGATCCGGTCGCGCAGAGTGCGGAACCATTGGGCGCTGTCGGTCTTTTCGGCGGTAAAATCCGGGGCGGAATCCATGCGTCGGGCCTTTGTCTCGAAATGATATGTCCCTCTCTAGCAGGCAGCCGCCGCCGGGGGAATTGCGTTTCCCCCCTGCCCGCGCCATGGTGGAGGGAGATCGCCGGAGGATCCCATGTCACCGCTCACCCGCACCCGTACCCTTATCGCCGCCCCGCTGGCGCTGGCCCTGCTGCTCACGGCCTGCGGCACGCCACAGGAGCAATGCATCAACCGCTCCACCCGCGAATTGCGCAGCGTGCAAAAGCTGCTGGGCGAGGTGGAGGGCAACCTGGCACGCGGCTATGCCTGGGAGGAATATGAGGAAACCGTCACGCGTTGGACGACCTGTGGCGGCGGCAGCGTGGTGGACAAGGACGGCAAGGTCGTCGAGCTGCCCTCGCATCCCTGCCTTGACGATTACACCGTCACAAAGCGCCGTCAGGTCGCGATAGATCCCGCCGCCGAAACCCGCAAACGCGACGGGCTGCGCGTCAAGGTGGCGGAACTGAGCCGCGCGGCGGAAGCGCAGGTCAACGCCTGCCGCATCGCCTATCCCGAAGAGCCGAAGTAACGAAAAGGGCGCGCCGCGGTGACCGCCGCGCGCCCGAAGCCGGACCCAAGCCGGGCGCAACTCAGACCCAAGCCGGGCCCGGCCGGGCCCAAGCCGGATAATATCAGAAATACGGAACCTGCACCGGGTCGAGCAGGCTGCGCCCGCCATCCACCGTCAGGATCTGCCCGGTCATGAAGCTCGCTCCCGGCGAGGCCAGAAACTGCACCGCCTCGACCAGCTCATTCGCCGCGCCGATCCGGCCCAGCGGCGTGCCCGCAACAATGGTCGCGCGCAGGTCGGCGTTTTCGCGCAGGGCATTTTGCAGGCTGGCGCTCATCACACTGCCAAAGGCCAGACCGTTGACCCGGATCCCATGCGGCGCCAGCGCCACCGCGAGGCTGCGCGTGGCCTGATCCTGCGCCGCACTCGCCACCGAATAGGCCAGCAGATCGGGCTGCACGAGACGCCCGGCCAGCGTGTTGATGTTGATAATCGCGCCGATGCCGCCGCCGGTGCGTTCTTCCTTTTCCGCCAGCGCCATCATCCGCCGCGCGGTCATCTGCGACAGGCGCAGCCCCGCGAACAGATTCTGCCGCAGCATCTGATCGAGCACATCCTCTTCGGTGCAGACCGGATCGCAGGGCGCCACGACGCGGGCGGCATTGACCAGAATGTCGATGCGGTCAAAGGCGTCGATGGTGGCCGAAAGCAGGTTGTTCACCGTCAGCTTTTGGCACAGATCCCCGGCGAAATAGCGCGCGGGGCCTTCGGCGGCGGCGGCATCGCCCACTTCGGCGCTCAGCTTCGCCTCATCGATGTCGGCGAACATCACATTGGCGCCCCGGTCGAGGAAATGCCGGGCGATGGCCAGCCCGATCCCATGGGCGGCGCCGGTTACGATGGCCGTCTTGCCGGAAATTGAGAGTGACATGGTGCCCCTTTGTCAGGTCTGCCGTCGATTCTGCGGTGCAGAATAGCCGATGTTAGCGCCCGACGCGAGGCGCACGCCGCCGCTGCGGTTTGGCGGCTGCCACCGGCGCCACCTTGCCCGCCCCGACGATGGGCTTGGCCGCCCGGAACAGCTTGAAACCCGGATCGCGGCCCAGCTCTTCAACCTCATGGAAATGCTGGCGCAACACCGGCTCATAGGGCAGATGCCGGTTCGCCACCATGTACAGCGTGCCCGAGAGCGAGAGCATCGCCCCCGCCGCGCGGATGAAGGCGGCCCCAAGCTGCGGCTCGGCCACGCGCGCGACATGGAAGGGCGGGTTCATCACCACCGCGCCATAGCGCGCCTCGGGCAGCCAGCCGGTCGCATCGGCCCAGTGAAAGGCCGCGCGCGGATCGGTGATGTTGCGGCGCGCGCAATCGAGCGCCGTGTGGTCCGCCTCAACCAGATCCAGATGATCGACCCCCGCCCGTGTCAGGATCTGCGCCGAGAGCCAGCCCCAGCCCGCGCCCAGATCCGCCACACGGCCCGGCAGTTTTGCGGGCAAAGCCGCCGCCAGCAGCGCCGAGCCGCGGTCAACGCCTTCGGCCGAGAAAACCCCCGGCAGTGTCATGAAGCCGGGCGCGGGTTCAAAGGACTTGGCCTGCCAATCGGCGAGGCTGTCGCCGGAGGGCGGGGTGATCCGGAAGATCTTGCCATGCGCCTTGGAAAACGGCTCGCCCACCGGCCCAATCGCCTCGGCCCGGGCGCGCAGATCCTTGAGAATGGAATCGACGCCATCGGTCTTGGCGCCATCAATCCAGATCGGCGCACCGGGGTGGCAGCGCGCAGCGGCCGTGGCCACCAAAGCGCGACCCTCGGCCTTGGCGCGCGGCAAGAACACCAGTGCGGCGGCAAAATCAGCCTCATCCCCCAGCGCGGGCACCACCGTATAGCCCTGCGCGGTCAGGCGGGCGTGATCGGGGGCAAAGCCCTGCACCAGCACCAACCGATCGCGCGGCAAATCGCTCAGATCGGTCTCGGCGCGCGGGCCCAACACCAGAATGCGTCCGGCCTCGGGCAAGGCGCCCGGCGCGGTGAGGGCCAGGGAAATGCGGGGATCGCTCATGTCAGATGCCTTGTGGTGTGAGGGACGGGCCGAAGTGCGAAAGGCCTGCGTCAGGGAAAGGGGCGCGAAACGCTGCCCCTATTCCTTTTCCATGGTGCATTGCAACGGGTGCTGATGCCGGCGGGCAAAATCCATCACCTGCGCCACCTTGGTTTCGGCCACCTCAAACGAGAAAACCCCCACCACCGCCAGACCGCGCTTGTGCACGGTCAGCATGATCTCGAAGGCCTGCGCATGGCTGAGGCCAAAGAACCGCTCCAGAATATGCACGACGAATTCCATCGGCGTGTAATCATCATTCAGCAGCATCACCTTATACATCGGCGGACGCTGGGTTTTGGGCTTGGTCTTGGTGGCCAGACCCATATCGCCTTCAGGATCGTCCTGACGGTCGGCCATCATGACGGGAAAATAGGTCAAGGCTCTCTCCTGAACGGGCTGTCACGTATTGCGCGATTTTCATCGGGGGTGCCGCGCAATATAGTCTCATTTTGTGGTGAGAAAAGGGCCAAGCTGCGCCAAGGCGCTTTCGCCCCCTTGCCCGGCCCGGCCGCAGCCGCCATGAAAGGCCGAAAGGGGGGCAGGATGCCGATCACCACACTGGGCTTTGATGCCGATGACACGCTCTGGCACAACGAGCGTTTTTTCCAGCTGACACAGGCGCATTTCGCCGATCTGCTGCGCGAGTACACCGATGCCGACCCGCTGGCCGAGCGGCTGCTGGAAGCCGAGCGGCGCAACATCGGCCATTACGGATTCGGCATCAAAGGTTTCATGCTCTCGATGATCGAAACCGCGATTGAGGTCACCGAGGCCCGCGTGCCCGCCAGCGTCATCGCGGAAATCATCGCCGCCGGACAGGAAATGCTGCGCCACCCGATCGAGCTGTTGCCGCATGTGCGCGAGACGGTCGCGCAGCTGAGTGATTCCTACCGGCTGGTGATGATCACCAAAGGCGATCTGCTGGATCAGGAGCGCAAGCTGGCGCAATCGGGTCTGGGCGAGTTGTTTGACGCGGTCGAGATCGTTTCCGAGAAAACCCCGCCGGTCTATGCGCGGATCTTCGCGCAGCATGGCACCGGGGCCGCCGAGGGGCTGATGGTGGGAAATTCGATGAAATCTGACGTGCTTCCGATGATTGAAGCGGGGGGTTTTGGCGTTTTCGTGCCACATGGCACCCCTTGGGCGATTGAACACGCCGAAGCACCCGGCGGGCATCCGCGCTATGCCGACCTATCCGATATTGCGCAGCTTCCCCGGCTTTTGGATAGGTTGACGCATTGATTTAGTGGGCGCCCTGTCAATCTGACACTAAATCTAGCGCACACCCGCAGAGATTGTGTGAACAAACGGGGCAAACCCCTTGAAATATCGTTGTTTTCACGGTGGTGTGTTCATGCTAGACTTTGGTCAGAGCAGTAAAGCCCCAGAAAAATAGGGGCCACGAAAATGAGGGGCAGATACCGTGACCAGGCTGTCGAGCTGGGTCCGTCAAGGGCTGTTAGCATTGTGTCTCGTGGTGATGCCGGCGATGGTGCTGGCGGCACCGTTTGCGGCCTATGTGATGGATGCGCGCACCGGAGAGGTGCTTTATGAAACCAATTCCGGCGCGCGGCTGCATCCGGCCTCGCTGACCAAGATGATGACGCTGTACATCGCCTTTCAGGCGATCGAGCGCGGTGAAATCACCCTCGACACCAAGGTCAAGATCACCTCGAACGCCGCCAATCAGGCCCCCTCGCGCATTGGGTTGAAACCGGGGCAAAGCATCGCCCTGCGCTATCTGATTCGCGCCGCCGCCATCAAATCTGCCAATGATGCCGCGACTGCCATCGGCGAAGCGATTTCCGGCTCCGAGCCGAAGTTCGCCGCCCGGATGACCCAGACCGCCAAATCGCTGGGGATGAACGACACCACCTTCAAGAACGCCAACGGGCTGACCGCTTCGGGCCACCTGAGCACCGCCCATGACATGACGGTTTTGGGGCGGCGGCTGTTCTATGATTTCCCGCAATATTACAACATCTTCTCGCGCAAGTCGGCGGACGCGGGCATTGCCACCGTCTACAGCCACAACCGCATTCTCTCCTCGTACAAGGGTGCCGACGGCATCAAGACCGGCTTCACCAATGCCGCGGGCTTCAACCTGACCGCCTCGGCGGAACGCGACGGCGTGCGCATCGTTGCGACCGTGCTCGGCGGCACCTCGACCCCGGCGCGCGACAACAAGATGAAAGAGCTCCTGGATCTGGGCTTTGCACGTGCGCCGAAGAACGTGAAAGAAAAGCCCCCGGCTTCCGCCGCATTGATGGCCTCAGGCGCGCTGGATGCCCCGGCGGGTCCCGAAACCACGCAAGACGACGAAGCGGGCGGCGCGGGCAAGATCATCCGCATGGTCGCCGCCGTCGACCGCAGCCCGCGGCCCCCGGCCCGTCCGGGCACCATCAGCCATGATGCCGATGCCGTGGCCGCCGCCGTGGCCGCCGCGCAGGCATCGGTCGTGGACAGCATCGCTCTGGCGATGGCAGAGGCCCCGGCAACCACCGCGCCTGCCGCCGTGGCGGTTGCGGTTGCCGAAGAGGCTCCGGTGCTCGAGGCCGCCCTCGCCGAGGCTGAAGAGGCTGTGGACAGCCCGCTGGCCGTTGAGGCCGAGGATTTTGCCCTTGCCGCCAGCCCGCGTCCGGTTCTCGCCCCCCGCCGTCTGGCCGCCGTGCCCGAAGCGGCGCCGGTGCAGATGGCCACCGCCGAACCTGCCCCCGTCGCCCCCACCGCAGCCGCGCCCGCCGACAGTGCGCTGCCCGCCGTGCAGGGCTTTGCCCAGACGAGCGCGGTGCAGCCTGAGACGCTGAAACTGGCCGCCATCGCCCATGCCGAGATGCAAGGGCAAGCGGTGACGGGTGACACCGGCGCGAAATTCGTCCAATCGACCGCCGCACAGCCCGAGACCGCGGCCTTGGCCGCCCCGAAGACCCCCGGCACCATGATTCTCACCGGGCTGGCCCCGGCCGCCGCGCCGCAACGCGAACAGGAAGTGGTGGCGCGGATTTCGACCTCGGGCGGGCGCAACTGGAGCATCAACCTCGGGAAATACCCGTCGCAGTTCCAGGCGGAACGCGTGCTGCTGCAGACCGCCCTTGTCGAAAGCGACACGCTCGGCGATGCGCTGCGCAAAGTGGCGCACCGTCCCACCGGGTTTGAGGCGAATTTCGTCGGCCTGACCGAGGATATGGCCACCCTGGCCTGCCGCCGCCTGGTTGCCCGCACCGGCAAATGCGAGGTGGTGGGCCCCTGAGCCCCCCTCCCTTGGCCCCCTCCCCGGGCCCCCTCCCCCGCCCTGCAAATGACAAAAGCCGCATCCGATGGGATGCGGCTTTTTCCATGGTGGCAGCGGGGTGCGCTCAGGGGCGCGGATGATCGTCCCATTCATCCGACAGAATCCGCTCGCTGTCGCCCTTGGGGTCTTCGTATTGGCGGCTGCGCAATGCCCAGAAGAACGCCCCGAGGCCAACACCCCCGAGAAGCAGCGAGATTGGTATGGAATAGACGAGTGCGTCCATCGGTTTCTCATTTCAGGCTTGGCCCCGAGGGGCGAAAGGTCAGGGGTATTATTTCAGCCGCAAGGCGTTCAGCGACACGGTGATCGACGAGAGAGACATGGCCAATGCCGCCGCCAGCGGCGTGGCAAAACCGGCAATCGCAAAGGGCACCGCCACGATATTATAGGCGATCGAAATTCCGAAGTTCTGTTTGATCCGGCGGCGGGCGACCACCGCCATCCGCACCGCCATCGCCACCGGGGCCATATCCTGCCCGAGCAACACGATATCGGACGCCGCCCGCGCCGCATCCAGCGCGGAGGCGGGCGAGATCGAGACATGCGCCCCCGCAAGGGCCGCCGTGTCGTTCAGCCCGTCGCCCACCATCAGCACCCGATGCCCGGCGGCGGTCAGCGCGGCGATGGCGGCGGCCTTGTCGCCCGGCAACACGCCCGCCCGCCAATTGGGGATGCCGAGTTCCGCAGCCAGGGGCGCCACCGCCCCCGGCGTGTCGCCTGAGAGCAGATGCACCGTCTTGCCCATCGCCTGCAATTCCCGCACCGCCTGCGCGGCACCCGGGCGCAGCTGATCGGTAAAGCGGATCGCTTGCGGCGCCGAAGCGCCGATCTGCAGCCAGCTCGCCGTGCCCGCCCCCTCTGGCGTCTCTGCGCCAAGCCAGCCCGCGCGGCCCAGCCGCACCGGCAACCCCTGCCAGATCCCCTCGACACCCGAGCCGGGCACTTCGCGCAACTCGGTCACCGGGGCGGGCAACACGCGCAGCCGCTGCGCCGCCAGCACCAGCGCCTGCGACAAGGGATGCGAAGACCCCGCCGCCAGCGCCACCGCCACCGCCAGGTCGCCCTGCGGCAGTTCGGCCAGATCCACCGGGTCCGGCAGGCCGAGCGTCAGCGTGCCCGTCTTGTCAAAGACCACGCAATCCACCTCGGCCAGCCGCTCAAGCGCGGTGCCATCCTTGATCAAAAGCCCGGCGCGAAACAGCTTGCCACTGGCCGCCGTGACGACGGCAGGCACCGCAAGGCCCAGCGCGCAGGGGCAGGTGATGATCAGCACCGCCGCCGCAATATTCACCGCCAGCCGCACATCGCCGCCGCTGACCCAGAGCCAACCCGCAAAACTCGCGAAGGACAACAGATGCACCCCGGGCGAATAGATCCGCGCCGCCCGTTCGGCGAGCGAGGTATAGCGGTTGCGGGCGGATTCCGCCGCCGCAACCAGATCGGCCATCCGGTGCAGCGAACTGTCGCGCCCCGCCGCCGTCACCCGCAGGGTCAGCGGCCCGGTCAGATTCACTTCCCCCGCCGAGAGCGCCACATCGACGCCCGCCCAGACCGGCAGGCTCTCGCCCGTCAACAGCGAGCGGTCAATCTCACTCGTGCCCGAGAGCACCACCCCGTCAGCGGGGATCCGGCCGCCCGGCCGCACGCGGATGACATCGCCCGCCCGCAGATCACCCACCGAAACCACCTCTTCACCGGCCCCGGTCAGCCGCGTCGCGCGGGGCACCTCCAGCGCCGCCAGCTCCTCGGCGGCGGAACGGGCCACCGCGCGGGTGCGGTAGTCGAGATAGCGCCCGACCAGCAGGAAGAAGGTCAGCATCACCGCCGCGTCGAAATAGACATGCGCGCCGGAATGCGCCGTCTCGAAAACCGAGATCGAGGAGGCCAGGATGATCGCCAGCGAGATCGGCACATCCATCCCCAGCCGCCGCGCCTTCAGCGAGGCCCAAGCCGAACTGAAGAAAGGCTGCCCGGCGAACACCACCGTCGGCAGGGCAATGGCCCCGGAAATCCAGTGGAACAGGTCGCGCGTGGCATCCCCTGCCCCCGACCAGACCGCGACCGAAAGCAGCATGATGTTCATCATGGCAAAGCCCGACACGCCGATCCGCATCAGGATATCGCGCCCCCGCCGGTCCGCCTCGGTCGAGGACAGGAGCCCGGTGTCCAGCTCATGCGCCTCATAGCCGATATCGGCGAGGCGGGCGACCAGCGCCGCCGCCTCCACCCCCGGATCGGCGGCCACGCTGACCCGTTTCAGCGTCAGATTGACCCGCGCCGAGCGCACGCCGGGATGCGCCTGCAAGGCGCGCTCGACATCGGTGATGCAGACCGCGCAATGCGCGGTGGGCAGCGAGAGCATCAGGCTGCTGTCGCGCGGTGCCGCGGCGCGCGCCATATCCTGCGCCGAAGGCGCGGCCGCACAGGCCGGACAGGCGGCAAACGACAGCCCCCCCTCCCCAAACTCCCCAGCCTCAAGACCCCCGTCGCCAAGGCCCCCGCCCCCAAGCGTTCCGTCCCCAAGCTTTCCGTCATCCGGGGCATGGTCCACCCCCTGACGGTCATCCGCCGGGAGCCGGTCGGAGACCGCAGCAAAATCGGCGATGCGGGTGGCGGCCACAGACGCGGACATGGTTCAGCCCCTCACATGAAAGTCCAGACGCTGCCGGAACAGCGTGCCATCCACCGCATGCGCCTCAAAATGCATCAGCCAGGCGCCCTTATCCAGATGCAGCGGCGCGGTGTAAGTGCCGTTGGCATAGGTGAAATCGGGGGTCACATCCTGGCTGACATTGGTGGTGCGGCCCACCAGCGCGCTCATGCTGGCGATCTGCGCCGGATAGCCCTCCGCATCGCGCACCGTCAGCGTCAGCACGCCGTCTTCATAGGCGGGGGTCGCCGTCCAGCCCAAGGCGATCTGCGCCTTGCGCTCGGCGTCGAAGGTTTGCGACGAAACATAGGAATTGGCCACCTCCAGCCCCGGAAAGGTCGAGACCGCCTTCCATGCCATCACCAGATTGACGGCGATGATGATGCCAAAGGCGGTCACCACAATGGCCAGAACCTTGGGGCCGGTCAGTTGCGAAGTCATCTTACTCTTCCTTCCCGTTAAAGATGGTATCGACGCTGACCCGGTCATGCCCGGTCAGATCCTCGACCCAGAGCCGGATTTCGCTGCGCTTTTCCGTCGCCGGATCGCTGCCCGGTTCGGCATCAATGTAAATCCGGTTGGGCTGCGTCGCATCCGCAGGCACAGTCACCACATTACCCAGAACATCCTCGATCGTCAGGTGCAGATGCTCCTCCACCCCCGGCGCTGCCGTCACCGAGATGCGGAACGGATGCTCAAAGGGCTGCATGTTGCGCAGGCGGATCTCATAGGTGTTGCGGATCGTGCCGTCGGATTGCATGACATAGAGCGGTTTGCGCACCGGGGTCACGTTGAACTCGATGGGAGAGCGCATGAACAGCGCCACCACAAGGCCGATGCCAATCCCGCCCCAGAGGGTGAAATAGAGCAGCGTGCGCGGCCGGAAAATGTGTTTCCACACCTGTTTGGGGTGCCCGCCCGCGCGCTCCAGCGATTCATCCTTCAGCGCGATATAATCGATCAGCCCGCGCGGCTTGCCGATCTTGTCCATCACATCGTCGCAGGCATCAATGCAAAGCGCGCAGGTGATGCACTCCATCTGCTGGCCGTTGCGGATGTCGATCCCCATCGGGCAGACATTGACGCAGGCCATGCAGTCGATGCAATCGCCCTGCCGCTCGGCACTGGCATCCTCAACCTTGCGGTGCTTGCCGCGCGGCTCTCCGCGCCAGTCGCGATAGGCGACGGTCAGCGTGTCTTCATCCATCATCGCCGCCTGAATCCGCGGCCAGGGGCAGGCGTAGATGCAGATCTGCTCGCGCGCGAAACCGCCAAAGAAAAAGGTGGTCAGCGTCAGGAAGGCCATGGTGCCATAGGCGATCATGCTGGCCTGGCCGGTGACCAGATCCCGTGCCAGCGTCGGTGCATCGGTGAAATAGAACACCCAAGCGCCGCCGGTGGCGAGGCCGATCAGAAGCCAGAGCGTCCATTTCGTGGCCCGCAGCCGGAATTTGCGAAAGTTCATCTTTTGGTGGAAGAGCCGCAGCCGGGCGTTGCGGTCGCCCTCCACCCAGCGCTCGACCAGAATGAAAAGGTCGGTCCAGACGGTCTGCGGACAGGCATAGCCGCACCAGACCCGGCCCAGCGCCGAGGTGAACAAAAACAGCCCCAGCCCCGCCATGATCAACAGGCCCGCCACGAAATAGAATTCATGCGGCCAGATCTCGATCATGAAAAAGAAGAATCGCCGGTTCGCCAGATCCACCAGCACCGCCTGATCCGGCATCGCCGGACCCCGGTCCCAGCGGATCAGCGGCAAGAGGTAATAGACCCCGAGCATCAGCGCCATCAGCACCCATTTGAGGTTGCGGAATTTGCCCGAGACGCGGCGTGGAAAGATCGGTTCACGGGCGGCATAGAGCGGGGTCGCTTCGGGGGTGCTCACGGTTCTTCTCCGTTGGCTGGGATGTGCTCAGCGTGGCTTAGTATGCGCCCCGCCCCTGCACTTTGACATGTGTCAAAAATGTAGAATTTAGGGGCGTCCTGCGGCCCCCGGCGCCTGCGGCAGGGCGTCGCAGGACGCGGGGACAAGGCATTGTGACGGTGATGAGGATGGGCACCGGCCCCCCAGGAAACGCGCGAACAGGTCGGGGAGCCGGGCCATGACGGGGACCGGGGCCCCTGTCAAAAGCGACGGTAGGTCAGACAGCGCGGCGCCACATTGACCTGAATCAACCGGCCCATCCGGTCTGCTGGCCCGTCCGATATGCAGGTCCACCGGACATGCACCGGTGCCGGATTGGCGCCCAATAGATCTGCGTCACGCAAGGAAGGCGCCGGAAAAGACAAAAGGGCCCCGAAAGGGGCCCTCCGTTTCGCATGCGGCGCGGGTTTACTCGCCACCGCCCCGGCTGTGGACATAGCTCGCCACGGCGCGAATCTCGGCCTCGGACAAACGGCCCGTCCAGGCCGGCATCACCCCGAAGCGGGCATTGGTCACCGTCTCGGTCAGCGTGGCCACATCGCCGCCATAGAGCCAGATCTTGTCGGTCAGGTTCGGCGCGCCCTGCTCGCGCATCCCCTTGCCGTCTTCACCATGGCAGGCGACGCAATTGTCGGCAAAGACCTGCGCGCCCGTTGCGGCCAGCCCGGCGTCAAACTCCTGACCCGAGATCTGCCGCACATGCTGTACCACCGCCGCGATCTGATCCTTGTCGAGCAGCTCATCCTTGCCAAAGGCGGGCATCTGCGAATAGCGCGCATCGGCATCGGTGGTGTTGCGGATGCCATGGGTGATCGTGGTGTGGATATCCTCGATCGTGCCGCCCCAGAGCCAGTCATTGTCCAACAGGCTGGGATAGCCCTTGTTCCCCTCGGCGCCCGAGCCGTGGCACTGCGCGCACCAGGTGCCAAAGACCGCGGCACCTGCGTTTTGCGCAAAGGTCTCCAGCTCCGGATCCGCCGCAATCGCGGTCAGATCGGTGGCCACCAGCTTGGCCTCGATCGGCCCGTTCGCATCGGCAAAGCGCTGAATCTCGGCCGCCACATCGGCGCGGGTCGAGGCGCCGAGGATCCCCGGCGTGGCGCCGGTCAACAGCGGCCAGGCCGGATAGAGGACCGTATAGCCCAGCGCCCAGATGATGCAGATGTAGAAGGTATAGAGCCACCAGCGCGGAAGCGGGTTGTTGAACTCCTGAATGCCATCCCAGCTGTGGCCGGTGGTATCAGGATCAGCTTTCGTCGTGATCGGTTTCCTGCTCATTTCATCGCCTCCTTGGCCGGGGCTTCCCGGTTGCTGCCCTGCGCCACCGCATCGCCCCGGGGGGCGGGGGCAGGCGCGGGCCTGTCATCATGCCGGAACGGAATTGCTGCGCTGTCGTCATGGGCGCTGCGGCTGCCCGGGCGCCAGGCCCAGGCCACGGCGGCCACGAAGAACAGCGTCAGCGCCAACAGCACCCAGCTGTCGGCAATCTCACGCAACAGATGATAATCCATCCGCCCCTCCTATCGGCTGGGGGCCGGTTCGAAGGTCGAGAAATCGACCATCGTGCCCAGCACCTGAAGATAGGAAATCAGCGCGTCCATCTCGGAGATCCCCGGACGGCCATCGAAATTGCCGATATTCGCGTCGTGATAGCGCGACAAGAGCCCGTCGGTATCGGCATCCGGATCGGCCTGCGCGGCGAAATCGGCCTTGGCCACCTCGATCATCTCCGAGGTATAGGGCACGCCCACCATCGCATCGGCCTTCAGCCGATCCTCGATGTATTTGGGCGAGATCAGCCGGTCGGCCAGGAAGCCGTATTTCGGCATCACCGATTCCGGCACCACCGATTGCGGATCGGTCAGGTGGTCCACATGCCAGGCGTTGGAATAGCGCCCGCCCACCCGGGCCAGATCCGGCCCGGTGCGCTTGGAGCCCCATTGGAACGGATGGTCATACATCGATTCCGCCGCGAGGCTGTAATGGCCATAGCGCTGCACTTCATCGCGCATCGGCCGGATCATCTGACTGTGGCAGACATAGCAGCCCTCGCGGACGTAGATGTCGCGTCCGGTCAGTTCCAGCGGGCTGTAGGGGCGCACGCCTTCGACCTTTTCGATGGTGTTCTCAAGGTAGAAGAGCGGTGCGATCTCAACAATCCCGCCGATGGTCACCACCAGCAAAGAGCCGGCGAGCAACAGGGTTGCGTTCTTTTCCAGAACGCCGTGTTTATCAAGAAGTCCCATGTTTCCGGCCCCCTTATTCTGCCGGCACAGCGGCGACACCAGCACCCGCCTCGCGGGGCTGTTTGGCGACCGTCGCCCAGAGGTTGTAGAGCATGATGATCCCGCCGGTGAGGTACATGACCCCGCCCAGACCGCGCACCACATACATCGGATGTTTCGCGGCAACGGTATCGGCAAAGGTGTTGACGAGGAAACCGTTGGCATCCACTTCGCGCCACATCAGCCCTTCCATGATCCCGGTCACCCACATCGAGGCCGCGTAGAGCACGATGCCGATGGTGGCGAGCCAGAAGTGCCAGGAGACCAGTTTCAGCGAATAGAGCGCCGGACGGTTCCAGAGTTTCGGCACGAGGAAATAGAGCATCCCGAAGGTGATCATCCCGTTCCAGCCGAGCGCGCCGGAATGCACGTGGCCAATCGTCCAGTCAGTGTAGTGGCTGAGCGAGTTCACCGCCTTGATCGACATCATCGGACCTTCAAAGGTCGACATGCCGTAGAAGCCGATGGAGACCACCATCATCCGGATGATCGGATCGGTGCGCAGCTTGTCCCAGGCGCCCGAGAGCGTCATCAGACCGTTGATCATCCCGCCCCAGGAGGGCATCCACAGCATGATCGAGAAAACCATCCCCAGGGTCGAGGCCCAGTCGGGCAGCGCGGTATAGTGCAAATGGTGCGGACCGGCCCAGATGTAGAGGAAGATCAGTGCCCAGAAGTGCACGATCGACAGTTTGTAGCTGTAGACCGGGCGTTCGGCCTGTTTCGGCACGAAGTAATACATCATCCCGAGGAAACCGGCGGTGAGGAAGAAGCCCACGGCGTTATGGCCGTACCACCATTGCGTCATCGCATCCTGCACGCCCGAGAAGAGCTGCACGGATTTCGAGCCAAAGATCGACACCGGCACCGAGAGGTTGTTGACCAGATGCAGCATGGCAATGGTGACGATGAACGAGAGATAGAACCAGTTTGCCACATAGATATGCGGCTCGCGGCGCTTCAAAATCGTGCCGAGGAAGACCAGCAGATACACCACCCAGACGATGGTCAGCCAATGGTCGACATACCATTCCGGCTCGGCATATTCCTTGGATTGCGTGGCGCCGAGGATATAGCCCGTGGCCGCCAGCACGATGAACAGGTTATAGCCCCAGAACACGAACCAGCCGGCATTGCCGCCCCAGAGCCGCGTCGCCGAGGTGCGCTGCACAACATAGAACGACGAGGCGATCAGCGCGTTGCCGCCAAAGGCAAAGATCACCGCCGAAGTGTGCAGCGGCCGCAGCTTGCCGAAGTTCAGATAGCCATGTGCGAAATTCGACATATTGAGTTCGGGGAAGGCCAGCTCAAAGGCGATGAACACACCGACCAGAAAGCCCACGACCCCCCAAAGCGAGGTGGCGATCACGCCTGCGCGGATCACCCCGTCATTATATTCATTGGCCGGGGCAGGCATTCTGCCCTCGTCCATGTGCCGCAGCACCCAGATGAAGGTGATCGCCGCGGCCAGCATGACCGTCAGCGCATTCACCATATAGGCCAGATCATGCGCGTAATTGGCGGCGATCGCCGCCAGCAGCGCAATTCCCCCCAGCACGACCAGCTTCAAATAATCCCACATGAATAGCGTCCCTTCGTCCCGTCTGGTCCCCGACTCGCAAGCTGGTGGAGACTTCCCGACGTCCCTGCTTTTCTCTCGCAGGGCGTGCCCCTGCCTTGATCTGCATCAATTTCCGGTCATCCGCCTTCTGCGGGCGTGACATATCGGCACAGTACACGCCTAAGGCGAGTTCACAAAGAATTCACCACTTGATCGGGATCAAGGGACGCGCGGGGAAAACGTGGGAAGCTGCTGACAGGAAATTCGCAACCGGAGGACCCTCCATGGCCTATAAAACCATTCTGACCGTTGTCAGCGATGCCGCAGCCGCCCATGACCAGCTGAACGTCGCGATTGCCACCGCCCGCACCGAAAACGCGCATCTCGATGTGCTGTGCCTCGGCGTCGACCGCACGCAGGCGGGCTATTACTACGCCGGTGCCAGCGCCTATCTGCTGCAAGAAACCCTCAATCAGGCCGAAACCGAGGCGCGCGCCACCGAGGCCGCGCTGCGCCAGCGGCTGGCAGGCGAGGAAATTCGCTGGTCTTTGGACACTGCCGTTGTGCAGTTGGGGGCGATCGGCTCGCTCGTCGGGCTGCGTGCCCGCTTTGCCGATCTGGTGGTGCTGGCCCAGCCCTATGGCACCGGCCACGCCTCCGAGGCCGAGGCGGTGGTGGAATCCGCCCTCTTTGACGGGCGCGTCCCGGTCTTGCTGGTGCCCAAGGGCGCCGATGCCGCGCCCAAAGCCCGGCGCGTCACCATTGCCTGGAACCAAAGCGCCGAAGCCATGGCCGCCATCCGCAGCGCCATGCCCTTGCTGATGGCCGCAGATCTGGTGGACATCACCGTCATTGACCCGCCCGCCCACGGGCCAGAGCGCTCGGACCCGGGCGGCCAGCTCAGCCAGATGCTCGCGCGTCACGGGATCAGCTGTGAAATCTCGGTCCTGGCCAAAACCTTGCCGAAAGTCAGTGACGTGCTGATCCGGCACATGCGCGACACCAATGCCGACCTTCTGGTGATGGGGGCCTATGGCCATTCGCGCTTCCGCGAAGCGATTCTGGGCGGCGCCACCCGCTCCATGCTGGAGGCAGCCCCGCTGCCGGTACTGATGGCCCACTAACGAAAATGGCCAAGAAAGCGGGGCCCGCGGGCCCCGTTTCACCGCACTGCGCGGTCGCCGATGTCAGGAGACGAAACCACCGTCACTGTCATCGCCCGCTTCCTGCAGCAGGCGGTCAATGTCGGGAATCGTCACGTGACGTTTGCCGTCCAGTTCGATCACCCCATCGCGCTTCAGCGCCGAGACCTGACGGCTGACGGTTTCCAGCGTCAGCCCCAGATAATCGGCCATCGCCTCGCGCGTCAGCGGCAGATCAAAGCTCATCCGCCCGCGCACCGCGCTGACCTTCAGACTGGCATCGCGCCGCGCGATGATCGCGAGCAGGCTCGCGATCTTTTCGCGCGCGGTCTTGCGGCCGAGCAGCAGCATCCATTCGCGCGCCGCATCCAGCTCGTCCAGCGTCATTTCCAGCAAGCGTTGCGCGATATGCGGGGTGGCCCCCATCATCGCCTCAAACGGTTTCTTGCGAAAACAGCACATGGTCAGATCGGTGGTGGCAATCACGTTATAGGCCGCATTGTCGCGCCCCGGCCGCCCGACAAAATCCGAGGGCAGCAACAGCCCCACCATCTGCGTGCGCCCATCCTCCAGCGTCTGTGTCAGCGTCGCGATGCCCGACACCACCGAGGCGACAAAATCCATCTTGTCGCCCGACCAGACCACCGTCTGACCCGCCTCATAGCTGCGGTAATATTTGATCTGCTCCAGCGTCTCCAACTCATCGCTTTCGCAGCGCGCGCAAACCGCACGGTGCCGGATCGGACAGTCGCCGCATTCATGCGACAGTTCAGGCACGTCATGGGCTGTCATGGGACTACTTTGATTTGGGTCAAGGTTCGCGCGCGATCTCAGGCTTAAACCTACGCCTATGAAACAGGAATCGCAACTCACCCGCCTCGGGCTTTTCGACGCACGCGTGCCGCGCTACACCAGCTATCCCACCGCACCGCATTTCGGTGGCGGGGTTGACGCGGAGATGTTCGGCGACTGGATCACCGCGATCCCGGCGGGCGAGAAGATCTCCCTCTATCTGCATGTGCCGTTCTGCCGGCGCCTGTGCTGGTTTTGCGCCTGCCGCACGCAGGGCACGCAAAGCGATGATCCGGTCCGCGCCTATGCCGAGGTGCTGCTGGCCGAGTTGAAACTGCTCAAAGCGCGGCTCGCACCGGGAATCACCCTGTCGCGGCTGCATTGGGGGGGCGGCACCCCCACCCTTCTGCCCCCCGAGTTGATGACGCGCCTGGCCGAGGCCATCTTTGACGCAGCGCCGATGGCCCCGAATGGTGAGTTCTCGGTGGAAATCGACCCGAATGAGATTGACGCCGCGCGGCTGGATGCGCTGGTGACGGCGGGGATGAACCGCGCCTCGGTCGGGGTGCAGGATTTCGACCCGGAGATCCAAAGGACCATCGGTCGCGAACAAAGCTATGACATCACCCGCACGGCGATCGAGATGATCAGGGCGCGCAGCGTGGCCAGCGTGAACGCCGACATCCTCTATGGCCTGCCCGGGCAAACAAATGCGCGGATCTCGGATTCCGTGCAAAAGCTCTTGTCGCTCAACCCCGACCGGGTGGCCCTCTATGGCTATGCGCATGTGCCCTGGATGGCTCGGCGGCAGAACATGATCCCCTCGGATCAATTGCCCACGCCGCAGGAACGGCTGCGGCTGTTCGAGACAGCCCGGCAGCTTTTCGTCTGGGACGGCTATGAGGAAATCGGCATCGACCATTTCGCCCGCCCCGGCGATGGTCTGGCGATTGCACAGAAAACCGGTCGCCTGCGCCGCAACTTTCAGGGCTATACCGACGACCCCTCTCCGGTGCTGGTCGGCATCGGCGCCTCGTCCATCTCGCGGTTTCCGCAGGGCTATGCGCAAAACGCCCCCGCCACCTCGGCCCATACCGCCGCCATCCGCGACGGGCAGTTCTCCACCAGCCGCGGCCATGTCTTCTCGGACGAGGACAGATTGCGCGCCCGGCTGATTGAGGCGCTGATGTGCGACTTTCGCATCAGCAGCGCCGAGATCCTGCGCGATTACGCCATCGCCCCCAGCGAGCTTGCCCGCCTTTATACCGAAGCCGCGAGCAGTTTTGAGGGCCTCGTCAAAGTGACGCCCGAGGGTCTGTTCATCCCGGAAGAGGCCCGCCCCCTCACCCGGATGATCGCGCGGCATTTCGATGCCTATGATCTGGCCAAGGCCGGACACAGCTCGGCCATCTGAGCCACTGGTCGCTGCGGAACGCTCCGCGGGGGATATTTAAGACGAAGCAAGCCTCAGGTTTTGCTTCGTTCCAAATATCCCCGCCGGAGGCGCAGGCCGGCCAGAAGCGATCCCCTGCGGCTACCGCACAGCCCCTTCGACAAAATCAATCAGCTGCGGCAGGCAGATCCGCTCGAGATCATAGCCCTCGAGGATCTTTTGCCGCGCCGCCGCGCGCATCGGCATCTGCGCCTCCGGATGGGCGAGTGCGTCGATCAGCGTGGCGCTCCAGCGCGGCATGTCGAAGAAATCCACCAGTCTGCCATGGACACCATCGGTGATCATCTCACGCACCGGCGCCGTGTCCGAGGCGACAATCATCGCCCCGGCGCTCATTGCCTCCATCAGCGACCAGGACAGCACGAAAGGATAGGTCAGATAGGCATGCACCCGGCTGACCTTCAGCAGATTGACAAAGGTCGGATAGGGCACGCGCCCCAGAAAATGCACGCGCGAGATGTCGATCCGGTCGCGCACCTCATCAAGATAGATCTGCTTCCAGCTGCCCGAAGCGGGCGCCGCGCCATAGCTCTGCCCCTCATCGCCGACGATGACCACCTGCGCATTCGGCCGCGCCGCCATCACTGCCGGCAGCGCCCGCATGAAACTGTGGTAGCCCCGATAGGGCTCAAGGCTGCGGTTGACGAAGGTCAGCACCTCATCGCCGGGTTTCAGCACCAGATCCGTGCCCGGGATCGGCAGCCGCGCAGCGGGATCAGGGCAGAGCACATCGGACTTCACCCCATCAAAGATCACCCGGATCTTCGCGCGCAGCTCCGGCGGAAAGGTCGAGGCCTGAAACTGCGTGGGCGAGAGCGCGGCATCCGCCTGCACCATCGACTGCACCAGATGCGCCGCGCGCGCCGTGGTGCTGATCCGGGGCAAAAGCCCGTCGCGCCGGAATTCGGGATCAAAATCGGTGTCGAGGCCGGTCGTCTGATACATCAGCTCGGCATAGATCAGCAGTTTCGCTTCCGGCCAGACCTCTTTCAGAAACAGGGTCTCGCCCCAGCCGGAATGGCCAAAGATCACATCGGGGACATAGCCCTGATCGCGCCGCATCGCCTGGGCGCCCAGCGCCGCACGGCGGCCCCGCTCGGCATTATCCGCATACATCTTAGTCAGCGGCGACGAGAGGGTGATCGGATCGGGCTGGCGGTATTTCACCACCCGCACCGGGCTGGGACGGTTGTTGGATTCCGTGGTCAGCGCCATGACATCATGGCCGCGCGCCGCCAATGCGGGCGCCAGATGCGGGAACTGCCCGGGAAAATTTTGGTGAACAAACAAGATCTTCATACGCTTAATGCCCCAGAGCCGCCGCCAGCAATGCCCGTGTATAGGCCGATTTCGGGGCGGCAAACAATTCGGCAGCGGGACCGGCCTCGACCACATCGCCGTCTTTCATCACCATCACCTTATGCGCCAGCGCCTTGACCACCCGCAGATCGTGGCTGATGAACAGATAGGCCAGCCCGTATTTCGCCTGCAAATCGCGCAACAGCTCAACGATCTGCACCTGCACCGTCATGTCGAGCGCCGAAGTGGGCTCGTCCAGCACCACCACTTTCGGGCGCAGGATCATCGCCCGGGCAATCGCAATCCGCTGCCGCTGGCCGCCGGAAAACTCATGCGGATAGCGGCTCATGCTGGCGGGATCGAGGCCGACCTCCTGCATGATCTCGGCCACCATATCACGGCGGTTGCGGCCCGGCTCGACCCCGTGCACGCCGAGCCCCTCCGCGATGATCTGCTCGATCGTCATCCGCGGCGAGAGGCTGCCGAACGGGTCCTGAAACACGATCTGCATGTCGCGCCGGACGCCGCGCAGATCCCGCGCCGGAATTTTCGAGATGTCGCGCCCCATGAAAACCACCGGCCCGTCCGAGCCGATCAGCCGCATCAGCGCGAGCGCCAAAGTGGTCTTGCCCGAGCCGCTTTCGCCGACGATCCCGAGGGTCTCGCCCGCCCGGACCGAGAGGGTGGCGGCATTCACCGCTTTCACATATCCAACCGTTTTGCGCAAAAGACCCCGCTGAATCGGGAACCAAATTTTCAATTCCTGCGCAGAGAGGATTTCCGGCGCGTTGTCATCCACCGGCCCGGCCAGCCCCTTCGGCTCGGCCGCCAGGAGCTTGCGGGTATAGGGATGCTGCGGGTTGGCAAAGATCTCCTCGACCGGCCCGGTCTCGACAATCTCGCCGCCCTGCATCACGCAGACCCGGTCCGCGATGCGGCGCACCACGCCCAGATCGTGGCTGATGAAGAGAAGGCTCATCCCCTCGCTGCGCTTCAGTTCGGCCAGCAGTTCCAGGATCTGCGCCTGAATCGTCACATCGAGCGCGGTGGTCGGCTCATCGGCAATCAAGAGTTCCGGCCCATTGGCCAGCGCCATGGCGATCATCACCCGCTGCCGCTGCCCGCCCGAGAGCTGATGCGGATAGTCCTGTAAGCGCCGCTCGGCGTGGTCGATCCCCACCTTTTCAAGGAGTTCAATGATCCGCGCCCGCGCCGCCGCCCCTTGCAGGCCCTGATGCAGCGCCAGACTCTCGCCGATCTGCTTTTCCAGCGTGTGCAGCGGGTTGAGTGAGGTCATCGGCTCCTGAAAGATAAAGCTGATGTCATTGCCGCGCACCTTGCGCAGCAGCGCCGGGCTCGCCCCCACCATCTCTTGCCCGAGATAGGTGATCGAGCCCGAGAGCCGCGCGCTCTCGCCCAACAGCGCCACGGTCGAGAGGGCGGTGACGGATTTCCCCGAACCGCTCTCGCCCACCAGCGCCACCGTCTCGCCCTTGTGCACCGCGAAACTGACGCCCTTCACCGCGAGGCTTTCGCCCCCCTCCTGCCGAAAGCCGATCCGCAGATCTTTCACCTCGAGAACAGCGGTCATTTGAAGGTCTTTCGCGGGTCGAAGGCATCGCGCACGCCCTCAAAGATGAAGACGAGGAGCGAGAGCATGATGGCAAAGGTGAAGAAGGCGGCAAAGCCGAGCCAGGGCGCCTGCAGGTTCTGTTTCGCCTGCAAGGCCAGCTCGCCCAGCGAGGGGGCGGAGGAGGGTAGGCCATAGCCGAGGTAATCCAGCGTGGCGAGGCCGCCGATGGTGCCGGTGACCACAAAGGGCAGCATGGTCAGCGTGGCGACCATCGCATTAGGCAGGATGTGGCGGAACATGATCACCCGGTCACTGACCCCCAAAGCACGGGCGGCGCGAACATATTCAAAGTTGCGCGCCCGCAGGAATTCGGCCCGCACCACGCCGGTGAGGGCGGGCCAGCCAAAGAGGATGGAGACAAAGACCAAGAGCCAGAAGCTGCGGCCCAGAATCGCAAACAGGATGATGATGACATAGAGCGAGGGGGTTGAGCCCCAGATTTCCAGCGCGCGCTGAAAGATCAGATCGGTCTTGCCGCCGAAATAGCCCTGCACCGCCCCCGCCGCGATGCCGATCACCGAAGAGACCGTGGTGACGATGAGGGTGAACAAAAGCGAGGTGCGCACGCCGTAGATCACCCGCGCCGCCACATCGCGGGCGGTGTCATCGGTGCCCAGCCAATGGTCGGCATCCGGCGCCGAGGGTGCAGTGCCGACATTGTTGATCGTGCGGTAATGGTAACGGATCGGCGGCCAGATCATCCAGCCCGCCTCGATTTTCTCGCCCGAAACCATGCCGGTTTCCGCCTCGGCGCTCACCGCCTCCGGGTCATCCCAGCATTCCTCGCGACCGCCGGTCTTGATCAGGCATTGCACCGATGGGTCGCGGTAGATGGCCTCGGTACGAAAATCGCCGCCAAACTCCGTCTCCGGGTAAAAGCGGTAGACCGGCACATACAGATGGCCGCGGTAGCTGAGCAGGATCGGTTTGTCATTCGCCAGCACCTCGGCAAAAAGCGAGAGCACAAAGACCACCAGAAAGCAGATCAGCGACCAGAAGGCCCGACGGTTGGCGCGGAAATTCCGCCAGCGGCGCTGGTTGAGCGGGGAGAGACGCATCAGCCGGCCCTCCGCTCAAAATCAATTCGGGGGTCCACCAGCACATACATCAGATCCGACAGGATGCCGATCACCAGCCCCAGCACGCCGAACACGTAAAGCGTGCCGAAAATCACCGGATAATCGCGCGCCACCGCCGCTTCAAAGCCCAGACGGCCAAGGCCATCGAGCGAGAAGATCGTCTCGATGATGATCGAGGCGCCGAAAAACACCCCCAGAAACAGGCTGGGGAACCCGGCGATCACGATCAGCATGGCGTTGCGGAACACATGGCCATAAAGCACCGCGCGTTCGGTCAGCCCCTTGGCGCGGGCGGTGATCACATATTGCTTGTTGATCTCATCGAGAAAGCTGTTCTTGGTCAGCAGGGTCAGCGTGGCGAAACTGGCGATGGTCGAGGCCACCACCGGCAGCGTGATGTGCCAGAGATAATCGACCACCTTGCCCCAGAGGCTGAGGTCGCTCCAATTGTCCGAGGTGAGGCCGCGCAACGGGAAGATCTTCCAATAGGAACCGCCCGCGAAAAGCACCATCAACAGCACCGCGAACAGGAACCCGGGGATCGCATAGGCGATGATGATCGCGCCCGAGGTCCAGGTGTCAAACGGCGTGCCATCCTTGACCGCCTTGCGGATGCCGAGCGGGATCGAAATCACATAGGCCAGCAGGGTCGACCAGAGGCCGAGGGTGATCGAGACCGGCAGCTTTTCCTTGACCAGATCGACGACCGAGATCGAGCGGAAATAGCTGCGGCCAAAGTCAAAGCGCAGGTAATTGCCCATCATGTCCAGAAAACGGGTCAAGGGCGGCTTGTCGAAGCCGAATTCCTTTTCCAGTTGCGCAATGAACTCCGGCGGCAGACCGCGCGCGCCGAGATAGGCCTCATTGCCCGTACCGATGTCAGACTGGCTGCCCGCATCCCCGGCCGCGCCGGAGATGCCCCGGAACACATCGCCATCGCCCTGCATCTGGGCAATGACCTGTTCGATCGGCCCCCCCGGCACGAATTGCGTCAGCGTGAAATTGATCACCATGATCCCGATCAGCGTCGGAATGATCAGAAGCAATCGCCGCAGGATATAGGCGCCCATCCGTCTCTGCCCTTTTGCCGGACCGCTCTGGCGCCCCTCACAGGGCGCCGGCGGCCTTCAGTTTTTCTGCTTTTTCGGCGTCATACCACCAGAAGTCCATCTCGCCCAGCGCATAGGGCGGCAAGGTCTCGGGATGGCCGAAAACGTCGTAATAGGCGACGAGATATTTGTTGGAATACCATTGCGGGATCCAGAAGCGCAGGGCCCGCAACTCGCGGTCGAGCGCATGGGTCGCCACGATCATCTCGGGCCGGGTCTTGGCGCGGATCGCGGTCTCGATCAGGCTGTCCACCGCCGGATCCTTGAGACCCATCGAGTTGAACGCATCGCCGTAGCCCTCGGAGCCAAAGGTCTGCCGCAGGCCGCCGCCCGCTTCATAACCGGTGGTCAGCTGATCGGTGATGATGTCAAAGTCGAATTTGCGCGACCGGTCAGTGTATTGCGAGCTGTCGACCCGGCTGAGCGTCGCGTCAATGCCGATGGCGCGCAGGTTTTCGATGAACGGATTCACCACGCGGTCAAAGCTCGGGTCATCCTCCAGGAATTCGACCTTCAGCGTCTCGCCCTTGGCGTTGCGGCGGATGCCGTCATCGCCCACGGCCCAACCGGCCTCATCCAGGAGTTTCCCCGCCGCCCGCGCGTTCCTGCGGTCGAGCTGCGTCGCCCCCGAAGTGGCCCCGTTGACCGGCTCCTGATCCAGCACGCCGGGGGCGAGTTGGTCCTTCAGCGGCTCCAGCAACGCCAGCTCCTCCGGACTGGGCAGCCCGGTCGCCGCCAGCTCGGTGTTTTCCCAGAAAGAGTTGATCCGGGCATAGAGACCGTAGAACAGCGTTTCATTCGACCAGTCAAAGTTGAACATCATCGAGACGGCCTGCCGCACCCGGATGTCCTGAAACTTGTCGCGCCGCAGGTTGAAGACAAAGCCCTGTCCCGAGGCGATGGTGCCTCTGGGCAGTTCCGCCTTCACCACCCAGCCCTGTTTCAGCGAGTCGAAATCATAGGCGGTGGCCCAGTTCTTGGCCGAATTCTCGCTGCGGAAGGTGAATTCGCCGACCTTGAACCCCTCAAAGGCCGCGGTGGGGTCGCCGAAATACTCGATCCGGATCGTGTCGAAATTGTTGCGGCCCACATTGATCGGCAGATCCTTGCCCCAGTAATCGGGGTTGCGCTTGTAGACCACGCGGCGGTTGATGTCGAAATGATCGAGCAGATAGGGCCCCGAACCGATGCCCGGCTCCAGCCGCGTCTCATCCAGCTTGGCACCGGTCTTTTCATACCAGGCCTTCGACATCACCGGCAGGCCACCGACGATCTGCACCCGCTCATTGGCGGCGCTGTCCGGCTTGAACGTGTATTTGATCTTGTTGCCCGGCAGCACCTCGGCGCTGGCCACATAGCCCGCCACCGCCTTGCGGAAGGACAAAAGCCCCTGATCGCGCAGGAGTTCATAGGAAAACAGCGCGTCCTCGGCGGTGACCGGCGTGCCGTCAGAGAATTTCGCCTCAGGGCGCATGGTGAAGATCGCCCAGGTCTTGTCCGTGTCATATTCGACCGTCGCGCAGAGCAGGCAATAGAGCGCCCCGATCTCATCCGCGGTGCTGGTCATCATATCTTCATAGGCGATGCTGGAGAGCGCGGCGGCGCGCCCCTTGATCGAATAGGGGTTGAAGCTGTCAAAGGTGCCATAGGTCGCCTCGGCAATCTCACCGCCCTTCGGCGCATCGGGGTTCACATAGTCCAGATGTTTGAAATCGGCGGGGTATTTCAGATCGCCATAGGTGGAGATGCCATGCGCCACGATGGTCTCTTCGGCCCGCGCCGCCTGCAATCCGGCAAAGAGTGCGACAAGCGCGAGGCCCGAGACCCAGAGCAGCGGCTGCCCGAATGGACTGCGGTCGGGATGCGTTGCGGCCTGCGCCACCGCGCGCGCCCTGCGGTTCATCCCGCGGCCATTGTCCGCTGCCCGTGTTGCCGTCATCGCGCTCTCCCTCATGCATTCCGTCCGCCCTAGCTAAGTGCCTGTGGCCACGGGCTTCAAGTTGCGATTGCGTGAGAACATGAAAAAGGGCCGCTTCCCGGGGGAAGCAGCCCTCAAATCTGTGGTTTGCTCTGACCGACGCGTCAGATGCTCAGTTCAGCGTCGCCAGATAGGCGATCAGATTGGCGCGGTCCTGCACTTTCGGCAGACCGGCAAAGGACATTTTGGTGCCCGGTGCATAGGCTTTCGGGCTGGTCAGGAAGGCGTCCAGATGTTCCGGGGTCCAAGTATCGCCGAGGCCCTTGAGCGCGTCGGAATAGGCGAAATCGGCGACCGATGCTTCAGCGCGGCCAACCACACCGTCCAGATGCGGGCCGGTGGCATTGTTGCCATCCACTTTGTGGCAAGCCTTGCACTTGGCAAAGACTTTCTCGCCGGCAGCCGGATCGGCGGCGGCAAAGACTTCATCAAAGGACGGGCCTTCTTCAGCCGGGGCCGCATCAGCAGCATCCGCACCGGTATCAATGGAATAGGCCTGCGCCACTTCCTCACCCTCGCCATGCGCGGCAGGGGCAATGTTATAGAGGCCGTCAGCCGCCCAATTGCCCAGCAGGAAGATCAGGAGCGCGCCGATCACGGCACCGCCCGCCTTGGTGAGAGTCATCGTGTCGAACATATCCGGCCCCTAAGTCTGGCTTTTCGCTGGGCGGTATCTATCCGCTTCCCTGATCTCTTTTCAAGGTATAGTTAGCCCATGCCCGACGAGAAAACCACGATTTACCAAGGACTGAGACATATGACCGCTCCCCTGACCGCTCCGTCGACCTTTCCGCGCACCGGCAAGATTGCGTTTCAGGGGGATCTGGGGGCCTATTCGCATCAGGCCTGTGTCGATGCCTGCCCGGGGATGGAGCCCCTGCCCTGCCGCACCTTTGAAGATGTCATCGCGGCGATGCGCACGGGGGCGGCGGATCTGGCGATGCTGCCGGTCGAGAACACCACCTATGGCCGCGTGGCCGACATTCACCGTCTGCTTCCGGAATCGGGGCTGAAGATCATCGGCGAGGCTTTCGTGCGGGTGCACATCAGCCTGATGGCCCTGCCCGGCGTCGAGATCCAGGAGCTGGAGAAGGTGCGCGCGCATCTGGTGCTGTTGCCGCAGGCCGCGAGCTTTCTGTCAAAATACAACATTCGCGGCGAGGCGGCGGCCGACAGCGCGGGCGCGGCCGCCGAACTGGCGGTCAGCGGCGAGCGCAGCACCGGCGTGCTGGCCTCGGATCTGGCCGCCGAGATCAACGGGCTGAACATTCTGGCCCGCCACATCGAGGACCATGCCCATAACACCACACGTTTTCTGGTGATGGGCCATGAGGCCGACCTCACGCGCCGGGGCGATCACGGGATGATCACCACCTTTGTCTTTCAGGTCCGCAACATTCCCGCCGCGCTGTATAAAGCGATGGGCGGCTTTGCCACCAATGGCGTCAACATGACCAAGCTGGAGAGCTATATGGTGGGCGGCTCCTTCACCGCTACGCAGTTCTATGCCGATATCGAGGGCCATCCCGATGACGCACATGTACAGCGCGCGCTGGAGGAATTGCGCTATTTCACCTCCAAGCTCGAGATCATCGGGGTCTATCCCGCCGATCCGCTGCGCTCGGAAATCTGAGGCCGCAAGACCTTCAGGCCGAGCGCGCCTTTTGCGCGCGGGCCTCCAGCTCTTGCGCCAAAAGCTGCACGCGTTCGGCAAATTTGCGCGTCAGCGCGGCCTTGCCCAGCCGTGCCGATTGCAGCATCAGCCGCGCGCCCAGGCTGCGCGGGCGCAACTCCAGCTCCACGATGATTCGGCAGCGTTTGGGCGACAGCGCCACCACCGTCACCAAAGCGACCAGATTGAAACTGCCCGATTCCCCGTTGAACCCGATGCATTCGGGCCGTTCAAAACGGGTCAGATCCAGAATGAGCGTCCGCGCCTTGCCGCGAAAGCGAAAGCCGATATCCCAGGACATCCCCGGCCCGGTGCTTTGCAATGCATCCAGACGTTTGCTCTGCACGCCACGCCGCCGGGCCATATGCTCAAAGCCGCTGAAATCGGACAGCTGATCAAAGATGAAGGGGGCCTCTGCCTCCAGATCTTCCCGGCTGGAAAATTTCATCGCTCACCCCTTGCACAAACCCACGCGTCTTCGGCTTCTACCCGATTACAGGCGGTCGGCAAGCCATTGGCGCATCAGATATTCTGCAATTGCGCCTTTTCGGGGCGGACGGATGCGCGGATGGGTGCCGGCAAAGACCTCTGTCAGTTCTTCGCGGCTCACCCAGAGCGCATCCTCGATCTCGACCGGATCCAGCGTGAGCGCGCGGTCCAGCGCCTCGGCGCGGCAGCCCAGCATCAGCGAGGCGGGAAACGGCCAGGGCTGGCTGGTGACATAGCGCACCGCCCCGACTTGGACGCCGGTTTCCTCCATCACTTCGCGCGCCACGGCGGCCTCCATCGTTTCGCCCGGCTCCATGAACCCCGCCAGACAGGAATACATCCCCTCCGGCCAGGCGGGCGAGCGACCCAAAAGGGCGGCATTTCCCTGTGTCACCAGCATGATGACCACCGGGTCCGTGCGCGGGAAATGCCCGGCGTTGCAGGCCGGGCAGCGGCGTTGCCAGCCGCCCTCGACCGGCGCCGAGGGCTGGCCGCAGCGGGCACAAAAACGGTGGCTTTCGTGCCAATGCAAAATCGCGCGGGCGGTGGCGGCGATCTCGGCCTCCAGCGGGCTGAGCGCCAGCATGGCGCCGCGCAATTCGCCAAAGGCCCAGTGCGGCGGCAGCGCCGGATGCTGCACCGCCGTCGGATCAAAAAAGGCGGTCATGTCGGGCAAGGCGCCCTCGGGTGTCCAGTCCGAAATATCCTGCGCGAACCAGGGCGCGCCCATGGCATCGGCGCCCAGAAACACCGGCGCCTCCCGCGCTTCGGCCAACACCGCATGGCCCGGCGCCACCCCGGCCAGCATGATCCGGCCCCCGGCCGCAGGCGCATCCCCGCCCCCGGAGAGCGGCGCGCCCGCCGCGTTCTCCTGCGCCATCAACACGCGTCCGCGCCAGAGCGGCAGCACCCTTGCGCGCGGATCGCCAAGGATCGCACCCGCCTGCCCCCGCCGCTCGGCCTGCCGCGCGAGCAGACCCCCGGTAAAGGCCGGTGCCGCGACATTGGGGTGAAAGTCATCCATCTGCATTCCCTCATGTTTCTGCCGGTGACAGGGCCGCGGCATCCCGGCGTTTCGGCGATCTTGCCAGCCCGCGCCGCCCGCCGCCAGCCCCCCGCCATCCGTCGCGCGCCCTCTCCCGCCCCGCCAAGCCCGCTGCCCGATGGGCCCGCCGATTTCAGGCGCTAACAGAAATGCAACTGCGGGCTGCATTTTCGCGCCCCGGAACGATTTGCGTATGGCGATAGGGGCGGCGCAGGGCTAGGCTGGCCCGAGCAGCAGAAAATCCGGCGCCACGACCGGAACAGACGGACAGGCAGACAGAACCGATGGAGCCATTCGCATCCCGCCTTGGCGAGGGTCAGATTCACCTTCGCATTCTGGCGACGACAGATCTGCATGCCCATGTGCTGCCGCATGATTATTATCTGGAACGCCCTCTGGCGACCGCCGGGCTGGCCCGCACCGCCGCGCTGATCGAGGCGGCCCGGGCCGAGGCCGCCAATACAGTGCTGTTTGACAACGGGGATTTCCTGCAAGGCAATCCGATGGGCGATTTCTACGCGCTGGCGGGCGAAGCGCCGGAAGGTGCCGCGCATCCGATGATCACCGCGATGAACCTGCTCGGCTATGACGCGGTCACCCCCGGCAACCATGATTTCAACTATGGCCTGACCTTTCTGTCGCAGACGCTGGCACGCGCGGCCTTCCCCGCCGTCTCGGCCAATCTGGTGCTGAAGCAGGGCGAAACGCCGCTGGAAGACACGGCCTTTCTGCCGCCCTATGCGCTTTTGAAACGCCATGTCACCACCGCTGCGGGCCAGCCCGAGACGCTGACCATCGGCGTGCTGGGCCTCTTGCCGCCGCAAACCGTGCAATGGGACCATGATCAGCTGGCGGGCCGGGTCGAGATCCGCGACATCACCGAGACCGCACAAATCTGGGTGCCCGAACTGCGGCGGCGCGGCGCGGATGTGGTGGTGGTGCTCGCCCATACCGGGATCGGGCAGGCCGAGCATATCCCGGGGCAGGAAAACGCCGCCCTGCCGCTGGCCCGGGTGCCCGGCATCGACGCGCTGGTGCTGGGCCATTGCCACCACGCCTTCCCGACCCCCGATGACGCCACCCCCGGCGCCGGTGGCCCCGGTGTGGCGCATGCCACCGGGCTGATCTTTGGCACGCCCTCGGTGATGCCGGGCTTTTGGGGCTCGCATCTGGGGGTGATCGATCTGGCGCTCGCGCGGGACGCGGAGGGTCGGTGGCAGGTGGGCCACAGCCGGGTCGAAGCGCGCGCCGTGTCGCGCCGCGATGAGAACGGCACCGCGCAGCCGCTGACCGAACCCGTCGCCGCCGTGATGGCCAGCGTCGCCGAGGCGCATGGCCGCACGCTCACCTATATCCGCCGTCCGGTGGGGCGGATCACCCGGCCGCTCTCAAGCTATTTTGCGCTGGCCGCCAATGATCCCGCCCTGCATCTGATCGCCGAAGCACAGCGCCGCCATCTGCAGGTGGCGCTGGCCGATACCGACCATGCCGCGCTGCCGATCTTGGCCGCCGTCGCCCCGTTCAAATGCGGCGGGCGCGGCGGGCCCGAGCATTACACCCATATTCCCGCCGGGAATGTCGCCCTGCGCAACATCGCCGACCTCTATCTTTTCCCCAACACGATCCGTGCTCTCTGCCTGACCGGGGCCGAAATCGCGGGCTGGCTGGAGCGCGCCGCCGGTGTCTTTCACCGCATCACCCCTGGTGCCCAGGATGCGCTGCTGATCGACCCCGATTTTCCCTGCTACAATTTCGATGTGATCGACGGGCTGACCTATGCGATCGACCTGACGCAACCGGCCCGCTTCACCCCCGCCGGGCAGCTGGTCGCCCCGGACGCGCGCCGGATCACCGATCTGCGCTGCAACGGCCGCCTGGTCACCCCCGGGGATCGCTTTATCCTTGCCTCCAACAGCTACCGGGTGTCCGGCGTGGGCCGGTTTCCGGGGGCCGCCGCCGAGAATGTCATCTACACCAGCCGCCATGCCAACCGCGATCTGGTCACCCAATATCTGAGCGACGTCGGCACCCTCGACCCCGTCACCCCGGACACCTGGCGCTTTGCCCGCGAGCCGGGCACCAGCGTGCTCTATGAAACCTCGCCCGAGGCAGTTGGCTATTTGCCGCAGGTCAGCGGCATTGAGATCACACCGCTGGATCTGGCCCCAACCGGCTTTCAGCGCTACCGAATCCAGCTCTGAGCAACCATGGCTTCCGCATGCGCGGAAATTTTGCACAGCCGCGCGGCAAATGCCCATTTTTTGACCGAAACTCCGCAGTTCCCCAAGGTCGCTCTGCCGCATCCCTCGCCGCCCTCCGGATGGCGCGCCAGAATGCAGGCATCATCATGGGAGAGTGACCGTGTTCCACCGCAAGATTGCCGCCGTTCTGACTGTTGGCCTGACCGCCGCCAGCTTTGTGCTGCCGCTGGCCGCGCAGGCCGAAACCGCCATGCCCTTCGCCCTAGACTGGAAATTCGAAGGCCCCGCCGCGCCCTATTTCGTGGCGCTGGACAAGGGCTATTTCGCCGCCGAGGATCTGAAAGTTGAGATTTCCGAAGGCGCAGGCTCGCTCGATGCGATTCCGAAAGTGGCGACGGGGGCGTTTCCGGTCGGCTTTGCCGATATCAACAGCCTGATGCGCTTTCTCGACCAGAACCCCGGCGCGCCGGTGACGGCGGTGATGATGGTCTATGACAAGCCGCCCTTCGCGGTCATCGGCCGCAAATCGCTCGGCGTCACCACGCCCGCCGACCTGCCGGGCAAGGTGCTCGGCGCGCCGCCGCCCGATGGCGCCTGGGCGCAATTCCCGATCTTTGCCGCTGAAAACGGCATCGACATGAGCACGATCACGGTCGAGCCGGTGGGTTTCCCGGTGCGCGAACCGATGCTGGCCGAGGGGAAAGTGGCCTCGATCACCGGTTTCTCCTTCACCTCGACGCTGAATCTGAAGCGTCTGGGCGTGCCGATGGATGACATCTCGACGATCCTGATGGCCGATCATGGCGTGGCGCTTTATGGCAATGCGGTGATCGTGAACACCGATTTCGCCAAGGCCAATCCGGCAGCGGTCACCGGCTTTATCCGGGCGGTTGCCAAGGGCTGGAAAGACAGCATTGCCGATCCCGCGGCGGCCGTGGACGCGCTGATCGCGCGCAACCCCGCCGCAGATCCCGCGCTGGAAACCGAGCGCCTGACGATGGCGACCGCCGATGATGTGCTGACCGATTACGTCAAGGAACACGGGATCGGCGGCGTTGATCCGGCCCGGATGGAGAAGGCGATCGAGCAGACGAAATCGGTCTACACCTTCACCAACCCGGCCGATGCGGCGCTTTATTTCGACCCGAGCTACCTGCCCACCGACGGCAGCCTGATGCTGCAATAACCCCCTTCGGGGTGCCCGCGCGCGGGCGCCCCTCCCCTTGGGCCGGCAGGAATTTCCATGCAGAATTTGATTGAAATCAAGGGCGTGAGCCATGCCTATCAGACCAAGGCAGGCCCGCTGCCGGTGCTGAACGGCCTCGATGTCTCGGTGCCCGAAGGGGCCTTTTGCGCGGTGGTCGGCCCTTCGGGTTGCGGCAAATCCACGCTGACGCGGCTGGTGGCCGGGTTGATGAAACCCGATCAGGGCGAGGTCTGGCTGCACGGGCAAAAGGTGACCAGCCCGCGCAAGACGGTGGGCATGGCGTTTCAGAACCCGGTGCTGCTCGAGTGGCGGAGCATTCTTGAAAATGTCATGCTGCCCCTGGAAATCGTCGCCCCCGGCATGGCGAAATCTGACCGCGAGGCCCGCGCCACGCATCTGCTGGAAATGGTCGGCCTGAAGGGCTTTGAGGGCAAACGCCCCTCCGAGCTGTCCGGCGGCATGCGGCAACGCGCCAGCCTCTGCCGTGCCATCGTGCACAAACCCGACGTGCTGATCATGGACGAACCCTTTGGCGCGCTGGACAATTTCACCCGCGAGGATCTGTGGCAAACCATGCGCGACCTGCGCGCCGCCGAGCCCTTCACCTGCGTGCTGATCACCCATGACCTGCGCGAAAGCGTGTTTCTGGGCGATCAGGTCATCGTGCTCTCCGGCCGCCCGGCGAAAACGCAATATGTGCTGGATGTCACCCTGCCCGCCGACCGTAAGATCGACATCCTCTACACGCCTGAGGCGACCGAGATGCTGCATGTGCTGCGCGACCAGATCCGCATCGCGCAAGGAAGGGACGGTCACTGATGGAGACCCTGCGCAAAATCGCCGTCCCCCTCGGCGCGATCATCGCCTTCCTCTGCCTGTGGGAACTTCTCGTATGGGCAAACGGCTGGCCGAATTACAAAAT
This sequence comes from Phaeovulum sp. W22_SRMD_FR3, assembly GCF_052113705.1. Taxonomy (NCBI): domain Bacteria; kingdom Pseudomonadati; phylum Pseudomonadota; class Alphaproteobacteria; order Rhodobacterales; family Paracoccaceae; genus Phaeovulum; species Phaeovulum sp. W22_SRMD_FR3. The sequence goes on along the minus strand of NZ_JBGQOG010000004.1, from coordinate 221,965 downwards.
GGCCTCCCCCTCGGACCTGCCGCCCGCCTTCTGGAAATACCGCGAGCTGTTTCTGGTGATGGGCTGGCAGACCCTCTGGCGCACCGTCCTCGGCCTCGGCCTCGCAGTGCTCTTCGGCACCGGCCTTGGCATGGTGATGGGCTTTTCCCGCCTCGCCCGCGAAGCCCTCTACCCGCTGCTCGTCGGCTTCAACGCGGTGCCCAAGGCAACATTGGTGCCGGTGATTTCGCTGATCTTCATCGGCCAGCATGATTTCAACACCGTGCTGATGGCCTTCATGATTTCCTTCTTCCCGATCGCGGTCTCGGTCGGGATCGGCCTCTCGACGCTGGAACCGGAATACCGCGATATCCTGCGCGCGCTCGGCGCCAGCCGCTTCACCATTTTTCGCAAGATCGCACTGCCGAAAACCCTGCCCGAGTTCTTTGGCGCGCTGAAAGTCGCGGTCACCTTGGCCTTCATCGGCACCAACCTCGTGGAAATCGTCAGCCCGCATGGCCGCGGCCTTGGCGCCTTGTTCAAATCCGGCGAGACCAACGGCGACTACCCCCTGATGTTCGCCGTCCTCATCGCCCTCGCCGCCCTCGGCATCCTGCTCTACTACGCCGTCGTCGCCCTCGAACGCATCTTCGCGGGCTGGGCCGAGCGCCCGCAGGGCTGACCCCCGCCCGTCCAGGAACCGACACCACCCCATTGCTTCGTTCCAAATATCCCCGCCGGAGGCACCCGTGACCATCAGGGGAGCCTCCGGCGGGGATATTTTCAATCAGGCAAAGCCCAAGAGCATTCTTGCAATCCCGGATTTCCCCGCCTATATCCCCCGGTGAGAGGTTGGCGCGGGCGAGCGCCTCGCCAACCCGGTCAGGTCCGGAAGGAAGCAGCCGTAACGAGCCCCGCTTGGGTCGTTGTCCAGCCTCTCACCCTCCCCTCTCTTTCGCATTGATGTGAGACCGCCCCGGCGGCAGGGCGGGTTGTTCTTGCCCCCGCGCCCGACTAGACTGCGCCCGACCCCGAGGAGCGCCCCATGGCAGAGACGACCGAGACCGGCTATCAGGTTCTGGCCCGCAAATACCGCCCCGCGACCTTTGCCGATCTGATCGGACAGGAAGCCATGGTGCGGACGCTGAAAAACGCCTTTGCCGCCAACCGGATCGCCCATGCTTTCGTGATGACCGGGGTGCGCGGGGTAGGCAAAACCACCACCGCCCGCATCATCGCCAAAGGTCTGAACTGCACCGGCCCCGATGGCAATGGCGGGCCGACCACCGAGCCTTGCCTTGTCTGCGACAATTGCAAGGCGATTGCCGAAGGCCGCCATGTCGATGTGATGGAGATGGACGCCGCCTCGCGCACGGGGGTGGGCGACATCCGCGAGATCATCGAGAGCGTGCATTACCGCGCCGCCTCGGCCCGCTACAAAGTCTATATCATCGACGAAGTGCATATGCTCTCCACCTCCGCCTTCAACGCTTTGTTGAAGACGCTGGAAGAGCCGCCCGCGCATGTGAAATTCATCTTTGCCACCACCGAGATCCGCAAGGTGCCGGTCACCGTGCTGTCGCGCTGCCAGCGGTTTGACCTGAAACGGATCGAGCCGGAGGTGATGATGGCGCATCTGGCGCGCATCGCCGGGCTGGAAAACGCCAGCCTGGCAGAGGATGCCTTTGCGCTGATCACTCGCGCCGCCGAAGGCTCGGTCCGCGACGCGATGAGCCTGATGGATCAGGCGATTGCGCATGGCGCGGGCGAGACCAGCGCCGATCAGGTGCGCGCCATGCTGGGGCTGGCCGACCGGGGCCGGGTGCTCGACCTCTTTGACATGATCCTGAAGGGCGAGGCGGCGGCGGCGCTGACCGAGCTGTCGGGCCAATATGCCGATGGCGCCGATCCGATGGCGGTGCTGCGCGATCTGGCCGAGATCACCCATTGGATTTCGGTGATCAAGATCACCCCGGAAGCCGCCGAAGACCCGACGATTCCCCCCGATGAGCGCGCGCGCGGGCAGGCGATGTCCGCCGCCGTGCCGATGCGGGTGCTGACGCGGATGTGGCAGATGCTGCTGAAGGCGCTGGAGGAAGTGGCCGCCGCACCGAATGCGATGATGGCCGCCGAAATGGCGCTGATCCGGCTGACCCATGTCGCCGATCTGCCGGACCCGGAGGCGCTGATGAAGCGCATCCAGCAGGGCCCCGGCCCCTCGGCCAATGGCACGCCGGCGGGCGGGCCCGGTGGGTCGGGCGGCAGCACGGGGATGATGGCGCAGGGCGGCACGCAGGCCGTGGCGCGGCAGCAGGTTTCGGCGGGCCAGCAGGGCGGGGCCGCCACGGCAATGGCGCTGGCGCCCGAGGCGCTCGCGCGCTTTGTCACCTTTGAGGATGTGGTCGAGCTGATCCGCCGGATGCGGGATGTCAAACTGCTGATGGAGGTCGAGAACCATCTGCGGCTGGTGCGCTATGCGCCCGGGCGGATCGAGTTCCAGCCGACCGAAGATGCGCCGCGCGATCTGGCCGCGACTTTGGCCGGACGCCTGCAGGGATGGACCAATCAGCGCTGGGGCGTCTCGGTGGTCAGCAGTGGCGGGGCGGCAACGCTGGCCGAATTGCGCGACACCGAACGCCGCGCGGCCGAGGCCATCGCCTTGGAAAACCCCGCCGTTCAGGCGATCTTTGCCGCATTCCCGGGCGCGAAATTCAGCGAGATCCGCTCGGCCGAGGCCTTGCAGGCCAGCGCGCAGGCCGAAGCCCTGCCCGAGGTCGAAGACGAATGGGATCCCTTCGAGGACAATTAGGAGACGAAGATGTTCAAAGGTTTGGGCGGCATGGGTGACATGGCCAAGATGATGAAGGCTGCGAAAGACATGCAGGAGCGAATGACGCGCCTGCATGAGGATCTGGCGCAGACCATCGTCACCGGCGAATCCGGCGCGGGCCTTGTGCGGGCCGAAGCCACCGCCAAGGGTGAGCTGACCGGGCTGAAAATTGACCCTGCGATCTTCAAGGCCGAGGACAAGGAAGTGGTCGAGGATCTGATCCTCGCCGCGATCAAGGATGTGCAGAAACGCGCCGCCGAAAAGACCCAGTCGGAGATGCAGAAACTCTCGTCGGAACTGGGTCTGCCCGCCGACATGAACCTGCCGTTCTGACACCGCGATGGCCGCCGCGCGCGATGAGATCGAGACGCTGATCGCGCTGATGGCGCGGCTGCCGGGGCTGGGGCCACGTTCGGCCCGGCGCGCGGTGCTGCATCTGATCCAGAAGCGCGGCGCGCTGATGGCGCCGATGGCGGTGATCATGGGGCATGTGGCGGAAACCGCCCGCGAATGTGCCATTTGCCGCAACATCGCCACCGCCGATATCTGTGACATCTGCAAGGACACCCGCCGCCTCGACACCGAGATCTGCGTGGTCGAAGATGTCGCCGACCTTTGGGCGATGGAGCGCGGTCAGGCCTTCAAGGGCCGCTATCACGTGCTGGGCGGCACGCTCTCGGCGCTGGAATCAGTGGGGCCGGATGAATTGGGCATTCCCCGCCTGCTGGCGCGCATTCGCGAGCAGGGGGTGCGTGAGGTGATCCTCGCCCTCAATGCCACGGTCGAGGGGCAGACCACCGCGCATTACATCGCCGAGGCGCTGGAGGGGAGCGATGTCGCCGTCACCAGCCTCGCGCAGGGCGTACCAATCGGGGGAGAGCTGGATTATCTTGACGACGGGACGATTCAGGCGGCTTTGCGGGCGCGCAAACGGTTCTAGGCGTCAGAACGCCGCCGGAATCAACCCGCGCAGGGAGTTTCCCATGAAAAGCGGCAGCCCGGCCAGATCATCGGGCCGCAGCACCGCCTCCCGCGCGGCCCCCGCCTCCAGGAGTTCGGCGCGCAGACAGCCGGGCAGCAGGCCCGAGGCCAGCGGCGGGGTTAGCAAGACCCCGTCACTTCGCGCGAAAAGATTGGTGATCGTCCCCTCACAGATCTCGCCGCGTGTGTTGAGAAAAACCATCTCATCCACGCCTGCGGGCAGCGCCGCCCGCGCCCGGTCATAGAGCGCGCGGCGGGTGGTTTTCACCTGCAGCCACGGATCATCCGCCACGAGCGGCTCTCCCGCATAGGCCAGATGCCAAAGGGCCGGATTGGGCGTCAGCGCGCCGTGGCTGATCGACGGCCCTGTGGGCGCCAGCAACAGCCGCACCCGCAGATCGCCGGGCGGCAGGCTGGCCAGCAACCGGTCCACCTCGGCGCGGTCAAAGCCATAGCCCAGCCGCGCGGCGGTGCCCTCCATCCGCGCCAGATGCCGCGCCAGCCGGGGAAAGCTGCCCGCGCGGGCGGCAAATGTCTCGATGATCCCCAGATCCGGGGTCAGATCAGCGCGTAACGGGTCTTCCACAGCGCCTCCTCATATTCCGCCTCGGGCGTGCTGTCCCATACGACACCACCGCCGACATTCAGCCGCGCGCTGCCGTCGCCCGGCAGGGTCAGGGTGCGGATCGCCACGTTGAATTCCATATCCCCCGCCCGGTCGCCGCCTAAGGGGGCGATCCAGCCAACCGAGCCGCAATAGGCACCGCGCGGCCCGGCCTCCAGCTCATGGATGATCTGCATCGCGCGAATCTTCGGCGCGCCGGTGACCGAGCCGCAGGGGAAGAGCGCGGTGAAAAGATCGGCCAGCCGCAGCCCGGGCAACACCCGCGCCTCCACGCGTGAGACCATTTGCAGCACGGTGGCATAGTGCTCGACCTCGAACAGCGCGGGCACCTTGACGCTGCCCACCTCGGAAATCCGCGACAGGTCGTTGCGCAAAAGATCGACGATCATCAGGTTTTCGGCGCGGTTTTTCGGGTCCGCCGCCAGCCAGCGGGCGTTTTCAGCATCCTGCACCGCATCGCCACTGCGCGGGAGTGTGCCCTTCATCGGCCGGGTGGAAATCACCCCATCCTTGATTGCAAAGAACAATTCCGGCGAGCGCGACAGGATCACCGGCCCGCCGAGATCGACCAGCGCGCCCTGCGAGACCGGCTGCCGCGCCACCAGCGCGTGCCAGAGATCCAGCGGTGTGCCCCGCACCTCGGCCTGCAGCGGAAAGGTCAGATTGGCCTGATAGATGTCGCCCGCGCCGATATAGTCGAGCACCCGCTCACAGGCTTGCCGGTAGCGCGGCAGATCCCAGACGGGCGTCGGGGTCGAGATTTCGGCCAGCGCCCCCGGTACCGGGGCGGGCAGGGCCGTGCCCTGCTCGGGCGCCTCAAAGGCCGCGAAATGCAGCAGGGGCACGTCGCGCGCCTCCGGCAACAGCGGGCGCAGTTTCGGGTCGAGCGCCAGCCCCAGCTCATAGCTCGCATAGCCCGCGAGCCACAGCCCCTCGGCCCGCGCCGCCTCCATCGCGGCAAAAGCGGCGGGCAGACCGGCGAGGGTTTCGGCACGGATCACGCGGAGGGGCGCGCGGAACAAAGTGCCGCCCGCCTCGGCCCCCAGGGGCCCCGCCTCAAAAAGGATCATCGGATCCCGGTCCTGCATAAACCCCTGCCCCATAGCGCCCGCGAGAGGGGCGACGCCCCGCCCTTGGCCATATTGTCTGCCCGCCGGGGAGGCAAGAGGCGCGCGCCCGCACGACGCCGCAGAACCCACCCGCGACATGAAAAAGGCGCGGAGGATTGCCCCCCGCGCCCCAAACATTCCCATGTGCCGCAGCGCGCGCCTTTACGCGCCCTGTTGCGTCAGCACGGCCGAGCCTTCCAGCGTATCGGGCCGCGAAATCTCGATCCGGCGGGGTTTCAGCGCCTCGGGCACTTCGCGGATCAGATCAATGTGCAGCATGCCGTTCACATGGGTCGCGCCCTCGACACGGACGTGATCGGCCAGCGCAAAGCGGCGCTCGAACGCGCGGGTGGCGATGCCACGGTGCAGATAGCTTTTGTCGCTCTCATCCGCGGCCTTTTTGGCCGAGACAATCAGCGCGCCTTCGCGGAGTTCCACCGCGAGGTCATCGGCGGCAAAGCCCGCCACGGCGACCGAAATGCGATAGGCATTCTCGCCGGTCTTTTCGATGTTGTAGGGGGGATAGGTGGGCTGGGCTACATCGGCGGCCAGCGCGCGGTCCATCATATCGGCGATGCGGTCAAAGCCGACAGTGGCACGGTAGAGCGGAGCAAGGTCAAAATTACGCATGTCTCATCCTCGGTTGAGCGATAAGGGAACGCCCTCCCGTCACGGGCAGGGCAGGATATCCGGGGCCCGTCATGGCACCCCGTATCGGATAGGTGGGAAGGGTTTTGGCCGCGTTCAAGGGTCGCATACGCATTTTCAGCGGGGCGCAGAAGGCCCCCGCGTGCCGCCTGCGCGCCGGTCTGCCCCGGGGGGCAACACCCGTCCCGCCGCCGATGCTTCGATGCGCCCGGCCATGCGAAAACGCGCGGCGCTCAGGGCCGCAGGAACTTGGCCCCGGTGTCGCGCGACCGGCCTGCGCTGACGCCGCCCCGAGGGGTCTCCAGCCGCGCGCGCAGCGCCGCCACCGGCGCCACCCCGGCCCCGAGCGAGACCGGCTGCCCATCCAGCTCCGCCTTGGCCGAGACCACAGCGACAATCTCGGGCCGCCCGTCCCTCTGGGCAAAAACCGGCGCCCCCGACGTGCCGAAATCCGCCGCACAAGACATCAGCGCCACACCGCCCGCGCGGTTGAGCACGGTGCAGAGGCTTTGCAGGCTGGGCGCTTCCGAGCGGTCATGCGCATAAGAAACCACGCCCACTTCCTCGCCCTTGAACAGATCCTCGCCCAGCGGTAAGGGCTGCAGCGAGGGCAGCCGGATCGGCTGATCCAGCTCGATCAGCCCCAGATCCGAGGCGACACGGGCCATTTTATCCGTATTTCCATAGTCATAGTCGGCATCCACGATCACCCGTTTCGCGCCGCGATAGGCCGCCGCCCGGCCGTCGCGCCACCCCGCCAGAAACTCGACATCCTTCGGGTCCACCATCTCGCCCGTGGCCTTGGAATAGAGACAATGCGCCGCCGTCAACACCAGATTGGGCGCGATCAGTGCGCCGGTGCAAAAGGCCTCATGCCCGAAATTCAGCCGCCCGACGGCCTCCCATCCCCGGCTGTCATCGCCGGTGGACAGCCGCCGCAGCCCGCTTTGCTCGGCCTGCACGGCGGCTGCGCCGCACAGCCCCGCGAGAACGCCCGCCAGAATCAACGCGCGGCGCAGGGGATAGGGCATTTTCGGCAGGCGCGGCATCGGATCTCCTCGGTCTTGGCATCCGCCGTAACCGGGGGATGGGGCAGAATTACGGCAAATATCCCGGCTTGTCGCCCTCTCCGAAAGCAGGCGCAAGGGCACGCGGCACCGGCCCGCCCAGCGCCCAGTCAAGGAGTTCCACCGTATGCACCACCGGCACCCCGGTGCCCGAGCCGATCTGCATCATGCAGCCGATATTGCCCGCCGCGATCACCTGTGGCGACCTGGCCTCCAGCGTCGCCACCTTGCGCCGCTTCAGCTCGGCCGAAATCTCGGGCTGCAACAGGTTATAGGTGCCCGCCGACCCACAGCACAGATGCGGATCGCTGGGTTCCAGCACGGTGAACCCCGCCTGCGCCAACAGGGTTTTCGGCGCGGTTTTCACCTGCTGCCCATGCTGCAGCGAGCAGGCCGAATGATAGGCCACCCGCAGCCCCCGCGCCTCCTCCCGGACCGCCTCCGGCAGGCCGATCCGCTCGAGAAATTCGCTGATGTCGCAGGCCAGCCCCGCCACCCGTTGCGCCGCGGCTTCCTGCGGCGTGCGGGCGAACATATGGCCATAATCCTTCACCGTGGTGCCGCAGCCCGAGGTGTTGATGATGATCGCATCCAGCTCTCCGGCCGCCAGATAGGCCGCGATATTGCCGCCCGCCTGCGCATGGGCCTCGCCCTCACGCCCCATGTGATGCGCGAGCGCCCCGCAACAGCCAAGCTTCTCCGGCACCACCACCTCGCAGCCCAGCCGCCGCAACAAACGGATGGTCGCGTCGTTGATGTCGGTGTTCAGCGCCTTTTGCGCGCAACCGGTCTGCAGGGCGACCCGGTAGCGCCGCGCCCCCTTGGGCGCAAAACTCTGCGGATCATCATTGCGGCTGACGGGGGGCACCTTCCGCGGCGCCATCTCCAGCATCGCCCGCAACCGCGGATCGGGCATGAACCGCGCCAAGGGCCGCGCCAGCTTTGCCCCCGCAAGCGCCAGCCGGAACCGCCCCGGATAGGGCAGAATTTTCGCCAACACCCAGCGCAAGCCCCGGTCATGCCAAGGTCGCCGATAGGTTTTCTCGATATAGGCCCGCGCCTGATCGATCAGATGCATGTAATGCACGCCCGAGGGGCAGGTGGTCATGCAGGCGAGACAGGAGAGGCAACGGTCGATGTGCTTGACCGTTCGGGCATCGGCGGGGCGCCCGCTCTCCAGCATCTCCTTGATCAGATAGATGCGGCCGCGCGGGCTGTCCAACTCATCACCCAAAACCTGATAGCTGGGACAGGTGGCCGTGCAAAAGCCGCAATGCACACAGGCGCGCAGGATCTTGTTGGCCCCGGCAATCGCCGGATCGGTCAGTTGCTCCGGCGTGAAATGCGTCTGCATCAGCCCATCCTCCCCGGATTCAGAATACCGCGCGGGTCAAATTCCGCCCGCAACCGGGCCGAGAGCGCCGCCACCGGTGCCGCCTCCGGCTCAAAGGCCGGGCCCTGCCCGCCGCGCATCCGCGTCGCATGGCCCCGGTAGGGCGCCGCCCGCCCCCGCGCATCCACCCCCTCGGGCAAGAGCGCCCAGATCAACCCGCCGCCCCAGTCAAGCACCACAGGACAGCCAAGCCGCGCGATGATCCCCGGTGCAGCCGAAGGGGCCACCGAAAACCGCCACAGATCGCCCGCCTGCCCGATGAACGGCGAAACCCGCGCCAGATCGTCAAACAACGCCGGATCCCCTGCCTCCACGCGGCCAAAACCCGCCAGCGCGCCCGTCAGCTGCGCCGCGCGGTAAGCCACCGATTGCGCCAGCCCCTCCAGCCGCACCAGCGCGCCCACCCCCGGCAACCAGCCCGCGCCCGTCACATCATAGGGCGATGCCAAAGCCGCCGAGAGCGCCGGCACCGCCGCCCCGGCCGTCAGCTCCGGCAAGACCAGAACCGCCTGCGCCGGGGCCACGGGCAAAAGCTTGAACGACACTTCGCTCAACACCCCCAACGTCCCCCAACTCCCCGCCATCAGCTTGACCAGATCATAGCCGGTGACGTTCTTCATCACCCGCCCGCCATTCTTCACCAGCTCCCCGCGCCCGTCGACGAAACGCACCCCGATCAGACTGTCGCGACAGGCCCCCGCCTGCACCCGGCGCGGCCCCGAGACATTCGCCGCCACCACGCCACCCAGGGTCGAGGACCCCGCCGCCCCCAATACCGGCCCCCAATCCGCAGGCTCAAAGGCCAGCCGCTGCCCCTCCGCCGCCAGCACCGCCTGCACCTCGGCCAGAGGCGTTCCCGCCCCCGCCACCAGGGTCAGCGCCGCCGGCTCATAGAGCGTGATCCCGGAAATCCCGACCTCGAGCACCTCCCCCGCGCCCGCACCAACGGGCCGCGTCCCACCGCCCCGCACCTGCACGGGCCCCGCCGCCGCACGGACCGCCTCGACCAGCTCCGCTTCGCGCTGAACCCTCATGCCCAAAACCCTTCCCTTGCGTTTCTTCTTGGCAAAAATACCTCGGGGGTCCGGGGGCAGCGCCCCCGGCTTGCGCCGCACCCGCTCATGCCCCGCGCCGCCCGGCACTCACCGCCAGCGGAAACACCTTCGCCGCATTCAGCAACCAGCCGGGATCAAACACATCCTTCACCCGCATCTGCGCCTCGAGATCGGCGGGCGCGAACTGCACAACCATCAGATCGCGCTTCTCGATCCCCACCCCATGCTCCCCGGTGAGACATCCCCCCACCTCCACACAGAGCTTCAGGATCTCGGCCCCGAGCGCCTCACAGCGCTCCTGATCCCCCGGCAGATTGGCGTTATAGAGGATCAGCGGGTGCATGTTCCCGTCGCCCGCGTGAAACACATTGGCCACATCGAGCCCCGCCTCCCGCGACAATTCACCGATCCGCCGCAAGACGAGGGGCAGCGCCGAGACCGGGATCGTGCCATCGAGACACATGTAATCATTGATCTGCCCCATGGCGCCAAAGGCCGATTTCCGCCCCAGCCAGATCCGCCGCGCCTCATCCTCGTTGCGCGCCTCGCGGAATTCGACCGGCGCATGCCGCAGCGCGATCTCGCGGATCAGCGCCAGCTGCTCGGCAATCTCCGCCGCCGATCCCTCCACCTCAACGATCAGCAAAGCCTCGCAATCGGGATAACCCGCATGGGCGAAATCCTCGGTGGCGCGGATGCAGGGCCGGTCCATGAACTCAATCGCCACTGGCAGCACGCCCGCGCGGATGATATCGGCCACGCACGCCCCCGCCACCTCATTGCTGTCAAACCCGATGAGGACCGGCCGCGCGCCCTCGGGCTTGGGCAGGATCCGCAAGGTGGCCTCGGTCACCACCCCCAACTGCCCCTCAGAGCCGCAGATCAGCCCCAGAAGGTCCAGCCCCCCGGCGTCGCTATAGGCGCCGCCCAATTCGACCACCTCGCCCGCCATGGTGACGAGCGTCACCCCCAAAAGGTTATTGGTCGTCACCCCATATTTCAGACAGTGCGCCCCGCCGGAATTCATCGCGATATTGCCCGCAATCGCGCAGGCCAGCTGGCTGGAGGGGTCGGGCGCGTAAAAGAACCCCGCCTCCGCCACCGCCGCCGAAACCGCCAGATTGGTGATCCCGGTCTCGACCCGGATCACCCGGTCGGCGTAGTCCACCGCCAGCACCCGGTTCATCCGCGCCACCCCCAGCACCACCGCATCCGCCGAGGGCATCGAGCCGCCCGCCAGACTGGTCCCCGCCCCGCGCGGCACCACCGGCACCCCCTCCTCATGGCAGACCCGCAGGGCGGCGGCGACCTCGGCGGTCGTGCGCGGCAGCACCACCGCCAGCGGCGCACAGCGATAGGCCGAGAGCGCATCGCATTCATAGGCGCGGGTCTCATTCGGATCATCGATCACCGCATCGGCGGGCAGAACGGCCCGCAAGCGCGCCATGATGGCCGCCTTGCGCGCCAGCACATCGGGGTTGGGAACCGGCATTTGCATGGGCATCTCCTCCGTCTGGTAAATAAATATAACCAATTTTGACCTCTGGCAAGCCTGACGTGCGCCCGCTATCCTGAGGCCATGACATTGCAGGATTTCCTCACCCACCCGCTTGGCCCGTTCACCCCGCTGGATGTGGTGGCGCTGACGTTTGTGCTCGTCAGCTGGATCTGGATCGGCTGGCGGATCGAGCATCCGCCGCGGGGAAATCCCTCGGTCTCGCAGCTGATGGTGGGCTACCGGCGCGAATGGATGCGGCAGTTCATCACCCGGCAGCCGCGCATCTTTGACGCGGGCATCATGGACAGCCTGCGGCAGGGCACCACATTCTTCGCCTCGGCCTGCATGATCGCCATCGGCTCGGGCGCGGCGCTTTTGGGCAATACCGAGCGGCTCGCGGGCCTCGCGAATGACCTCGCCCTCGGGCAGGCACCGGAACTGCTGTGGGAGGCCAAGCTGCTGACGGTGCTGATGTTCGTCACCAATGCCTTCTTGAAATTCGTCTGGTCGCACCGGCTGTTTGGCTATTGCGCGATCACCATGGCCTCGGTGCCGAATGATGTCGCGGATCCGCTGTCGCCACACCGCGCGCAGCAGGCGGCAGAGCTGAACATTTCCGCCGCAAAAAGCTATAACCGGGGCCTTCGGGCGATCTATTTCGCGCTGGGGACCCTGCCCTGGTTGCTCGGGCCGGTGCCGCTGATGCTGGCGACGGTGGTGACGCTGACGGTGCTCTGGCGGCGGGAATTCGGCTCGGGCTCGCGCCGGGTGCTGATGCAGAACCCGCCAGAGTGACCGCCCCAGTGACCACCCCAGTGATCAGCCGGGGGGTCAGCGTGGCAGCGCCCGCGCCCAATCCGCCCAGTCGGGCAAAAGCATGCTCTGCTGCCAGCCCCGGTCCGCGTCGGCCCAGCTGAGCTGCACCAGCCGGACCTCCGGCGGCGCGGCATCATGCAAAATCAGCACCGCATCGCTGGCGCTGTCGCGCGCGAGGATGGCCAGCGGCAGCCCCCCCGCTTCCGGCCGCTCGCGCAGCAGCTGCCGCAAGAGGCCCTCGGCCTCCGCGGGCGGGCAGACCTGCCAGCCGGAGCCCTGCAACAGACGCGTCAGCTGCGCGCGGTACCAGCCCGGCCCCCGCGGGCGCGATCCGGGCACCGGCAGGCCCATGCCACCACTCATACCCCCGCGCGCCGCCGCCGTCCGCGCCCCTCGATCAACCAGGCCGCCAGAGTCAACAGCGCGGCCAGCAGCAGGAAGGCCCAGGCCGGGGCAAGCGGGCTGCGGCGGATGTCTTCGGTGGCGCTCGCCCCGCGGGGGGTGATGCCGATCCAGCCGCGCCCCGCCGACGGGCGCCCGGCGCGCACCTGACGGATGTCGGGCAGGCCTGCCTCCAGCCGCGTCGCCGCGCCACCGCTGGCCGCAATCGCGGGCTGCAGCGGCACAGCGCTGGCGATGGTCTCTTCAAACTCGCGCGGCGCGGCGGGGCCCATGGCCACCACCCGCTCCAGATCGCCCTCTTTCAGCCGGTAAAGCCCCGCGCCCGGCGCCTGCCAGGTGGCGGTAAAGCGTCCCGGCGCGGTCTCGGTCAGCGGCACCTCGACCGTGCTGCCATCGGGCAGCGTCACCGTTACCGCGCCCGCGGTTTCCTCCATCGTCTGCCGCACGATGGTCAGCGAGAGGCTGCCCGGCTCCACCTCGGCATAGAGCGCCTCTTCCTCCAGCTCCGGCTCTTTCATCGCCCAATGCGCGATGCGGCGCAGCAGTTCCAGCTGCGGCCCGCCCCCCTCATAGCCCCGGTCCCAGAGCCAGGGCTGATCCGAGGCCAGAAGCGCGACACGCCCCTCGCCCGCCCGGTTCAGCACCAAGAGCGGCTTGTCCTCGGCCCCGGTCATCACCACCTCGCCGGTGGGATCGGTCAGCTCGACCTGCCGCAGCCAGCGGCCCCAATGCGGGGCATCGGGTTTCGCCGCATCCGGCGCGCCCTCCAGCCCCGAGGTCACCGGATGCCGGGCGCCGACTTCGGTGGTCCTCGGCAGATAGGGCGCCTCGATCACCCGGCCGGTGGGCCGCGCGGGCATGATGTCGCCGAGGGAGGATTGGTAAAGACTGTCCACCGTGGCAAATTCCGGCCCGGCCGAGATCAAGACCGCGCCGCCCTTGGTCACATAATCGCGGATATTGTCGAAATAGCGCGCGGGCAGGATGCCGCGCAGGCGGTAGCGGTCAAAGATGATCAGATCAAACTCATCGATCTTGTCGATGAACAGCTCCTGCGTCGGAAAGGCGATCAGCGACAGTTCCGAGACCGGGACCCCGTCCTGCTTTTCCGGCGGCCGCAGGATGGTGAAATGCACGAGGTCAACACCGCTGTCAGATTTCAACAGGTTCCGCCAGGTCCGCTCGCCCGCATGCGGCTCGCCCGAGACCAGAAGCACCCGCAGCCGGTCGCGCACGCCATTGATCTGCACGACGGCATCATTGTTGCGCTCGGTCAGCTCGCCTTCCGTGGGGGCGACCGAGAATTGCACCACATTCTGCCCGCCGTGGCTGAGCGTCAGCGGCAGCTCCAGATCCTCATTCACCGGCACGGAATAGCTGTTGGCCACCTCGCCATCGATCGAAATGCTGAGATCAGCGTTGGTCCCGGCACTGGCGGGCACCGCGCCCTGATCTTCGATGCGCAGCTTGATGCTCATCGGCTCGCCAATGATGCCAAAGGCGGGGGCGGTCTGGATCACCAGACGGCGGTCCCAATCCTGCGCCCGCCCGGTCAAGAGCACCTGCAAGGGGGCGGGCAACTCGGGCATCAGCCCGGCGTCATGCGCCTGCCCGTCGGTAATGAGGATCGCGCCTGCCACCCGGGCACGCGGTTCCTCGGCCAGCGCCTCGGCCAGGGCGGCGGCGAGCAGGGTTCCGGCGTTTTCCGCCCCGTCGCGCAGCACCACTTTGCGCAATTCAGTGTTGGGCAGGGCCGCCACCTCGGCCTCAACCCGCGCCATGGCGGCATCGGTCGCCTCGGCCCGGCCCGGCAATTCCTGCGAGGCGGTGCGATCCTCAATCGCGATGACGATATCCGAGAGCGGCCTGCGGTCCTCGGTCTGCACGCCGGGCTGCATCAGGGCCGCCAAGAGCACCAGCGCCGCGCCGCCACGCAGGGCCCAGCCGCTCAGGCCGCGCCAGAGCGCCAGCGCCAGCATCAGCGCCACCAGAATGGCGAGGGCCACAATCACCGGCAGCGGCAACAGCGGATCCCAGATCAGATGTTGCGCGTTCATTGGCCCAGCCTTTCCAGCAATGCAGGGACATGCACCTGATCGGATTTGTAATTGCCGGTCAGCACATGCATCACCAGATTGACGCCAAAGCGGTAGGCCATCTCGCGCTGCCGCTCGCCCGCCATGCCACGGCCCACCGGGAACATCGCGGTGCCATCGGGGTTGGTGGCCCAGGCGCCCGCCCAGTCATTGCCGCCGATCACCACCGGCGTCACCCCGTCATTAAGGTTGCGAAACGGCATCCCCTCGGCCTGCTCGGCGTCAGGCGGCGGTGCCTCGGCCCAGATGCCGCGGTCGGCGAACCGGCCGGGGAAATCGGTCAGCAGGTAAAAGGTGCGGGTCAGCACATGATCCGGCGGCACCGGTGCCAGCGGCGGAATGTCGAGCGGCGCGGCGATGGCCTGCAGGCGTTTGCCCTCCTCGGTCGCGCCACCAAAGCCCGCGATATCCGCGTCACGCGTGTCAAAGAGGATCATCCCGCCCGAGCGCAGATAGCGGTTCAGCCGCGAATAGGCATCGGGCGAAGGGGCGGCCTGCCCCGGGGTGATCGGCCAATAGATCAGCGTGAAGAGCGCCAGATCGTCATTGTTCAGATCGAGCGCCATCGGGGCTGCGGGTTCCACCGTGGTGCGCAGGGTCAGCACATTGGAGAGGCCACGCAGCCCCGCCTCCGACACCCGGTCCACCGCCGCGTCGCCGGTTGTCACATAGGCCAGCACCACATTGTCGGCGGCCTCCAGCGCGCGCGCAGGCGCCATCTCGGCCCGGGCCTGCGGTGCGGCCAGACCGAGGATCAGCACACCCAGCAGCGCCGAAGCCCGCGCCACCCGCGCCCCGCGCAAACGGCCCGCCAGCGCCAAAGCCGCCAGAAGATCGAGGCACAAAAGCCCCAGCGCCAGCGCCAGCATCAGCCCCTTCAAGGGCGTGTCCTGCGGCGCGTCGGTGTTCTCGACCGGCAGATCGGCGGGCCAGACCGCACGGGTCAGCACCCGCTCGGGCGTGATCACGTTCAGCGCCACCCGCCGGTCCGCCGCACGGTAGAGACCCGGCTCGACCGTGGCATCCGGCCCGTCCTGCATCCGCAGCGCCAGATCCGCGCCCGCAACCCCCGCCGCCTCGCCCGCATCGGCGAGTTTGCCCGAGGCCAAAAGCCGCGATTGCGGCACCCAGGTCGCCCCGGCCAGATCCTTTTCCGGGCTGGCGGCGGCGGCGGTCGAGACCGCCAGACGGTCCAGCATCTGCACGAAAATCCCCGAGAGCGGCAGGCTCGACCATTCGGCATTCGCGGTGACGTGGAACAGGACCACCGCCCCGTCCCCCAGCGCCGATCGCGTCACCAGAGGCGTGCCATCGGCCAAAGCCGCGAGCGTATGCGCGCTCAGATCCGGGGCGGGCTCGGCCATCAGCTGCGCGCGCACCGTCACATCGCCCGGCAGGGGCAGCCCGGCAAAGGGACCATCCTCGGCAAAGGGCGCCAGCCCGCGCGGCGCGCCCCAGCTCATCGCACCGCCCACGGCCCGGCCTCCGGCGCGCAGGCGCACGGGCAACAAGGGATCGGCGGAGAGATTTTCCGAGGCGGCCATGCGCGGCCCGGCAAAGCGGATCAAGAGACCGCCCTTTTCCACCCATTCCTGCAGCGCCGCCGATTCCGGCAGCTCGGCCACATCGGCGAGGATCACCACATCGGGGCTGGCCAGCAGCATATCCGACAAGGTGCCCTCTAGGAGATCCGCCGAAGGTGCCAGCGCTTGCCGCAGATAATGCAGCGGCGAGAGCAGCGAGAGCCCTTCGCGCGGCGCGGCCCCCGCCACCAGCGCCACTTTGCGGCGTTTCAGCGCGTCATCGGTCAGCGTCACGCTGCCCGCAGAGCGCTGGCCCGCAATCTCGAACCGGCTGACGCGGTTGCGCAATTCGGGCGGCAGATCAAAGCGGACCTCGGCCTGATCGGCACCGGGTTCAAAGGTGACGGCCTGCCGCGCCAGATCGCGCTCAATCCCGTTGGGATCAAGGCCAATCGCGGTGACTTCGGCCTGTTGCGCGGCCCCGGCGGCCAGCACGGTCAGCGCCAGCGCCGACCCCTCGGCCTTGGCCGGGCGCAGCGCCAGCACCGGACGTTGCGGGTCATAAACCGTGATGGCGCCATGCGATTTCAGCGCGGTGATCAGATCGCCGCGCATGTCGCGCGCCAGACCATCCGAGAGCCAGAGCGTGTCATAGCGCCCCTCGGGCAGCACCTTTGCCCAGTCACCGCCCTCAGGCTCCCAGGGTTTCAGCCGCAGCCCCGGCAGGCCCGCGAGCACGGTTTCTGCCGGCTGAAACTCCGGCGCTTCGGCGGGCAGATCGGTGAGGGAGAGGAGCGCCACCGGACGGCCCGCCGTCTCGGCCTCGGTCAGCGCGCGGGTCAGGCGGGCGGTCTGGGCGGTGCCGTTTTCCGCCGTGGCCCAGCTGCCATCGGTCACCACCAGCAGCGGCCCCTGCACCATGCTCTGCACCACCGGGTTCAACACTGGCCCGGCAAAGCCGATGATCGCCGCCGCCAGCGCCAGAAGCCGCAAAAGAAGCAGCCACCAGGGCGTGCGGTCAGCCTGCACCTCTTCGTCGCGCAGACCGAGCAGCAGCGCCACACCGGGAAACCGCCGCCGCACCGGGGCGGGGGGCACCGCACGCAGGAAAATCCAGATCAGCGGCAGCACCGCCAATGCCCAGAGCAAAAGCGGCGTGGTGAAACCAAGGGGGCCGAGCATCCACATCAGCGCGCGCGCTCCAATCCGGCATAGAGCCAGAGGAGCGCCGCCTGCGCCGTCTCGCCCGTGTGATGGGTCATGAACTGCCAGCCCGCCTGCCGCGCCAGATGGCCCAGACGGTCACGCCGCTCGGCCAGACGTTCGCGGTAGCGGGCGCGCAGACCGCCCGCCTTGCGGGTCTCAAAGGCCAGCCCACCGCCCATGCTTTCAAAAATCGTGCGGCCGTCGAAGGGGAAATCCTCCTCCATCGGGTCGAGCACCTGCATCAGCACGCCGGTGACGCCGCGATCCGCGAGGGCGCCCAGAGCGGCCTCCAGCGGGGCGGGGTCACCCAGAAAATCCGACAGGAACACCGCCCGCGACTGCGCGGCAAGATGGGTCACCTCGGGCGCGCCATAATCGGGCACCATGGCAGGGACCTCCGAGAGCCGTGCGGCCAGGTTCATCAGCTGTGCGCGCCCGGGGCGCGGCGGCGCCGAAGGGCCGGCAAGGCCCACCCGCTCGCCCGCACGGATCATCAGCACCGAGAGCGCCAGCGCCAGAACCCGCGCGCGGCTGCCCTTTTCGGGCCGCGTATCGGCGCCCGTGTAGCGCATGGAGGCGCTGTCATCGACCCAAAGATGCACCGATTGCGCCGCCTGCCATTCGCGGTCGCGCACATATTCCAGATCGGACCGGGCCGAGCGGCGCCAGTCGATCATCCGGGGACTGTCGCCGCTATGGCTCGGGCGGTATTGCCAAAATTCCTCGCCCATCCCGGGGCGGCGGCGGCCATGACCGCCCATCTGCACGGTCGCGGCCAGATGCTCGGCGGCGACCAGAAGCGCGGGCAGCGCCTGCGCCAGCCCCTCGCCCTCGCGCCGCAGCGCCAGAGCGGCCTGGGCACGCTCCGGGCTCTGGCTCACGCGGCAACCCCGCCAGAAACCCCGCCAGAAACCCCGGCGGCGGCTTCGGCACCGCTGACATGCGCCACGGCCCGGGCGATGATGCCCGGCACGGTTTCGCCCCGCGCGCGGGCGGCGAAATTCAGCGCCATCCGGTGCGACAGCACGGGCCGCGCCAGTGCCGCCACATCCTCGGCCGAGGGGGCCAGACGCCCCTGCAAGAGCGCCCGCGCCCGCACGGTCAGCATCAGCGCCTGCGCCGCACGCGGACCGGGGCCCCAAGCCAAAGCCTCGGAGATGAAGGCGGGGGCCTCCGCCTCGCCCGGACGGCAGGCGCGCACGAGATCAAGGATCATGTCCACCACCGCTTCGCCCACCGGCATCCGCCGCACAAGGGCCTGCGCCGCCAACAGCTCATCCGCCGCGAAAACCGCATGCGCCGCGCCCTGATCGACGCCGGTCGTGGCCAGAAGAATGCCCCGCTCGGTCGCGCGGTCGGGGTATTCAACGTCGATTTGCACCAGGAACCGGTCCAGCTGCGCCTCGGGCAGCGGATAGGTCCCCTCCTGCTCGATCGGGTTTTGCGTGGCGAGCACGTGGAAAGGGCGGCCCAGGGGGCGATGCACCCCCGCCACGGTCACTTCGCGCTCCTGCATCGCCTGCAACAGCGCCGACTGGGTGCGCGGGCTGGCGCGGTTGATCTCATCCGCCATCAGCAGCTGGCAAAACACCGGCCCCTCGATAAAGCGAAACGCCCGGCTGCCATCGGCGGCCTGATCAAGCACTTCCGAGCCCAGAATATCCGCCGGCATCAGGTCCGGGGTGAACTGGATGCGGCTGCCCTTGAGCCCCATCACAGTGGAGAGCGTATCGACCAGCATGGTCTTGCCCAGCCCCGGCAGCCCCACCAAAAGCCCATGCCCCCCGGACAAAAGCGCGGCCAGAACCAGCTCCACCACCCGCTCCTGGCCGATGAAACGCTGCTCGATCGAGGTGCGGGCGCGGGCCAGCTTTTCCCCGAGAATTTCGATGTCGGCGACCAGATTGGCGGGCTCGGCCATGTGAAGGGCTCCTTTGTCGCAATAGTCGGTGTGCATTATTCGTTGTGTGTTCAGACAGATCATAGTCAGATAACGGGAGCCAGCCCAATCGCAAAGACCGATACGGCGGAAACAGGGAGCGCAAATGATCGTGAAAGCCGGGACAACGCCGCCCGATGCCGATGGAATTGCCGCCGCAGCCAGTGCCGCGAGCCGCAAGGGGCCGCCGCCGGTGCATCTGTGGAACCCCGACTTTTGCGGCGATATCGACATGGAAATCCGCCGTGACGGCAGCTGGTTCTACATGGGCACCCCCATCGGCCGCCCCGCGCTGGTGCGGCTCTTCGCCTCGATCCTTAAGCGCGAGGGCGAGGAGTACTTTCTGGTCACCCCGGTGGAAAAGGTCGGCATCCGCGTGCAGGATTGCCCCTTCCTCGCGCAGGATGTCGAGGCGACGGGCAGCGGCACGGCGCAAGAGCTGCGCTTTACCACCAATGTCGGCGACACGGTTCTGGCCGGGGCCGAAAACCGGATTGAGGTGCACCGCGATCCTGAAACTGGCGAACCGGCCCCAAAGGTCCATATCCGCCGTGATCTTTGGGCGCGGATCGACCGCAAGACGTTTTACCGCCTGATCGACATCGCCGTGACCGCGCCGCACGAGGGGGCGGACTGGCTGGGCCTGTGGTCGGGCGGGGTTTTCTTTCCGATCATCCCCGCAGCTGACCTGACCTGATGTATAAATTCGCCGCCAATCTGAACTTTCTCTTCACCGAATTGCCCTTCATGGCGCGCTTTGCCGCCGCCCGCGCCGCCGGGTTCGAGGGGGTCGAGGTGCTGTTCCCCTATGACCACCCGCCGCAGGAAATCCGGCGCGAGCTGACGCGGCATGGGCTGACATTGGCGCTGATGAATGCCCCGCCGCCGAATTGGGCGGGGGGTGAGCGTGGCTTTGCCGCCGTGCCGGGGGGCGAGGACCGCTTTCACGAAGGGTTTGAGCGGGCGATGCATGTGGCCGATGTGCTGAAACCGCAGCGGCTGCATGTGATGGCAGGGCGGGCCGAGGGGCCGCTGGCGCGGCGCACGCTGGTGGAGAACCTGAAATGGGCCTGCCGCCACGGCTCACGGCATCAGCTGACGCTGGAGCCGGTCAATCCGCGCGACATGCCGGGGTTTTTCCTCAGCGATTTCGCGCTGACCGTGGCGATCATGGATGAGGTTCAGGCCCCGAACCTCTGGCTGCAATTCGACTATTACCACGCGCAGATGTTGGCGGGCGACCCGATGACGCCCTGGGAGCGCTACAAGAGCCGCATTGGTCATGTGCAGATCGCCAGCGCCCCGGACCGCCGCGAGCCGCGCGGCATGGGGGTGGAGCATTCGGGGTTTTTCGCCCGGCTGACCCGCGATGGCTATCGCGGATGGGTGGGTGCCGAATACACCCCCGGCGGTGCCACCGCCGACAGTCTGAGCTGGATGGTGCGTCCCGCGGCGGGCCCCATCACGGGCACGCCGCCGGGGTCGAGACCCTAGCCCTCCGCCGGTGCGGCGGGGCATGGCGGGGGCATGGCAGGGGCATGGCAGGGGCGAGGTTAATGCGCCTCGGCCCAGCTGTTGCCGATGCCGCCATCCACCACCAGCGGCACGGTCAGTTTCACCGCCGGATCCGCCGCCTCTTCCATCACCTGACGGGCCACGGCGATCAGCTTGTCGGCCGAACCTTCCTCAACTTCAAAGATCAGCTCGTCATGCACCTGCAACAGCATGGTGGCGGGCAGATCGCGAATGGCCGCGGGCATCCGTACCATCGCGCGGCGGATGATGTCCGCCGCCGCGCCCTGAATCGGCGCGTTGATCGCGGCGCGCTTGGCAAAGCCCGCCCCCGGCCCTTTGGCATTGATCTCGGGCGTGTGGATCTTGCGGCCAAAGAGGGTCTGCACATGGCCATGCGCTTTGGCAAAGGCCACCGTGTCATCCATATAGGCGCGGATCTCGGGGAAGCGCTGGAAATAGGTGTCGATGAAGGCCTGCGCCTCGGCGCGCGGAATCCGCAGGTTGCGCGCCAGACCAAAGCCCGAAATGCCGTAGATGACGCCAAAGTTGATCGCCTTGGCCTGACGGCGGATCATCGGGTCCATCCCCTCGACCGGCACGCCGAACATCTGGCTCGCGGTCATCGCGTGAATGTCGATCCCGTCCCGGAATGCCTGTTTCAGCGCCGGAATATCGGCGACATGCGCCAGAATCCTGAGCTCGATCTGGCTGTAATCGAGGCTGACGATCTTCATCCCCGGCCCGGCCACGAAAGCCTCGCGGATCTTGCGGCCCTCATCCGAGCGGACGGGGATGTTTTGCAGGTTGGGATCGGTGGAGGCCAGGCGCCCGGTGTTGGCCCCCGCGATGGAATAAGAGGTGTGCACCCGCCCGGTTTCCGGATTCACATGCCCCTGCAGCGCATCAGTATAGGTGGATTTCAGCTTGGAGAGCTGGCGCCAATCAAGCACCCGCGCCGCCAGATCGCTGCCCTCGGCGGCCAGATCCTCGAGCACATCGGCGCCGGTGGCATAGGCGCCGGTCTTGCCCTTGACCCCGCCCGCAAGGCCCATCTTGTCAAACAGGATCTCGCCCAATTGCTTCGGCGAGCCGACGTTGAAGGGCTGGCCCGCGAGTTCATGGATCTCGGCCTCCAGCCCCGCCATGCGCTGCGCAAAGACGTTGGACATGCGCGCCAGCACCTGCCCGTCGACCCGCACCCCGGCCATTTCCATATCGGCCAGCACCGGCACGAGGGGCCGCTCCAGCGTTTCATAAACCGTGGTGACGCGGGCCTGATGCAGCTGCGGCTTGAACCGCTGCCAGAGGCGCAGGGTGACATCGGCATCCTCGGCGGCATAGGCCACCGCCTGTTCAACCGGCACCCGGTCAAAGGTGATCTGCGATTTGCCAGACCCCAGCAAGTCTTTGATCGGTATCGGTTTATGCGCCAGATATTCCTGCGCCAGCGTGTCCATGCCATGCCCGTGCAGACCGGCATTCATCGCATATGACATCAGCATCGTGTCATCAATCGGCGCCACGCGGATGCCGTGCCGGGCGAAGATCTTGTAATCATATTTCATGTTCTGGCCGATCTTGAGGATGCTCTCATCCTCCAGCACCGGCTTGAGCAGCGCCAAGGCCTCGGCCATCGGCATCTGCCCCTCGGCCAGCGCGTCCGAGCCAAAGAGGTCATCCCCCGCCGACGCGCCCTTGTGGCCCAGCGGCAGATAGCCCGCCTGCCCCGGCTCCACCGCCAGCGAAATACCGACCAGCTCGGCGCGCATCTCATCGAGGCTCGTCGTCTCGGTATCCACCGCGATCCAGCCCCGCTCGCGCGCCTGATCCAGCCATTTTTGCAGGCTGGCCGCATCACGGATCCAGGTATAACCCGTGGTGTCAATCGGCGATGCCGCAACCGCCGCCACCGCCTCCGGCGGGCCGGATACACCCGCCACAGGTGCCACCGTGCCAGCAAGCGGCTCCGGCGTGCCAAATTTATCTGCCGCCCGCTTGGTCAGGCTGCGAAACTCCATCAGGTTGAGAAAGGCCACCAGCGTCTCGGCATCCGGGTCTTTCACCTCCAGGCTTTCCAGCGTGAAATCCAAGGGCGTGTCGCAATCGAGCTGCACGAGCCGCTGCGAAATGCGGATCAAGTCGGCATTCTCCATCAGGGATTCCCGGCGTTTGGGCTGCTTGATCTCGCCCGCCCGGGCCAGAAGGGTCTCCAGATCGCCATATTCCTGAATGAGCAAGGCGGCGGTCTTGATGCCGATCCCCGGCGCGCCGGGCACGTTGTCGACGCTGTCGCCCGCCAATGCCTGCACATCGACCACCCGGTCGGGGCCCACACCGAATTTCTCGAACACTTCATCCGGACCAATGCGCTTGTTCTTCATCGCATCCAGCATCTCGACCCCATTGCCGATCAGCTGCATCAGATCCTTGTCCGAGGAGATGATCGTGACCCGGCCGCCCAGATCGCGCGCCTTGCACGAGAGGGTGGCGATGATGTCATCCGCCTCATAGCCCTCGGTCTCGATGCAGGAGATATTGAAGGCGCGGGTGGCATCGCGGGTCAGCGGAAACTGCGGCCGCAGATCCTCGGGCAGCTCCGGGCGGTTCGCCTTGTAGAGCGGATAGATGTCATTGCGGAAGGTTTTCGAGGAATGGTCAAAGATCACCGCCGCATGGGTAGGCGCATCCGCGCCGCGCGCATCCTCGATGTATTTGTAGAGCATGTTGCAAAAGCCCGCGACCGCGCCCACCGGCGTGCCATCGGATTTGCGCGTCAGCGGCGGCAGCGCGTGATAGGCGCGAAAGATGAAAGCAGAGCCGTCGATCAGATGCAGATGGCACCCTTTGCCGAATCCGTCAGACATGCGCGTTCTCCCCATTCCGTTCGCCCCGGGTTTTGCCACGAACCGCCGGGCAAGGCCAGCAGACAGCACCCCCCAAAACCAAAAGCCCCGGGGAAAACCCGGGGCCGGTCAGCGGGCCAGCGCCCGGTATTTCAGTGGTCGGCGTGGGCGTGATCGCGGTCGATCACGAATTTCTTGTCGCAATAGCCGCATTCGACAAAGCCGGTGTCCTGCGGGATCGCCAGCCAGACGCGCGGATGGCCCAAAGCGCCCTCGCCCCCGTCGCAGGCAACCTTCCAGGTCGTGACGGTCTGGGTTTCAGGAGCTTGGATCGGCATGGACAACCTCTTTCATCTGGTATGCGCGGCGCGGCGCATTATGTTGCGCATGATAGCGATCCCGCAGGCATCGGCAAGATGCCTCGGCGCGAAGATCACGGAGAGGACGGCAGGCCATGGCACAAAATCAGGCGATCGAGATCGAGGGGCTGACCAAGACCTATGGCGGCAGCGGCAAACAGCCGCCAAAGCAGGCGCTGAAGGACCTCAATCTGACGATTCCCGCCGGATCCATCTTTGGCCTGCTCGGCCCGAACGGCGCCGGGAAATCCACCACGATCAACATTCTGGCCGGGCTGGTGAACAAAACCGCGGGCCGGGTGAAAATCTGGGGGTTCGATCAGGATGTGAACCCGCGTCAGGCCCGCGCCGCCATCGGCGTCATGCCGCAAGAGATCAACATGGACCCGTTCTTCACCCCGCGCGCCGCGCTGGAAACCCAGGCCGGGCTCTACGGCGTGCCCAAGGCCGAACGCTGGACCGATGAAATCCTCGCCCTCGTCGGCCTCACCGATCAGGCCGAGGCCTATGCGCGCAACCTCTCCGGCGGCATGAAACGCCGCCTTCTGCTGGCCAAAGCCCTCGTCCACCGCCCGCAGATCCTCGTGCTCGACGAACCCACCGCGGGTGTCGACATCGAACTGCGCGCCATGCTCTGGGCCAATGTGCGGCGGCTCAACCAGGAGGGGATGACGATCATCCTGACCACGCATTACCTCGAAGAGGCCGAGGCAATGTGCGATGAAATCGCCATCATCGACAAAGGCGCATTGGTGGTGCGCGACACCACGCAGAACCTCCTCGGCCGGATGGATGGCAAAACCCTGGTGGTCGAACCCGAATCCCCCGCCCCCGCCGACTTTGCCCTGCCCGAGGGCGTCACGCTGGAGCGCCGCGCCGACGGCCGCCTCGCCTTCACCTACCACCGCAAGGCGGTTGGCGCCGAATCAGTTCTCGACGCGATCCGCGCTGCCGGGATCAGCATCCGCGATGTGGCCAGCGAACAGCCCGGGCTCGAGGAAGTCTTCGTCTCCCTCACCTCACACCACCGCTAAAAACGCGGCGCCCCTTTCTTCTTGGCCAAAATACCTCGGGGGGAGGCCGCAGGCCGGGGGGCAGCGCCCCCTGACCCGCCCGCCCGATCTCACGCCAGATCGAGCATCCGCCCCAAAGGCCGCCCCGCCAGAATATGCAGATGGTAATGCGGCACTTCCTGCGCCCCGTGCTCCCCCGCATTGGCAATCGTCCGGTAGCCCGGCTTGCCCGCCTCCGGCTGCACATCCAGCAATGCGCAGATCTGCCCCGCCACCCGGTGAAAATCCACGATCTCCTCCGCCGAGGCATTCAGGCAGAAATCGTCAAAGCAGACATAGGCGCCCTTGGGGATCACCAGCACATGCTCGGGCGCCTGCGGGCGGATGTCGCGGAAGGCCAGCGTATGCTCGGTTTCCAGCACGGTATTGTTCGGAATTTCCCCGCGCAGAATGCGGGCAAAGATGTTCTGCGGATCATAAGCCATGACGATGTCCTTCAATCGACAAAGAGATAATGGGTCCCGGCAATCTCTTGCGCGGTCTCCGGGGCAATGCCCAGAAATTGCGCCAGCGCCGGGGCGTTTTCTTCGGCGCTCTGGCGCTCGATGATGCGAAAGAGCGCCGGGAAGTTCGCGTCCCGGATGCGGTCGCTTTCGAACTTCAGATCGTAGCGGATGGTGGGCAGCAATTGCTCGAACACCTCGCGCGGGGTCCGCTCCCCGGCCAGGCCCACCCGACGGGCATGGCCCAACAGATAGTCATCGGTGAAGGTGCAGTCGATCTCGAGCACCCGCGTCACCGAGCGGTCCGAACAGAAGTCCTGCATCAGATCAAAGCCCGAAGGGTCAAGGCAAACCACCAGCTTGTTCGCCTGATGATAGTCAAACAGCATCCGCATCAGCGCCCGCCGGTGGCGGTTGCGTTTCTCCAGCGTCGACTGGATGCCGCCCAGATCCGGCAGCCCCGCCTCCACCTCGTTGAACAGGTATTCCACCACCGGAATATCGGTCAGCGCCGCGACCCGCTCGGTCAACCGTTTGGCCACATGCCATTTTTTGCACACGACAATCATCAGCTCGCGCTCGCGGCCCAGCGAGGATTCGGTCTCCCAGAAACGCGGCGCAAACCGCCGCCCGATCCGGCCGCGCCCCGACAGGAACTTGAACAGGCTGCGCCCCTCGTTCGAGATCGGGAAATGCACGTTCTTTTCCGACCAGAGCGTGCCCAGCCGCGCCTTCAGCTCCAGCGCCTCGGGGCTGATCTTGCGCGCGAACAGAAAATCCTGGCTCAGCAGCAGATCGTAGTGGTCGTTGTAGAAGGTGACCGGCATCCCGTAATCGGTGAACATCAGAAAGGTCAGCGTGCGGGTGTTGATCTCGCGGTCGGGCACCACATGGCGCACGATGGTCTGGAAAAACGTCTCGTCCGGAATCCAGGTGGTGCGGAAAAACCGCATCACATCCGGGCGTTTGTCGCAAAACTCCAGCACCCATTCGACCGTGCGGCGCCGCAGGCACCACCACTGGCTGCCGATCATCATCTGCAGATCGTCCGGCACATCGCGCCGCATCCCCAGCTTTTCCTGCCAATACATCGACTGGTAGAACAGCCATTTCGATTTGCGCTCATTGAACCAGTGGCGGTAGATCAGCCGCTCTTCCTTGATCCCGGTCTTGATCCAGTCCGAGGCAAAGAAATCAAAGCTCTCGATATAGTCGACTTCCTGCTCATCCAGAAATTGCCGCGCAAATTCAGCGGTCTTGATCGGCTGGCAATCGCCCGACAGCATGTAGAAATGGCTGGCCGAGGGGAAGGCCTCCACCGCCGCCCGTGTCGCCTCGATCGTGGCCGCCACCAGGCTCCACTCGCCCCAGCCGCATTTATGGCGTTTGGGCGCAAAGGTCACCGAGCGATTGCCCCCCAGCGCGCCGCGGATCATCTCATAATCCGCGCGCCGGGCACGGGCATCAAAGTGAATAGAAACGTAGTCACCCGCGGCTGTCAGACGCTCGGCCTGCCGGATGATCCCCTCGGGATCTTTGTGACAGAGCAGAATGAAGGCGATTTTTGCCATTTTCGGAACGAACCGTTGCCATGATCGTGGAATATACGTCTTGATACCGTCAATGACCGTTGAAAAGACAGCGCTTCTTTGCTTTCTGGTCGCTAAATATTAAGTCTGCCCGGCCAAACCGGCGGGCAGGCAGTCAGAGGATGAAAATACATGGGCTTTCCCGGCACCTGGATGACGCAAAGCGAGAGCATGGTCTACCGTGTTGTCCCCAAATGTGCCTGCTCGTCCATCGGGCAGATCATGTATTTCTCGGATCAGGGCCGCTTTTTCGACGGCGACATCCATGATGCGAATGACGGGATGCACAAATGGTCGATGGAGGCGAGCCAGAAGCCCATCGAGCGCAATGTGCAGGCGCATAAATCCTACTCCTTCACCTGCGTGCGCAATCCCTATGCCCGCATCCTGTCGTCGTTTTTCGACAAGATCTGTGGCATCCAGCGCAATGGCAAACGCTATCGCGGCAATCTGGTGCCGCAGCTGATCCAGAAATACGGGATCGAGGTTGGCAGCCCCGAGAACGGCTTTGAATTCGACCAGATCAAGAGCTTCCGCCGGTTTTTGCTGTTCACCCGCGACACCATCCGCTGGCGCCGCCCGATGGAGCCGGACATTCACTGGTCGGCCATGTCGGGGCATATCTCGACCTTCATCGTCAACGGCGGGCGTTACGACAACATCTTCTTCACCGAGAAATTCAATGAGGGGATGCAATCGGTTCTGGACGCGGTCGAGACCAAGGTGCCGGTCGATCTGAATGCGATTCCGAAGTTCAACGAAAGCGAGGGCCACGGGCCCAAGCGCCTGCACAAGGTCAGCGAATATTTCGACGATCTGTCGCGGCATCTGATCTGGGAGATCTACAAGAAGGACTTCCAGCTCTTCCAGTATGATTTCGACAACCCCGACAACAAGATGCCCCTGCGCGACGTTGACCTTGACGAGGTGCATGCCAAATTGGGCAACTAAAGCGGCCAAGGACAGCGGCCAGAGGCTCAAGGTTTCGGCTCTTTGGGCGCCCTTCGCACGGGGCGCCCTTTTCGCATCGCGCAGCGCCTCGTCGGAAGCGGTATCGGGCCTGCCGCGCGGACGCTGTCCGACAAAACCACAGCTTTTATGCCGATGGTTTATGCCCTCCGTCACCGGGTTTATTGACCGCCCCTCACTGACACGGTGAACTGAGTCCAACGCTGGACCACCCCCGCCCCCACGCAGAGGCAGCTTTCCGATGCTTTGGGAACCTGCGCCCCCGGGGTGACCCTGCGCAGATGATGGGCACCGCAAGCGCCCGATTGAGCAGTAACCGGTGCGATATATTGAAGGCACCGCTGTCGGTCCATGACCGGCAAGAGAGTTCCAAGATTTTGATCTAAGAGAATTTCCGGCTTTTCGTTACAGGGCGAAGTGCCAAAGGTCCGGCGCGCGGTAGCAGCAGGCGTCAGACCAAAGGCAGGCCGGGAAAGGTCGCGGGGTGCCCCCACTCCGCGGCCTACGTCACATGTAAAAGGGCCCGCAGCCTCTGCCTGCGGGCCCTTTTGACTTCCAAGCCTTCGGCGGAATGCTGTCGCATCTTGGCCCGCGCCGTGGCGGGCTCAGATGAGGCCCTGACCGCGGAACAGCGCCTTCACGTCCACCTCGGGGCGGGCGCCGAAATGGCTGATGACTTCGGCCGCCGCGATGCAGCCCATGCGGCCCGCCACCGCGAGCGTCTGCCCCGTGGCCACGCCATAGAGGAAACCTGCCGCGAACTGGTCGCCCGCGCCGGTGGCATCCACCGGCACCACACGGTGCACCGGCACCTCAACCCGCTCGGTGCCGCGGATCAGCACCACATCCGCGCCCGATCGGGTGCAGACCACCGTGCTGCATTCGGCGGCCGCCTGCTTCAGCGCCTCCTCAAGCCCGGTCTGATAGAGGGCCTCATATTCGTGCTGATTGCCGATCACGTAATCCATCTCGTCACGCACGAGACGGCGGAAGTCGGTGCGGTGGCGGTCCACGCAGAACGGGTCCGACAAAGCGATCCCGGCCTTGCCGCCGCCCTTGTGACAGGCGGCTGCGGCCTTGTGAAAGGCCTCCTTGCCCTTGTCTTTATCGAACAAATAGCCCTCCAAAAACAGGTATTCGGTGCTGCCAGCCACATCATCTGCAACATCTTCCGGTCCCAGATCGGCGCTGATCCCCAGATAGGTATTCATCGAGCGCTCGCCATCCGCCGAGACGAAGATCATGCTGCGCGAAGTGGGCAGCTCCGCCCCCGCCACCGGCGGGTTGGGGAAATCGGTCCCCTCCAGCGTCAGCGATTTGGCATAAAACCGGCCCAGGGCATCATCGCGCACCCGGCCGATGAAAGCCGAGGTCAGGCCGAGGTTGCCCAGACCCGCGATCGTATTGCCAACCGAGCCGCCGGGCGCCTGCGTGCGCTCCTTCATCGCGCCATAGAGCAATTCGCCCCGCTCGCGCTCGACCAGCTGCATGATGCCCTTTTCGATCCCCATCAGATCGAGAAAATCATCGTCGCACTGGCTCAGAACGTCGACAATCGCATTGCCGATGCCGACAACCTGATATTTTTTCACGCGGTTTTCTCCTCGAATAGGCAGATGTCTTTGATGGGGCAGACGGCGCATTTGGGTTTGCGCGCGACGCAGATATAGCGGCCATGCAGGATCATCCAGTGATGCGCATGCTGTTGAAACTCGGCGGGAATATGGTCTTCAATGGCGCGCTCGACCGCCTCGACATCGCGGCCGGGGCAAATGCCCGAGCGGTTGCCGAGCCGGAAGATATGCGTGTCCACGGCCTGGGCGGGCAGGTGAAACCACATGTTCAGGACCACATTGGCGGTCTTGCGCCCCACCCCCGGCAGGCTTTGCAGCGCCGCGCGGGATGATGGCACCTGGCCGCCATACTCGGCCACCAGGATCTCGGACATGCGAATCACGTTCTTCGCCTTTTGCCGGAACAGGCCGATGGTCTTGATCTTCTCGGTCAGCCCCTCCAGCCCGAGGTCGAGCATTTTTTGCGGCGTATCCGCGATGGGAAACAACCCGCGCGTGGCCTTGTTCACCCCCGCATCCGTCGCCTGCGCCGAGAGCGCCACCGCGACCAGCAGCGTATAGGCATTCACATGCTCCAACTCCCCCTTCGGCTCCGGCTCAAGCGCGGCGAAGCGGGAAAAGATCTCGTGCATCTGGGCGTAGGGCAATTGGCGTGTCATCAAAACCGTATGCCCTGCCACCCGGTTCCGGGCAAGTCCGCAGCGCCCACCGGGCAAAATTCGACGCAAATTGAATGAAATGGCGGGGGGCTGTTAACAGATCATTTGCCCGGTTTCGGGATGATGCGCCATGGCCCGATGCGCAGGCGAGAGAGGAAGCAGGCAATGGATTTCGGATACCCCCCCGAATCGTTGATCCATGATGATGTACATGGCTGCTGGACGCTGGTGCCGAGCTTTGATGCCACCACCATGCTTTTGCACATCGACACCGGGCAGGAGCGGCGGCGCAGCGGCGTGTTTCGCCGCCCCGAGCGGCACGACCCCACAGATGTGATCCTGCGCGACGCGCGCGGCAACGCGCTGGCCCGGGGCACGATGACGGCAGATGCGCCCATCTTTCTGAACCGTCCGCGCGGCGGCAGCCTCCGTCTCGACCGGATCGAAATCGGCGGCACGGTGCGTTTGTTGATGGCCTCGGAACCTCTGGAACCGGGGATGACCTATGAGGAGGAGATGCCGGCCTCCGAGGTCTTCGTGCGCGCGCGTCCTGAAGAAATCGCGGCCCTGCCCTGCCTGGGTGCAGGCAGCTCCATCGCCACCGACGAAGGCGAGCAACCTATTGACTGGCTGCGCCCCGGCGACAAGGTGCTGACGCGCGACAATGGCTATCAGCCGCTCTTGTGGGTGGGTCAGGTGGCGCTCGGGCGGCTTTGCCCGCCCTCTGCCCGCCCGCTGACCTTGCAGGCCGATTGCTTCGGCCCGGCCCTGCCGCAGCGCCCTTTGACCCTCACACGGGGGCATGGGCTGTTGCTGGCCGCGCCGGAACTGCAGCTGTGGTTTGGCGACAATGAGATGTTCGCCCGTGCCGATCAGGTGGTGCGCCCCGGCGACACGGCCGCGCCCGCGCCCCATGCCGGACGGCAGGTGCTCTACCATATGCTGTTCGCCGAACAGGAGGTGGTGCTGGCCGAAGGGCTCTGGGTGGAAACCCTGCGCGCGACGCCCGACTACACCGCGCTTCTGCCCGACAGCGCGCGGCGGCGCCTGGCCGCTAAACTGGCAGGCAAGCACCGCGACCCGGCCCGCAGCTGGTTGGAAAGCTGGGAAGTGGCGATGTTCTCCAAGGAAACCAAATCCCGGCAGATGGTGGCTGCCGCCTGAACCCTGCCCTTCGTGATCCCGATCGCCCCGGGGCGCTGCCGCCCTCTCGGTGAAGTGATGCGCGGAATATTGCCCGCCCTGCGGCAACAATGGCGCCTCCCCGGGAACCTTTGGTATAAGGAGCGCGTTCCATTGCGGGACGCAACGAATGAGGCGGCAATATGAAAACCAAAACCACCCTGATGCTGGCGACGGCGGGACTGTTCGCGCTCAGCGCCTGTACCGACACTTCCGGCGGCTACCAATCCTCCGCGCCGACGCAAAGCCGGGCGCAAAGCGGCGCCGTGACCGGGGCGATCATCGGCGGCCTGCTGGGCGGCACCCGCAAGGGCGATGACAAACTGGCCAAAGCCGCAGTGGGTGCCGCCATCGGCGCCGGTGTTGGCGGCCTGATCGGCAGCCAGCTGGACAAACAGGCAGCCGAGCTGCAGCGCGACATCGGCTCGAACGGTGTCAGCATCGTCAACAACGGCAATCAGCTGGTGGTGACCATGCCGCAAGACGTGCTCTTTGCCACCGACAGCGCCACCCTGCGCCCGGATCTGCAGGGCGACATCTACACGCTGGCGGGCAGCCTGAACCGCTATCCGAACACCCGCGTGCAAGTGGTCGGCCACACCGACAACACCGGCGCGGCGGATTACAACCAGCGCCTGTCGCAACAGCGCGCGAATTCGGTGGCCTCGGTGCTGATCAGCGCCGGTGTTCCCTCGAGCCGTGTGCAGGCCTATGGCCGTGGCGAGGATCAACCGATCGCCTCGAACTACACCCCGGAAGGCCGCGCGCAAAACCGCCGCGTGGAATTCATCATCGTTCCGACCAACTGAGCCGGGACGATCCGCGACGATAAAGGCCGGTCCTTCGGGGCCGGCCTTTTGCATGGCGGACCTGTTGTGAGGCGGGCCTATTCAGGGGCGGGCCTTTGTGCAGGACCAGCCTGTGTTTGGGGTCAGGCTTTTGCGGCAGCGCTGCTGCGGTGCCCCATTGCGTCCCGCCACAAGCGGTCATAGATTCTGACCACATCCGGGAGGGATCCATGCCGTTTCAAACCATCGAGGCCGAAAAACTCTCTGCTGCCGTGGTGCGGCAGATTGAAGGGCTGATCCTGCAGGGCATCCTGCGGCCCGGCGAACGGCTGCCCTCGGAGCGCGAGCTGTCGGAGCGGCTGGGCGTCTCGCGCCCCTCGCTGCGCGATGCGGTGGCGGAGTTGCAGGAGGCCGGGCTCCTGGTGACCCGTGCCGGGGCAGGAA
Organism: Phaeovulum sp. W22_SRMD_FR3; assembly: GCF_052113705.1. Lineage (NCBI taxonomy): Bacteria > Pseudomonadati > Pseudomonadota > Alphaproteobacteria > Rhodobacterales > Paracoccaceae > Phaeovulum > Phaeovulum sp. W22_SRMD_FR3. The sequence continues at coordinate 189,360 of NZ_JBGQOG010000004.1, read as the reverse complement.
TTTTCGTGGCCGATGTTCTGGGCTCGGCATTTTCGCCCGCGCTGATCCGGCTTTTCGCCAGCCATAGTGAGGCGGTGACCGATTATCTCTCCTTCCGGCGCGATCTGGAGGGGCTGGCCGCCGACCGTGCGGCGCGCCTGGCCTCCGACACCGATCTTGCGGTGATCCAGTCGATCTTCACCCGGATGGAGGCCGCGCATCCCAAGCGCAATCCGGCCGATGAGGCGGGCCTCGATGCCGAATTTCACATGGCGATCATCGAAGCCAGCCATAATGTGGTGATGCTGCACATGATGCGGGCGATGTTTGAATTGCTGCGTGAGGGGGTGTTTTACAACCGCTCGATCATGTTTCGGCAGCGCTCCACCCGCGACACGCTGCTGGAACAGCACCGGGCGATCAACGCGGCGCTGCAGGCCCGCGATTCCGAGGGCGCGCGGGCGGCGGTGCAGGGGCATATGGATTTCGTGCAACTGGTGCTCGCCGAACAGGAGAAAGCCGAACGGCACGAGGCGATCGCGCAGCTGCGCCTGCGGCATGAGACCGAGCGGCCCTGAGCCCCGCCCCGCAGGCCGGTCTCCAGACATAAAAAAACCCGGCACGATGGCCGGGTTTTTCAATCTTGGTCGTGCCGCTCAGTGCAGACGGGTCTCGACCTCGGTGATCGAGGCATCCATCAGCTTGGCTTTGTCATCGGCGCTCAGCTGCTTGCGCAGGAGTTCCGATGCCGCCGCCACCGCGATGGTGACCGCACGGTCCTTGACCTGACGCAGAGCGCCAGCCTCGGCCGAGGCGATCTGCTCTTCCGCAGCCTTCACCCGACGGGCGATGGTGCTGGCCAGATCGACCTTTGCCTGATCGGCCGCAGCCTGCGCATCGCGCTTGGCCGAGGTGACGATCTGATCCGCCAGATCCCGCACTTCGCGCGATTTGCGCTCATACGAGGCCAGCAGCGTCTTGGCTTCTTCGTGCAGAGCCCGCGCTTCGTCGAGATCCGACTTGATGCCCGCGGCGCGTTTGTCCAGCAAAGCGCCGATCAGCGTCGGCACTTTGAAATAGACCAGCACGCCAATGAACAGCAGAAAGGCCAGCAGCACGATGAGGTTGGTGTTGCGCAGCGAGAAGAACGCAACATCCCCGGCGGCAAATGCCGGCGTGGCGGCGAGGATGAGAAGACCGGAAAGTTTTTTCATACCATCACCCCTTCAGCCGTGCGGAGACGGCCTCGGACACCGCTGCCGGATCGACAGCACCGCCGAATGCCGCGACAATCTCGGCCGCGGTATCTTTGGCCACTGCTTCCACAGCTGCCAGAGCACCGGCGCGGATCTCATTGATCCGGGCTTCCGATTCCGCTGCCTTTGCCGCGATCCCCGCATCCGCTTGCGCGATGGAGGCATCCAGCTCGGCCTTGATCTCGGCCTTGGCGGCCGTCACGATCTTGTTCGCTTCCGAACGCGCTTCCACCAGAGCGGCCTGATAGGCAGCCTCGGCTTCTTTCGCCTTCATCTTCAATTCTTCCGCCGCGCTCAGATCACCGCTGATGGTTCCCTGGCGATCCGCCAGAACCGCACCAATCCGCGGCAGCGCGATGCGCGAGAGCACCCAGTAGATCACCACCAACGTGATCACGAGCCAGAAGATCTGGTTCGGGAACGTCGAGAAATCCAGCTGCGGCATACCCGCTTTTTCAGCGGTATGACCGGCCGCATGGGCCATATCTGCTACCGCTTCGTGCGTTTCAGTTGCCATGTCGTCCCCCTGGACCCTTCAAATAACCGGATGGGCCCATCAGGGGGCCCATCCGACCGCAAGGATGCGATAAAGGGATCAGACTGCGAACAAGAGCAGCAGAGCAACCAGGAACGAGAAGATGCCCAGTGCTTCGGCGAATGCCATGCCGATGAACAGCGTGGCGGTTTGCGAAGCGGCAGCCGACGGGTTGCGCAGCGCGCCCGACAGGTAGTTGCCGGCCACATTGCCCACGCCGATGGCGGCGCCGGCCATGCCGATGCAGGCCAGGCCCGCGCCGAGGTATTGACCGAGTTGTGCGATGCCTTCCATGATGGTGCTCCTTGAGGCTTGGAAAGGTTGGATAGGATTATGCAGTCCGGAGCGTCAGTGCGCCGGGTGCAGCGCGTCTTTGAGGTAGACGCAAGTCAGGATGGTGAACACATAGGCCTGGATCAGCGCCACGAGGACTTCCAGACCGTACATCGCCGCGATGGCGATGATCGACACCGGGGCGATGGCAGCGATTGCCGCAAAGCCCGCGAATACTTTCAGCACGGCGTGACCGGCCATGACGTTGCCCGCAAGACGAATGCTGTGCGAGACGGGGCGAACGAAATACGAGATCAGTTCGATCACCGCCAGAACCGGGCGGATCGCCAGCGGCGCCGACGTCACCCAGAACAGGCCGAGGAAATGCGTGCCGTGCTTGACGAGACCAAGAATGGTCACACCAAGGAAGACCGACAGCGCCAGAATGAAGGTCACCGCGATATGCGAGGTGGTCGAGAACGACATCGGGATCAGCCCGAGGAAGTTCGAGAAGACGATGAAGCAGAACAGGGTCATCACATAGGGGAAGTATTTCAGGCCTTCTTTGCCGGAAACATCCTCAACCATCTTATGGATCAGACCAAAGGTCAGCTCGGCCACCGATTGCGCACGGCTCGGGACCACGGCACGGCCGCGGGTACCGACGACCAGCACCAGCACGATGGCCAGCACCGCCAGCGCCATCCACAAGGTGGCGTTGGTGGGCGTGTACCAATGGATCGGACCCTCTCCGAAGAGGGGCTTCACGATGAACTGGTCCATCGGGTGGAAAGTCAGGCCACCTTCATGTGCTTCCGTTGCCACGTCTGTCATCCCTCTCGCGATGCGGTGTCATCCGCCGTCTTACCCTTGGCGACCTCGCCGGCACCCACCTCAGCCGCGGTGCGCATCATCACGCGCACGCCTGCGGCCAATCCAAGGAACGTGAAGACCACCAGGAATATCGGCAGCGTGCCAAAGACAACATCCGCCCCATATCCGATGCCAAACCCGATCCCCAGGCCCGATACCAGTTCGATCACCATGCGCCAGGCCAGATTCGCCTGACTGAAATGCTCGTCCGCGCGCGCTTTGGGCTCCAGCGCCTTCTTTGCTTCTGCGATGCGCGTTTCCAGCTGAGACAGCTTTTTCGCATCATCGTCAGAGGGTTCAGAGGACATGGGCCACCCCCGGTTGCGTCTGGGGGTTAACTAGTCGTCACGGCCGCGTGAGTCAACCGGGTTTACAGGCGATGAACGCACTCGTAGCCCATTGAAAAGGCAACATAATCCTCATCACGGGATTCGCAGCACGGCGCAACCCGGGGCTTTGGGCCCGGATTCATGCTGCAAATGCATATTCAACCCGATGGTTGACGATTTGCGCCCCCTGCCGCAGAGATAGCGGATGAGCGCCCGCCCCGCCCCCGATCTTGACCGCATATTTGCCGCCCTCGCCGATCCGACGCGGCGGGCGATCCTGTCGATGCTGCTTGAGGATGACATGGCGGTGACCGATGTGGCCGAGCCGTTCCACATGTCGCTGGCCGCGATTTCCAAGCACCTGATCCTGCTGGCCGAGGCCGGGCTGATCACGCAGGAAAAGCGCGGCCGGGTGAAATGGTGCAAGCTTGAGCCGGATGCGATGCGGGCAGCCACCGTCTGGATGCAGGGCTTTGGGCAGTTCGACCCGGTCGATCTCGATGCGTTCGAGCGTTTCCTCGATGCGGAACTGTCAGACCCCAGCGAAGAAGACGCCTGAGCTAGCGACCGTGGCTGCCGTCATAGCCATTGGCGGCGGGCGGCTGCCAACGCTGCGGCGGGTTCTGCGGCGCGAAGACCTCCACCAGCAGCGGATAACAGGCGGCGGCATCCGAGGAATGCTCGGCCGAGCAATCGCCGCCCGGACAGGCAGAGAGCGCGCCCAAGAGGTCGACTTCCGCGAAGAATTCAAGGTAATCACCGGGCCGCACCGGGCTTGCCTTCATGAAATACTGCCCCGTTTCGCGCAGAAAGCCGGTGCACATGAAGACATTGAGCACATCATGCACATGCCGCTCTGCCTCGCGCAGGCTCAGCCCACGGGCATCGGCCAGCGCCCGGGTCAGGTTGGAATGGCAACAGTGGTGATACTGGCCGCCCTTCAGCAGATTGTGGGTATATGGGTCGCAGCGGGTGCCGATCACATCATGCACCGAACCGCCGAAAGCGTCGAACCCGTACCAGTCCAGACTGTCATCGCTGATCGTCGCCAGCGGACGCAGATGCGGAAAGGCGGACCACATCCGGTCGCCGGTCGACAGATGCGTGCCATGCAGCGCGCGGGTTTTGCCGGAATAGAACCGCTCGGACAGGTCGGCGGCGTTCCATAGGTTCAGATCGCCCACCTGCGGCCCCTCGACCGAGGTGATGCGGAAGAAATGTCCGGCGGGCACGGTGAAGCAGGCGGCATCGCGCGCGGGCACCAGAACCTCAGCGGTCTTCTGCCAGCCTTCGCGCGCGGCGCGGAGGGCCGCCAGATCAGGCCGCGGCAGCGTCTCGGGCGGGTAGCAGACAACGGGCGTAACGGCCTGACGCGCGGCGGCATCGGCGGGGGCAGCATGATCGGGGTGAGAGAGTTTCATCGCGGCTCCGGGACAGATGTCCCAGCAGACTGCGGCGCGGGGCGGCCCCCCGTCAACAGGGACCTCACCCGCCCACCGAGGTATGGCCCCAAAGGGGGCCAGAGCCTAGCGCATAGAATAGTTCAGGCGCTCAGGCGGCCGAGTAATAGGCAAACATCTGATCGAGCGGTGCGACCTCGGCCACTTTGGCCGCGGATTTGACGGGCATGTTCGCGGCTTTGGCCACCAGCGCTTCGGGCTGGTAATAGGCCAGAACGGCATCGGCGGCGATCTGGGCGGCGGTCGGGGCGGATTTGAGGTTGGACATCGGGGTCACCTTGCAAAAGATTTGTCCCGGCCCTGTTACGCCCCTGACACCCCCGCAACCACCCACAATGCTGCAACTGCGACATGCACCCGCTGCAACGCAGCAAGATCAATCCGCCGCCGGAACACTTCCGCGCAAACAGTCGCGCGGGGTTTTGCCGGGCGCCAGCCGCATCTCGGCCCCGCAGGCGGCACAGCGCCAGCCCATCCCCTCGCCCGCCGCCGCGCGATCCTCGCGCCAGCGGCAGGTGCGGGTCAGGGTCGAGTTGCGGCGGCTCAGCCACATGTAGATGAAGATGGCGGGGATGATCAGCAACAAGAGCGGCATGGGCGGCATCCTTGAAATGCAAATGGCGCGCCGGTGGGGCGCGCCATTCCAACGGTTGAGCGGGACGATCAGACGACCCGTTCGACCATCATTTTCTTCACTTCTGCGATAGCCTTGGCCGGGTTCAGGCCTTTCGGGCAGGTCTTGGCGCAGTTCATGATCGTGTGGCAGCGGTAGAGTTTGAACGGATCTTCCAGATCGTCCAGACGCTCGCCCGTCGCCTCATCGCGGCTGTCGATGATCCAGCGATAGGCGTGCAGCAGGGCTGCCGGCCCGAGGTAGCGGTCCGAGTTCCACCAGTAGCTCGGGCAGGAGGTCGAGCAGCAGGCGCACATCACGCATTCATAGAGACCGTCGAGTTTCTTGCGGTCGTCGATCGACTGGCGCCATTCTTTCGCGGGCTTGTTGGTCTTGGTTTCCAGCCAGGGCATGATCGAGGCGTGCTGGGCGTAGAAGTGGTTCAGGTCGGGGATCAGGTCTTTCACCACCGGCATATGCGGCAGCGGATAGATCTTCACATCGCCCTTCACCTCGTCGAGACCATAGATACAAGCCAGGGTGTTGATCCCGTCGATGTTCATCGCACAGGAGCCACAGATGCCTTCGCGGCAGGAGCGGCGGAAGGTCAGGGTCGGGTCGACCTCGTTCTTGATCTTGATCAGCGCATCCAGGATCATCGGACCGCATTTGTCCATGTCGAGGAAATAGGTGTCGACCCGCGGGTTCTCACCGGTTTCCGGGTCCCAGCGGTAGATGCGGAACTTGCGGATGTTCTTGCCTTCCGGCTTCGGCCAGGTCTTGCCGACGCGGATTTTCGAGTTCTTGGGGAGCGTGAACTGAACCATGGGTCATCCCTTCCAGTCAGTGCGGGAATAGAGCGGCCGCGTCGGAAGCTGGCCGGAACGATTGTAGACGCAGGAGTTGTAAACCTCGGAGGGGTCACGACCCTGGATATAGTCGGAACTGATTTCGAGCTTCAGGCTGCCGCCCTTTTGCCCGGCGCTGTTGGCCCCCAGCGCGACCTCGCCACGCGGACGCAGCGCGAGCTCGGCCTGCCGGAAACACATGTCCTCGGCCCGTTCGACCGGCACCGGGCCGCAGGCGGCCACAGCCGCCAGCAGCACAGCCCCATATGCCGGGCCAAAGCGCATCAGTAGACGCGGGCCTTGGGCGCGATCTTTTTCAGATCGATGCCGCCCTGATCCATCGGCGTCAGCGGGTCGAGATGCACCGGACGCGACGAGAGCGTCACCTTGGTGCCCTCGACATGCGCCAGCGAGTGCACCCGCCAGTTGATGTCGTCGCGGTCCGGATAATCCTCATGCGCATGCGCGCCACGGGATTCCTTGCGCGCCTCGGCCGCCACGATGGTGGCAAGCGCGTTCGGCATCAGGTTGGTCAGCTCAAGCGTTTCCATCAGATCCGAGTTCCAGACCAGGCTGCGGTCAGTGACCTTGATGTCCGACATCTTGCCCGCCACGGCGGTCATCTTCTCAACGCCTTCGGCCAGCGTCTTGTCGGTGCGGAACACCGCCGCATCCGACTGCATGGTTTTCTGCATCTCAAGCCGCAGCTCGGCGGTGGGCAGGCTGCCCGAGGCATAGCGCAACGTGTCGAAGCGGTTGAAGATCGCATCCACAGCGGTCTTGTCGACCGGCATCGGGCGCGCTTTCGGATCGACGATTTCCGCCGCCTTGATCGCCGCCGCGCGGCCAAAGACCACAAGGTCGATCAGCGAGTTCGAGCCGAGACGGTTCGCCCCATGCACCGAGGCGCAACCGGCCTCGCCCACGGCCATCAGGCCCGGGAAGATCGCATCCGGATTGCCCGGCGTCGGGTTCAGCACTTCGCCCCAATAGTTGGTCGGAATGCCGCCCATATTATAGTGCACCGTCGGCAGAACCGGGATCGGCTCTTTGTTCAGGTCCACCCCGGCAAAGATCCGCGCCGATTCCGAAATCCCCGGCAGACGTTCATGCAGTGTTTCCGGCGGCAGGTGGTTGAGATGCAGGAAGATGTGATCCTTGTGCTCGCCGACGCCGCGACCCTCACGGATCTCCATCGTCATGCAGCGCGAGACCACGTCACGGCTGGCCAGATCCTTATAGGTCGGCGCATAACGCTCCATAAAGCGCTCGCCCTCGGAGTTGGTCAGATAGCCGCCTTCGCCGCGCGCGCCTTCGGTGATCAGGCAGCCCGAACCATAGATGCCGGTCGGGTGGAATTGCACGAATTCCATATCCTGCAGCGGCAGACCGGCGCGGGCGACCATGCCACCACCGTCGCCGGTGCAGGTATGGGCCGAGGTGGCCGAGAAATAGGCGCGCCCGTAGCCGCCGGTGGCCAGCACGACCATCTTGGCGTTGAACACATGCATCGTGCCGTCGTCGAGTTTCCAGGCGACAACACCGGTGCAGCGGCCATCGGTCATGATCAGGTCGAGCGCGAAATATTCAATGAAGAATTCCGCGTTGTTCTTCAGCGACTGGCCATAGAGCGTGTGCAGAATGGCATGGCCGGTGCGATCCGCCGCCGCACAGGTGCGCTGCACCGGGGGGCCTTCGCCAAATTCGGTGGTATGGCCGCCGAAGGGACGCTGGTAGATCTTGCCCTCTTCGGTGCGCGAGAACGGCACGCCGTAATGCTCAAGCTCATAGACCGCTTTCGGCGCTTCGCGGACGAGATATTCCATCGCATCCGTATCGCCCAGCCAGTCCGAGCCCTTGACGGTGTCGTACATGTGCCATTGCCAGTTGTCCGGCCCCATGTTCGACAGCGACGCCGCGATGCCACCCTGTGCCGCCACGGTATGCGAGCGGGTCGGGAAAACCTTGGTCACGCAGGCCGTGCGCAGGCCCTGTTCGGCCATGCCCAGCGTCGCGCGCAGACCGGCACCACCGGCGCCCACAACCACGACGTCATATTCATGCGTCTCGTATGCATAAGTTGCCATCTGTCAGTCCTTCAGTGCAATGCGAGCTTGACCAGCGCGAAAAGCGCCGTGGCCGTCACTGCGTAGGAAATGGAAGTCGCGCCGATCACCAACACCTTGCGGGTGGTGCCCTTCGCGTAATCCTCGATCATCATCTGCGCGCCTTTGGCAAAGTGCCGCATGCCGACAAAGATCACGAGGCCGGTCAGGATCGCCGGAAACGGATGCGAGAAGGTGGCGACCACCTCCTCATAGCTGCCGCCCAGCGCCGAGCCGAAGATGTAGATGAAGGTGGGCACCAGAAAGGCCAGGCCAACGGCCGAGACCTGCATGAACCAGTGATGCTCGGTGCCGGTATGGGCCGAACCCTTGCCGGTGGCGCGTTTGCGGTCAGTGATATAACGCATCTGGGCCTCCTCAGATGATGATCAGGGTGAGGACGGTCAGCACGACCGACCCGATGAGGATCGCCCAGCCCAGCTTTTCAGCCGTCGGGATGTCGAGGCCCTTGCCCGCGTCGAAATAGAGGTGCCGCAGCCCGGCGAGGTAGTGGTACCAGACGCCCAGCAGCGAGAAGAAGAAGATCAGATCGCCGAACCACGAGCGCACAAAGCCATCGGCAACGGCAAAATAGGCAGGGCCTGTTGCCGCCGCGAGGAGCCACCAGACGGCCAGGATCACCGCCACGATCAAACCGTTGCCGGTGATGCGGGTCAGGATCGAGGTGATCGAGGTGAGCTGCGGGCGGTAGATCTGGAGGTGCGGGGAAAGGGGCCGGACCACCCGTTTCACTTCAGCCATAATGGGTTCCCTCTGTCGCTTGCGGGCCCGGTCGAACGGGCCGGGCTTGCTGGATTTCGGTTCTTAGATAGCGGATTTTTTGACCAAGTCACGCAAAGACAGCCCATGCCCCGGAAAATTCCGCAGTGCAGCGGTGAAAACGCGCCGTTTGTGATCACATTATTTTAAACTGTGATCACAAACATTCCCGGAGTGAGTCGCCGCACCGCTTTTCTGGCCGGCCATCGGGCGGGAGCCCCCCTCAGAGCGGCATCAAGGCCCAGTAATCCAGATCAAGGAGCACTTCGGGCAGATATTTCCCGCCCGCCTCTTTCAGCGCGAAGGGCGCGGCCCCTTGCTTGACCGCCACCGTCCGCAACCGGATCGCGCCGACACCGGGGGCGGCGGTGGGGGCCTTGTCGAGCACTTCGGACCAGGCCTTCACCGTATCGCCCGAAAAGCAGGGATTGGCATGGGCGCCCGCGTTCAGCGCCACGATCATCTGCGCATTGGCGAGCCCGTTGAACGAGAGCGCCCGCGCCATCGAGATGATATGGCCGCCGTAAATCAGCCGCCGCCCATCCTCGCGGAAGGTGGCGTCGAAATGCACTTTGGCGGTGTTTTGCCAGAGCCGGGTGGCCAGCATATGCTCGGCCTCCTCGATGGTGACGCCGTCGACATGGTCGATCTGCTCGCCAACCGCATAGTCGCCCCAGCGGTGCGCCTCGCCCGCCAGCGTGAAATCATACCCGGTGAAGTCGAGCCCTGCCGGGATCGGCAGATCGGCAGCGGCCACCACTTGCACCAGATCGGGCACCACGGGTTCGGGGGCGGGCGCATTCAGGTCGCCCTTGCGTACCATCACCCAGCGGACATAGGACAAAACCACCTCACCGCGCTGGTTCAGCCCCCGGGTGCGGACATAGACCACCCCGGATTTGCCGTTGGAGTTTTCCTTCAGCCCGATCACCGTGCTTTCGGCCCGCAATGTATCGCCCGCAAACACCGGCAGATGCCAGCGCCCTTCGGCATAGCCGAGATTGGCGACGGCATTCAGGCTGATGTCCGGCACGGTCTTGCCGAACACCAGATGAAAGGCGGCCAGATCGTCGATCGGGGCCGCACTCAGACCACAATCGCGGGCAAATTCATCCGAGGAATAGAGCGCGCCACGGGCCGGGTAGAGCGCGTGGTACAAAGCCCGCTCGCCCCCCGACACCGTGCGCGGCACCGCATGGACGATGGTCTCGCCCAGACGATATTCCTCAAAGAACCGGCCCGGATTGGTTTTCATCACTGCTCTCCCAGCTTCATGTCGGGGTGGTAATGCTCGGTGATCTCCTTGGTCACCGCCTGACCACAGCGCATGACGCCGCGCGCCGCATCAAAGGCATAGGTCGGATCGCCCGACAGCACCCAGCCCTTGGACAAAGCCAGCGAGACCTTGTGGCAAAAGGCCGAGGTGTCATCCTCGGTCAGGAAACGATAGATTTTCATGGATAGGTCCCCAGAAACGGATTGTGTCCCAGCCAGATGTGCACAGCGGCGATCAGACCAAACAGGATCAGCGTGCCCGCAAGGCTCATCGCGTCGCCCTTGATCCCGCGGCCGCCCACCGGGCGTTTCCACGGGCCCGCGCGGTTGATCAGCAGCATTTGCGCAACGGCCCAGAGGCCCAGGCCGCCAAAGAGCACCAGCGAGGCCAGATCGCCATTCACCAGCAAATGCGCCACCGCCCAGAGGATCATCCCCAAGAGCATCGGGTGCCGCAGGCGGGTATAGAGCAGCCCCTTGGTGCCGCCGACGCTGAACAGATAGATCGAGATCAGCATCAGTGTGTTGTTCAGATGGCCCATCCCCGGCAGCGGCACATAGACCGAGACGAAATCGGCGCTGCGATAGCCGATGATCATCAGGATGACGCCAACGGCGATCATCCCGGCGACCAATGCCCGGCCCTGCTGGCCCATCGATTTGCGGGCGGAAGGATTCAGGCGTTTGAAAAAATGCGCGAGGATCCAGAGCAAGAGCCCCAGAAGTAACAAGGTCATGGCGTGCCTCTCAGCTAGCTTGCATCGCGGCCACCGCCTCTGCTTTTGCAAGGGTTTGCCGCGCGGTCACGATATGCAGATTTTCCACGATCTTGCCATCCACAACCGCCACCCCCTGCCCGGCGGCCATCGCGGCATCAAAGGCCTCGATCTGGCGGCGGGCCAGATCAATCTCGGCCTCCGAGGGGGCGAAGGCGGCATTGGCAATCTCAAGCTGCGCCGGATGGATCAGGGTTTTGCCGTCAAAGCCCAGATCACGGCCCTGTTCGCATTCGGCCAAGAGCCCGGCCTCATCCCTGAAGGCATTATAGACGCCATCGACGATGATCAGCCCATGCGCCCGTGCGGCCAGAAGACACAGCCCCAGCCCCGCCTGCATCGGCAGACGGTCGGGGCGGAAACGGCTGCCCAGTTCTTTCGCCAGATCATTGGTGCCCATCACCATGCCCTGCAGCCGCGGATGTGCGGCGATCGCGGCGGCGTTCAGCATCCCCAGCGCGGTTTCCATCATCGCCCAGAGTGGCACATCTGGGATCAGCGCCGCCACCGCATCCAGATCAGCGGGCGAAGAGACTTTGGGAATCAGAATCGCATCCACCTTGGCACCCGCAGCAATCGCCTGTGCAAAGGCAGCAAGATCATCCCGCCCCCAAGCACTATCCAGCCCGTTGATCCGCACGATCCGCGCCCGCGCGCCATAGTCCGCTTGCGTCAGGGTCTGCGCGAGCAAGGCCCGGGCGGCGGGTTTTTCCTCGATGGCCACCGCATCTTCGAGGTCAAAAATGATCGCATCTGCCGGAAGTGATTGCGCTTTCTCCAGCGCGCGCTCTTTCGAGCCGGGGATATAGAGCACCGAACGATAGGGGCGGGTCTCGGCAGACATCGATTCTCTCCTCGCAACAATATTTCGCAAGAAAGACTTATTTTGGCATTTTCATCAAGCTCAGTATTGCCGCACTGCGGAAATTTTCGGCCGGGATATGTGGCAGATCTGCACAGGCCCGGACGAAAATCACCCGTTGCACGACGCGTTAACCTTATTTTTGCGGATCCGGCGCAGCCTGAACCTACCGCACCAGAACAGGGCTCCGCAGGGTCAAGCCGGGGCAAGAGGGTGTCGGACAGGCCGTTCCTCCCCCAACCCAGAACAGGTAAAACCTGAAGGTGCCCCCATGAGTCAGAAACTCTTTGCCTTGTCGCTTGGATTTGCAGCCCTCATCCTGGCCACGCAACATGCTTCGGCGCAATCCACCCCCACCGCCTGCGGCGCGCACAGCGCCATCGTCACGCAACTGGCGTCGAAATACGGCGAAACGCGCCGGGGGCTGGGCATTGCCAACAACAATTCGGTGATGGAGGTCTTTGCCTCCGAGGCCACCGGCAGCTGGACGATCACCGTCACCATGGCCTCCGGCCAGACCTGCATGCTCGCCTCGGGCCAAAGCTTTGAAGCGCTGGCCGAGGCGCTGCCCACCAGCGGCAAGGGCACCTGAGCGCGGGTTGCGGCGCCTCAGAAGGCTTCCCAAAGCAGCCGCAGCGACACCGCGAGCAATGCCCAAAGCACCAGCTTGAAGAACAATTTGGTGGGCAGCACTTTGGTCAGCCAGACGCCCAGAAACACCGCCGCCGCCGCGGGCAACATCAGCGCCGCCGCGACCTCGACGCTGTCCAGCGTCAGCTGACCCAATGCATAATAGGGGATCAGCTTGATCGCATTGATCCAGGCGAAAAGGATGGTACTGGTGCCAGCGAACACTGCCTTTTCCAGCCGCAGCGGCAGCACATAGACCTGATAGGGCGGCGCGCCGGAATGGCTGACAAAGCTGGTGAAGCCGCTGATCGTGCCCCAGAAAATCCCCGGCAGCAGCTTTGGTTTCACCGGCGGCCCCTCGACCGGACGCCGCAGCAGGGCGTTCAGCGCGAAAGCCACCCCGATCGCCCCGACCAGCCCGCCCACCAGCTTTTCCGGCACCAGACTGGCGGTCGCCCAGCCCACTGTCACACCCAGCGCCGAGGGCAGCACGAGGATCTTCAGGATCCGTGCGTCAAACGCTTTGCGATAGGCATATAGCCCGAACATATCCGAGACCACATAGACCGGCAGCAACAGCCCCGCCGCCTGCACCGGCGACATCACCAGCGCCAGAATCGGCACCGAGAGCATGCCCACCACCGGCAATCCGCCCTTGGACATGCCCACCAAAACCGCCGCCAAAAGCGCCGCAGCCCATCCCCAAAGCGTCAGATCCATCAAAAAACTCCCCCGCCGCATCGCCGTAAAATGCGGCTACGGGCCTTGTTTAGCGCAAACAAAGGGTCGGTCAATCCGTGCCGCATCGCAGCGCACTTGCGTCGCGCGCCCAATCGGCTTACCCATCGCCCCCGTCAGTAATCTACGCAAACAACCTGACCGGAGGTTTTCATGGCCAGACCCAAGATCGCGCTTATCGGCGCGGGGCAGATCGGCGGCACGCTCGCTCATCTCGCCGCGATCAAGGAACTCGGGGACGTTGTCCTGTTCGACATTTCGGAAGGCACGCCGCAGGGCAAGGCCCTCGACATCGCCGAATCCGGCCCTTCCGAGGGTTTCGACGGCAGCTTCAAAGGCACCAACGACTACGCCGATATCGCAGGCGCTGATGTCTGCATCGTGACCGCCGGCGTCCCGCGCAAGCCGGGCATGAGCCGTGATGACCTTCTGGGCATCAACCTCAAAGTCATGAAAGCGGTTGGCGAAGGCCTCAAAGCCCACGCCCCGAACGCTTTCGTGATCTGCATCACCAACCCGCTTGATGCGATGGTCTGGGCGCTGCGCGAATTCTCGGGCCTGCCGCATGAGAAAGTCGTCGGCATGGCCGGCGTGCTCGACTCGGCACGTTTCCGTCACTTCCTCTCGGTCGAGTTCAATGTCTCGATGCGCGACGTGACCGGCTTTGTGCTCGGCGGCCACGGCGACACCATGGTGCCGCTGATCCGCTATTCGACCGTTGGCGGCATCCCGCTGCCGGATCTGGTTTCGATGGGCTGGACCAGCCAGGAAAAACTCGACGCAATCGTGCAGCGCACCCGTGATGGCGGCGCCGAGATCGTTGGCCTGCTGAAAACCGGTTCGGCCTTCTACGCCCCGGCGACCTCGGCCATCGAGATGGCGGAAGCCTATCTGAAAGACCAAAAGCGCCTGCTGCCCTGCGCGGCCTATGTCAAAGGCGCCTTCGGCCTCGACGGCATGTATGTCGGCGTGCCGACGATCATCGGCGCCAATGGCGTCGAGAAAGTCGTCGACATCAAGCTGAACAAAGACGAGCAAGCCATGTTCGACAAATCGGTCGACGCGGTGAAGGGCCTTGTGGCCGCCTGCAAAGGCATCGACCCGACCCTCGCCTGAGATCGGGCATAGACTTCGGAACGGGGCGCCTTCGGGCGCCCTTTTTCATGGAGCCGGTTAGGGGCGAATGTTCAGGGCGAGGGTCTCGCGGCGACGGTGGCGGCCAAAGTTTGGGGTCCGCACTCAACCCGCCAGCGGTTTTTCCATCAACGCGCGCCGCAAAACCTGATCCCCCCGCGCCACGCCCTCCCGCTCAAGCAGCCGGTAGCCACAGGCGCGAAAGGCCGGTTCCGCCATCAGACTGGCATGGGTATAGAGCCGCGGCAGCCCCGCTGCCCACGCCTCGGCCTCAATCTGGCTGTGAAGCGCGCGAAAGAGGCCACTGCCCCGCGCCTCCGGCAGGATGAAGGCCAGGTCGACATAGCCTTCGGTGTCGAGGCTGAGGAAACCAAGGATCCCCGCCCTCCCTTGGGCCACAACCACGGTTTGCGCGGCCAGCCGCGCCGCCCAGTCGGGTCCGGCATGTGGCTGCGGCAACCAGGCCGCGCGTTCGGCCTTGGTATACGGGCTTGGCGCCGCATGAATGGCGCGAAACATCACCTGCGCCAACCCATCGGCATCCGCCGCAACGGCCCGCCGCAAAACCGGCGCAGACAGAGGCTCGGGTATCGGCTCAGACATGCGCCGCGAAGGGGGTGATGTCGAACCCCAGCTGCTCCCGCGCCTTTTCAATCAGCGCGGCTTCATGCGCGATCAGCTGCCGGTCAAAGGCCGCGGGCGAAAGGTCAACCCGGTCGCCAAAGCGCGCGCGGGTGGTGGCGGCAATCCCATGCTCAACCCGTTCCAGGAGATGCCGCTCATCGAGGCCCGCCACCTGGTCCGGCCGCAGCCCCTGACAGGCCCACCAAAAGTCCCGCATCGCTTCGGCATCACCTGCCTTGTCGGCCATGGTCTGAAACTGCGCCAGCCGCGCGCCGACATAGGGGATTTTCTCGCCCGTCACCACGGTGGTCGCCCGCCGCAGCATTTTCAGCATGTAATGCAGCGGCGTCAGCCCGTCGAAATGCAGCAGCATGGCGTTGTAACTCGATCGGTAGGGCAGATCGAGCTTGGTCGCCTGATAATCGCGCAGCGCGAAATGCACGCCGATCGCATAGCCATGCCCCGAGCGCACCACCGGCTTGCCCGCCGCATGGCCAACGAGGCCCTTGCTCAGATAGGCGCGCTCTTCGCCATAGACCTCGGCGCCGTCTTCGTCGAAATCCTGCCATTTCAGCCGGAAGATG
Organism: Phaeovulum sp. W22_SRMD_FR3; assembly: GCF_052113705.1. Classification (NCBI taxonomy): domain Bacteria; kingdom Pseudomonadati; phylum Pseudomonadota; class Alphaproteobacteria; order Rhodobacterales; family Paracoccaceae; genus Phaeovulum; species Phaeovulum sp. W22_SRMD_FR3. The sequence continues at coordinate 173,686 of NZ_JBGQOG010000004.1, read as the reverse complement.
CCGCTGAAAATATCCGGCCCCGGCGCGGGATCGAGATAGACCCGCTCGCCCACCTCCAGCTTCAGCCAGGCCTTGGCTTCGGGCACCATCCCCAACTCGCGCCCGAAGGAGCGCAGGGGGTGAATGTATTCATCCGCATCGCAATGCACGATCCAGTCGAGCCCGGTTTCGGCCAGAATCCGACTGGCATTGTACTTCTGACGGGCCTGATGCCGGATCGGGCGCTTGCGCTTCCAGGCGCCCGCCCAGCCATCTTCGCCATCCGCGTGCAGATGGCATCCCGGCATCCCGGCCAGCAATGCCTCGGCCTCGGGGTTGGGGCGATCAAGGCAGATATGCACCTCCTCCGCGCCGATGGAGAGGTGATGCGCGGCCCAGGCCGCGATCAATACCGCCGGCTCATCCATCGTCGCCACGACGCCCCAACGCGCCAATTTTACTTCGTCCGCCATCGTCGCTCCTTGCCCTTGCGGTACAAAACGCGATTCTGAATCGCAATGCCAGCCCCCGCCGTGATCCTGCGGCAATCGGCGGGCAATCGGGGCGCGTTAACCCTTTGGAAATTTGTGATCACAGTTTTCTGGCCTGTGATCACAAATTTCGCTTTTCCGGCCGGAAACCGCCCACTCACCCATTTTTGGTTTTGCCTCGCCCCGCAAACGTGCCAATGAACCCTGCAAATCGCACCAGCATGGGACACTGCCATGAACATCCACGAATATCAGGCGAAAGCCCTTCTGCGCAGCTACGGCTGCCCCGTCTCGGACGGGCGCGTCGTGCTGAAAGCCGACGAAGCCAAGACGGCGGCGGGCGAACTCGACGGACCGCTCTGGGTCGTCAAAGCCCAGATCCACGCAGGTGGCCGCGGCAAAGGGAAATTCGTTGAGGCGGAAGCCGGCGAAAAAGGCGGCGTGCGCCTGGCGAAATCGGTGGAAGAAGCCGAAATGCTGGCCAAGCAAATGCTCGGCCGCACCCTGGTGACGCACCAGACCGGTCCGGCGGGCAAGCAAGTCAACCGCATCTACATCGAAGATGGTTCGGACATTGCGCGTGAGCTTTACCTCGCGCTGCTGGTGGACCGCCAAACCTCGCGCGTGTCCTTCGTTGTCTCGACCGAAGGCGGGATGGACATCGAAGAAGTCGCGGAACACACCCCGGAAAAAATCATTTCCTTCTCGATCGACCCGGCTTCGGGCCTGTCGGATTTCCACGGCCGCCGCGTCGCTTTCGCGCTGGGTCTGGAAGGCGCCGCTGTCAAGCAATGCGTCGCCCTCGTGCGCAATCTCTACCGTGCTTTCATCGAGAAAGACATGGAGATGCTGGAAATCAACCCGCTGATCGTGATGCCGGACGGCAACCTGAAAGTGCTCGACGCGAAAGTCGGCTTTGATGGCAACGCCATGTACCGCCACGCCGATATAGCTGCGCTCCGCGACGAGACCGAAGAAGATCCGAAAGAGCTGGCCGCCTCGAAGTTCGACCTGAACTACATCGCGCTCGACGGCGAAATCGGCTGCATGGTGAACGGCGCAGGTCTGGCGATGGCCACGATGGACATCATCAAGCTTTACGGCGCTGAACCGGCCAACTTCCTCGACGTGGGTGGCGGCGCCACCAAAGAGAAAGTGACCGAAGCCTTCAAGATCATCACCTCGGACCCGAACGTGAAGGGGATCCTCGTGAACATCTTCGGCGGCATCATGCGCTGCGACGTGATCGCCGAGGGCGTTCTGGCCGCCGTGCGTGAAGTCGGTCTGCAAGTGCCGCTGGTCGTGCGTCTCGAAGGGACGAACGTCGAGCTGGGCAAAGACATCATCAAGAACTCCGGTCTGAACGTGATCGCGGCGGAAAACCTGAAAGATGGTGCCGAGAAAATCGTCAAAGCGGTGAAAGGCTAAGGGGTGAAAGCGCTCTCACTCGCTCTTTGTCTTGTGTTGGCGGCAGGTGCCGCACATGCACAGGACCTCGCTGATCGGGCCGCGAAAATTTTCGCAGATGCTTGCCTTTCGCAAGCGGCCCTTTCGCTGGGAAATGAAGGCGGGTGGAGAGCAGGCGCAGTGGCTGTCAGTTTTGCCGGGGATGTCTTCCTCAGCTATGACCGCAAAGGACTTTCGAAAGGGCTGGCTGGTACCCCAAAGTACACCATCTCTGGAGACCGGAGCTCTGGCAGTTTCAAATGCTACGTCGCTTCGAAAGACCTGAGCGCTGCTGATGTCGAAAAGTTTTTCTCCTGGCTGAGCGCAACGGCAGGCCAAGGCAAAAAGCCGACAGCAAGCGGACCTGCGAAATGGGATGACGGTCCGCCCCGTCCCATCGCCGGCAAAGAGGCGACGTTCACGTCGAAGGGGCGCAAGCTACGCCTCGAGGCAATTCACTTTACTTCTGAAAAGGGGCCAGTAGGTGCCTTTTCCGTCACCATAGATCATACGGTCTCCGGCTCCTGAGCGAGACCACGAACAGTTAGGAGAGAGCCACATGGCGGTCCTCGTCAACGAAAACACCCGCGTCATCTGCCAGGGTTTCACTGGCAGCCAGGGCACGTTCCACTCGGAACAGGCCATTGCTTACGGCACCAAAATGGTCGGCGGCGTCACCCCGGGTAAAGGTGGCTCGATGCACCTGAACCTGCCGGTGTTCAACTCGGTCCATGAGGCCAAGCATGTCACCGAAGCCAATGCCTCCGTGATCTACGTGCCGCCGCCGTTCGCGGCCGACAGTATCCTGGAAGCCATCGACGCCGAGATCGAACTGATCGTCTGCATCACCGAAGGCATCCCGGTTCTGGACATGATGAAGGTGAAGCGCGCGCTTGAGGGCTCGAAGTCGCGCCTGATCGGGCCGAACTGCCCCGGCGTTATCACCCCGGGCGCCTGCAAGATCGGCATCATGCCGGGCCACATCCACCAGCGTGGCAGCGTGGGCGTTGTCTCGCGTTCGGGCACGCTGACCTATGAAGCCGTGAAACAGACCTCGGATCTGGGCCTTGGCCAATCCTCGGCCGTGGGCATCGGCGGCGACCCGATCAAGGGCACCGAGCATATCGACGTGCTCGAGATGTTCCTGGCCGATCCGGAAACCCAGTCGATCATCATGATCGGTGAAATCGGTGGCTCGGCCGAAGAAGAAGCCGCGCAATTCCTGGCCGATGAAAAGAAAAAAGGCCGCTGGAAACCGACCGCAGGCTTCATTGCGGGCCGTACCGCGCCGAAAGGCCGCCGTATGGGCCATGCCGGCGCCATCGTTGCCGGTGGCAAGGGCGACGCGGAATCGAAGATTGAAGCCATGAAAATGGCCGGTATCATCGTGGCCGACAGCCCGGCGGGTCTGGGCGAGGCCGTGATGGCCGCAATCGGTAAGTAAATCTCAATACCGCGCCGCCAAGGGTGGCGGCGCGGCTACCCAAATGTCAGGTGCGACCATGACGGACCATTCCCCCAACGACCAGTTCCACGCCTCGAGCTTTTTGCAGGGGCATAACGCGGAATATGTCGAACAGCTCTACGCCACTTACGCCGCCGATCCTTCGGCGGTTGATGCGTCTTGGGCGGCGTTCTTCCGCAGTCTCGGCGATGCCGAAATGGATGTGAAACGCGAAGCGGCGGGCGCGTCCTGGGAGCGCCGCGATTGGCCGCAGAGTCCGGCGGACGATCTGACCGCCGCGCTGACCGGCGAATGGCCGATTGCACCGAAAGAGGCGAAAGGTGCGGGCGACAAGATCCGCGCCAAGGCCGCCGAAGCCGGGGTGCCGGTCTCGGACGAGGCGATCAAACGCGCCGTACTCGACAGCATCCGCGCGCTGATGCTAATCCGCGCCTACCGGATCCGCGGCCACCTTGCGGCCGACCTCGATCCGCTGGGCCTGCAGGATGCGAGCAAACATCCCGAGCTCGATGCGAAATCCTATGGCTTCACCGAAGCCGATATGGACCGCCCGATCTTCATTGATAACGTGCTGGGCCTGACCCATGCCTCGATGCGTCAGATCATCGACATCGTGAAGCGGACCTATTGCGGCACTTTCGCGCTGCAATACATGCATATCTCCGACCCCGAGCAGGCCGCCTGGCTGAAGGAACGGATCGAAGGCTACGGCAAAGAGATCACCTTCACCCGCGAAGGCCGCCGCGCCATTCTGAACAAGCTGGTCGAAGCCGAGGGCTTTGAGAAATTCTGCCATGTGAAATACATGGGCACCAAGCGCTTTGGTCTCGATGGGGCCGAAGCGCTGATCCCGGCGATGGAACAGATCATCAAGCGCGGTGGTGCGCTCGGTGTCCGCGAGATCGTCATGGGCATGCCGCACCGTGGCCGTCTGTCGGTGCTGGCCAATGTGCTCTCGAAACCCTACCGCGCGATTTTCCACGAATTCCAGGGCGGTTCCTACAAGCCCGATGACGTCGATGGTTCGGGCGATGTGAAATACCACCTCGGCGCCTCGTCGGACCGCGAGTTCGATGGCAACAAGGTGCACCTGTCGCTGACCGCCAACCCCTCGCACCTCGAAGCGGTGAACCCGGTTGTGCTGGGCAAGGTCCGCGCGAAACAGGAACAGTTCGGCGACAAGACCCGCCGTTCGGTGCTGCCGATCCTTCTGCACGGCGATGCGGCCTTTGCGGGCCAGGGCGTTGTGGCCGAGTGCTTTGGCCTTTCGGGTCTGACCGGTCACCGCACCGGCGGCACGATGCATATCATCGTGAACAACCAGATCGGCTTCACCACCGCGCCGCATTTCTCGCGCTCGTCGCCCTACCCGACCGACATCGCGCTGATGGTGGAAGCCCCGATCTTCCACGTCAACGGCGATGACCCGGAGGCGGTGGTGCATGCCGCGAAAGTGGCCATCGAGTTCCGTCAGAAATTTGCGAAAGACGTCGTGCTCGACATCTTCTGCTACCGTCGCTTTGGTCACAACGAAGGCGATGAGCCGATGTTCACCAACCCGCTCATGTACAAGCAGATCAAGGGGCACAAGACCACCTTGCAGCTGTACACCGAGCGTCTGGTGAAAGACGGGCTGATCCCGGAAGGCGAGATCGAGGATATGAAAGCCTCGTTCCAGGCCGTGCTGAACGCCGAATTTGAGGCAGGCAAGACCTTCAAGCCGAACAAGGCCGACTGGCTGGACGGCCGTTGGTCGGGCTTTGAACGTGAGGGCGAGGAATACCAGGCGGGTCAAACCGCTGTCTCGCCCGACACGCTGGCCGAAGTGGGCCGCGCGCTGACCACCGCGCCGGAAGGCTTTGACATCCACAAGACCGTGGCGCGTCAGCTGGAAACCAAGGCGAAGATGTTCGAGACCGGCAAGGGTTTTGACTGGGCGACCGCCGAGGCGCTGGCCTTTGGCAGCCTGGCGACCGAAGGCTACCCCGTGCGTCTGTCCGGTCAGGACTGCACCCGCGGCACCTTCTCGCAGCGCCATTCGGCCTTCATCGACCAGACCACGGAAGAGCGTTACTACCCGCTCAACAACATCCGTGCGGGTCAGGCGCGCTATGAGGTGATCGACTCGATGCTGTCGGAATATGCGGTGCTCGGCTTCGAGTATGGCTATTCGCTGGCCGAGCCGAACACGCTGACGCTCTGGGAAGCCCAGTTCGGTGACTTCGCCAACGGCGCGCAGATCATGTTCGACCAGTTCATCAACTCGGGCGAGCGCAAATGGCTGCGGATGTCGGGTCTGGTGATGCTTCTGCCGCACGGCTTTGAGGGTCAGGGCCCCGAGCACAGCTCGGCACGTCTGGAGCGCTTCCTGCAGAACTCGGCAGAAGACAACTGGATCGTGGCGAACTGCTCGACCCCGGCGAACTACTTCCACATCCTGCGCCGTCAGATCCACCGCAGCTTCCGCAAGCCGCTGGTGCTGATGACGCCGAAATCGCTGCTGCGGCACCCGATGTGCATCTCGGCGGTGGAAGATTTCACCACCGGCTCTTCGTTCCACCGCGTCCTCTGGGACGATGCGGAAAAGGGCAATTCGGACACCAAACTGGTCGCCGATGGCAAGATCAAGCGCGTCGTGATCTGTTCGGGCAAGGTCTATTTTGACCTGCTGGCCGAGCGCGACAAACGCGGCCTGACCGATGTCTATCTGCTGCGGCTTGAGCAGTTCTATCCCTTCCCGGCGCAATCGCTGGCCAAGGAACTGGGCCGCTTCAAGGATGCCGAGATCGTCTGGTGTCAGGAAGAACCGAAAAACCAGGGCGGCTGGAGCTTTGTCGAGCCGAATCTGGAATGGGTTCTGGGCCGCATCGGCGCCAAGCACGGCCGTCCGCGGTTCGTGGGCCGGTCGGCCTCGGCCTCGCCCGCGACGGGTCTGGCCAGCCGCCACAAGGCCGAGCAGGAAGCGCTCGTCAATGAATCCCTGACGTTGGAAGGCTGACCGCATGGCAATCGAAGTCCGCGTCCCGACTTTGGGCGAAAGCGTTTCGGAGGCGACCGTGGCCACCTGGTTCAAGAAACCGGGTGACATGGTGGCCGTCGATGAAATGCTCTGTGAACTGGAGACCGACAAGGTCACCGTGGAAGTGCCTGCGCCGATGGCGGGGAAACTGATCGAGATCGTCGCCGCCGAAGGCGAGACGGTGTCGGCCGGTGCCCTGCTGGCGCAGATCGCCGAGGCCGGCAATGCCGGCCCCGAAGATGTTACCCCCAAGAAAAGCGCCGCCGCCGTTGCCGCGCCACAAGCCGATGAGGTCAAAATGACGGATGTAATGGTCCCCTCGCTGGGCGAAAGCGTGGCCGAGGCCACCGTCTCCACCTGGTTCAAGAAAGTCGGCGATACCGTCGCGCAGGATGAGATGCTCTGTGAACTTGAAACCGACAAGGTTTCGGTTGAGGTCCCCTCGCCCGTCGCAGGCGTGCTGACCGAGATCCTCGCCCCCGAGGGCACCACGGTGGACGCAAAGGCCAAGCTGGCCATCGTCGCCGAAGGCGCTGCGGGTTCGGTGGCTCCGGCTGCCGCCCCCGCCGCTGACGCTCCGGCAGCCGCCCCGGCCCCGGCCGCAGGTGGCAAGGATGTCGAAGACGCCCCGGCCGCCAAAAAGGCGATGGCCGAGGCCGGTCTGACCGCCGCGCAAGTGACGGGCACCGGCCGCGATGGCCGCATCATGAAAGAAGACGTGGCGCGCGCCGTCGCCGCCCCGGCAGTGGCCTCGGCCGCCCCGGCCAGCGTGCCGCGCGCACCGATGCCCGCAGATGACGTGGCCCGCGAAGAGCGTGTGAAGATGACGCGTCTGCGCGCCACCATCGCCCGCCGCCTGAAAGAAGCGCAGAACACCGCCGCGATGCTGACCACCTATAACGAGGTGGACATGTCGGCGATCATGGAGCTGCGCAACACCTACAAAGACCAGTTCGAGAAGAAGCACGGCGTGCGGATGGGCTTTATGTCCTTCTTCGTCAAAGCCTGCTGCCACGCGCTGAAAGAGGTCCCGGAAGTCAACGCCGAGATCGACGGCGGCGATGTGGTCTACAAGAACTACGTCCATATGGGCGTGGCTGCGGGCACGCCGACCGGCCTCGTGGTGCCGGTGGTGCGTGACGCGGACCAGATGTCCTTCGCGCAGATCGAGAAGAAAATCTCTGAACTCGGTGGCCGTGCCCGCGACGGGAAGCTGTCGATGGCCGAGATGCAGGGCGGCTCGTTCACCATCTCGAACGGCGGCGTCTATGGCTCGCTGATGTCTTCGCCGATCCTCAACCCTCCGCAATCGGGTATCCTCGGGATGCACAAGATCCAGGACCGTCCGGTCGTGGTGAACGGGCAGATCGTCATCCGCCCGATGATGTATCTGGCGCTCAGCTATGACCACCGCGTGGTCGATGGCAAAGGCGCCGTGACCTTCCTCGTGCGGGTGAAAGAAGCCCTTGAGGATCCGCGCCGTCTGCTGATGGATCTGTGATCTGATTGCCTCCCCCGGTTCATCCCGGGGGAGGCTCCCTTTCGCCTCTGAGGCTGGAATGACCCCCGAACTCGCCGCCCTCGCCGCCACTGCCCTGTTGCAGGTAATCCTGACGATGGTCGCGCAGACCTCGTTCACGAAGGATGTGGGCAAAGATGGCAATATGGGGCCGCGCGATGATCTGCCGCCGATGTCGCCGCAAACGCTGCGGATGCGGCGCGCCATAGACAATCACGTTGAAAACATCGGCCTGTTCATCATTGCCGTCCTGCTGGTCAGCCTGACCGGCACCGGCAATCTGTTCACCGCCATCTGCGCCTGGATTTTTGTCGGCGCCCGGCTGGTCTATTTCCCCGCCTATGCCCGCGCCTGGTCGCCCCTGCGCTCTTATCTCTACATGATCGGGCTGGCGGCAACGCTGGCGCTGATTCTGGCCAGTTTTTTCTGATCCGCCGGATTTGACCCCGCCATGTTCCTGCGCCGCCCCTCCCTTCGCCTGCTCGCCCTGACCGTTGCATTGGGTCTGCCCTTGCTGCTGCTGGGCTATACCAGGCTGGCGGCGCGCACCCTGTCGGGCACCCCGCCCGCCATGGCCGGAGCCGCAGCGCAGGCAGACCGGATTCTGGTGGAAAAATCCGCCCGTCGCCTGACGCTGCTGCGGCAGGGCGTGGTGCTGGCGCAATATCAGATCGCGCTGGGTGGCGCGCCCGAGGGGCGCAAGACCCGCGAAGGCGATGAGCGCACGCCGGAGGGGATCTATCACCTCGACTGGCGCAATCCGAATTCGGTGGCCTATCTGTCGCTGCATATTTCCTACCCGGATGCGGCGGATCGGGCGGCGGCTGAGGCCGGGGGTGTCGACCCCGGCGGCAATATCATGATCCATGGCCTGCCGAATGGCTGGGGGTTTCTCGGCGCAGTGCACCGCCGGTTTGACTGGACCGATGGCTGTATTGGCGTCACCAATGAAGAGATGCGGGACATCTGGTCGCGCAGCCCCAATGGCACCGAGATCGAGATCCGCGCATGATGACCGCTGAACTGACCACTCTCACGCTGGCGGGCCTCTTGCAGGGGCTGCAATATCTGGCCTTTGCGCTGCCCGCCAATGCCGAACTCGGCACCGGCTATACCGCCAGCCCGCGCGACCGTGCCCCCTCGCGCAGTCTTTCGGTGAAAACCGCCCGGCTGCAACGCGCGCTGAGCAACCATTTCGAAGCGCTGATCCTGTTCACCCTCGCCGTTACGGTGGTGAGCCTTGGCGGACAGAACACCCCCTTCACCGCCGCCTGTGCCTGGGTCTACCTTGGCGCGCGGCTCCTCTATGTCCCCGCCTATTATTTTGGCTGGCGTCCCGGACGCTCGCTGATCTGGGCGTTCGGATTTCTGGCAACCATGGCGATGCTGATCGCCGCTCTCATCTGACTGCCCGGCGGGGCCGATCCCCCGCCCGGCCTGAAACGAAGGACCCTATTCATGGCAAGCTTTGACGTCATCATCCTCGGCGCCGGCCCCGGCGGCTATGTCTGCGCCATCCGCTGCGCCCAGCTGGGCCTGAAAACCGCCGTGGTCGAGGGCCGCGAGACGCTGGGCGGCACCTGCCTCAACGTCGGCTGCATCCCGTCGAAGGCGCTGTTGAACGCCACGCATCATCTGCACGAAGTGCATGAGAACTTTGAGAAGATGGGCCTGATGGGCGGCGCGCCGACGGTCGATTGGGCGAAGATGCAGGACTACAAACAGGATGTGGTCAACGGCAACACCAAGGGCATCGAATTCCTGTTCAAGAAGAACAAGATCACCTGGCTGAAGGGCTATGGCTCGATCCCGGCCGCCGGTCAGGTCAGGGTCGGCGATGAGCTGCATGAGGCGAAAAGCATCGTCATCGCCACCGGCTCGGAACCGGCCAGCCTGCCGGGCGTGACCGTGGATGAGAAAACCGTGGTCACCTCGACCGGCGCGCTGACGCTGGGGTCGATCCCGAAATCGGTGGTGGTGATCGGCGCGGGCGTGATCGGTCTGGAAATGGGCTCGGTCTATAAACGTCTGGGCGCGGAAGTGACCGTGGTCGAATTCCTCGATGCGATCACCCCGGGGATGGATGGCGAAGTGGCCAAGAGCTTCCAGAAAATCCTGACCAAACAGGGCTTTAAATTTATTCTCGGCGCCGCCGTGCAGGGGACCGAGCTGACCAAGACCGGCGCACGCGTCACCTATAAGCTGCGCAAGGATGACAGCGAGGCCAGCCTTGAGGCCGATGTCGTGCTCGTTGCCACCGGCCGCAAACCCTATACCGCCGGTCTGGGTCTTGAGGCGCTGGGTGTTGAGATGCTGCCGCGCGGTCAGGTGAAAACCGACAGCCATTTCGCGACCTCAGTGCCGGGCGTCTATGCGATCGGCGATGCGATCGTGGGGCCGATGCTGGCGCATAAGGCCGAGGATGAGGGGATGGCTTTGGCCGAGATCCTCGCGGGCAAGGCCGGTCATGTGAATTATGACGTGATCCCGGGCGTGGTCTATACGACGCCGGAAGTGGCGAGCGTCGGCAAGACCGAAGAGCAGCTGAAAGAAGCGGGCCGCGCCTATAAGGTGGGCAAATTCCCCTTCATGGGCAATGCCCGCGCCAAGGCCGTGTTCCAGGCCGAGGGCTTTGTGAAACTGCTGGCGGACAAAGAGACCGACCGTATCCTTGGCTGCCACATCATCGGGCCGGGCGCGGGCGATCTGATCCATGAGGTCTGCGTGGCGATGGAATTTGGCGCCAGCGCGCAGGATCTGGCGCTGACCTGCCACGCCCACCCGACCTATTCGGAAGCTGTGCGTGAAGCGGCCCTGGCCTGCGGCGACGGCGCGATCCACGTCTGATCCGGCGACCACATTCCGTCCCATAAAAAGGCCCCCCGGGAAACCGGGGGGCTAATTTCGTGGCAACAGCCACGACGGGGAGAGAAAACCACCGGAGCGAACCATGAGTGGCACGGGGGACGGGCACATCTGCCCCGGCGGCTTTCCAGCGATGATACGGCGCAAAGATGCGCTTCCGTCGCGGGATTCTGACATATTTGGCAAAATTTGCGACAGATGCCGCGACAGGCTGTCTCCGCCGCCCGCACCCTACCCGGCGAGGTGCCGCAGGCCCTGCGTCACATCGGTGCGCACCGCCAGCCGCAATCCCGGCTCATCCCCCGCCTTCAGCGCGGCGATGATCAGCCGGTGATGCCGGGGGGGTTCCTGCCGCTGCACCTTGCCGTAGAGCGCCCGCATGGTGGGGCCCAGCTGCAACCAGACCGTCTCGATCACCGCCAGCATCGCCGGGGCCTGCGCGCGCAGATAAAGCGTGCGGTGAAACTCCAGATTGGTGCGCACATAGGCCACCGCATCATGCTTGGCCACCGCCTCGGCATTGGCGGAGTTGATGGATTGCAGCCGCTCGATCAGCGCCATATGGGCGCGCGGCAGCGCACGGCTGGCCAGCTCCGGCTCGATCAGCGCCCGCAGCGCCGCCAACTCCTCGATCCGCTCATTGCTCAGCTCGGGCGTGGCCACCCGGCCCGAGGAGGAGATCATCAGCGCCCCCTCGGCCACCAGCCGCCGCAGCGCCTCACGCGCGGGGGTCATCGAGACATCATAGGCCTTGCCCAGCCCGCGCAGGGTCAGCGCCTGACCGGGGTCCAGCTCGCCATGCATGATCTGCTGGCGCAGGGCGCGGTAGACGCGATCATGCGCGGCGAGGTTCAGATCAGAGGGGCGGGGCGTGGCGCGAAGCATGGCGCGACATTGCGGAGAGATGCCGGAAAGATCAAGCGGCAACAAGGCCGCAGCCCCGCCCGGATGGCGCCGCTGGCCGCCGACGGGAAGGCCTACGGCACACGGGGGTCCTTCGGCGGGCGGCCGGGCGCGCCACCGCAGGCACTGCGTGCCCTACGCTGCGCGGCAAGGGGTGCTGGCGGCCGCAAAGGTGGGCCCGCAGCCCCGCCCTTCAGTCCCGCAGCCGCCAGGCCTGCAGCGCGTTGCCATGGCTGCGCAGCCAGCCCCGGAGCGGCGCATAGTCCGGGCAGATCCGCGCCACCACCGCCCAGAAATCCGGCGAGTGATTCATCTCGACCAGATGCGCCACCTCATGCGCGGCGACATAGTCAAGGACAGCAGGCGGCGCCATGATCAGTCGCCAGCTGTAGTTCAGATCGCCCGAGGCCGTGCAGGAGCCCCAGCGCGAGCGGGTGTCGCGCAGGGTGATCGAGCCAAAGCGCCGCCCGACCTGCGCGGCATAATGCTCGGTCGCGCGTTGCAGACGCTGGCGGGCGTTGTGTTTCAGCCAGGTCTCCAGCCGCACCCCCATCCGTGCGGGGTCGGCGGGCAACAACAGCGCCTCGCCCTCAACGCGCGGGCTGCGCAGGGCGGCGGGTGTCAGGATCAGCGCCCGCCCCTCCACCGGGAAGGCTTGGCCGAAGGCGGGGCGCTGCACGCCCGGGCTGCGCGCCACCGCCGCCTGCAGCCAGCCGGCCTTTTCGCGGGCAAAGGCCAGCGCCTCTGCCTCGCGCGCGCGGGCGGGCAGCGTCAGGGTGATGCTGCCGTCGAGCTGCGAGACCCGCAGGCTGAACCGCCGCGCCTGCGCCGAGCGGCGCAGGGTGATTTCCAGAGGCGGTGTCCCGGGGGCGGTTCCGGGCAGAAAATGGCGGCTCATCGGGGCGGATCCTGCGGGTTGGGGCGGCTTTCTGGCCGCAGGAAGGGCGGGCGAGACCCGGAAGGGACAAAAGCGGGGGAAAAGGCTTTGACACCCCGCACACGTTGTGGCAGTTGGCTGCGACTCTCTGAATAAGAGCGATGCAAGGAGTTTTCCATGCCCAAAGAGGAATGGGGCGTCAAGCGCCTCTGCCCGCATTGTGCGAGCCGGTTTTACGACCTGACCAAAGACCCGATGACCTGCCCGGTCTGCGGCAACAGCTTCTCGGCTGAAAGCCTGTCGGCAAGCCGTGGGCGTGCGATGCTCACCGAAAAGGCTGCCGCCACGCGCGCTGCGCATGTCGAGCCGGATGAACTGGCCGACGACGAGGATATCGACGCCGATGCCGCCGATGTCGATCTGGACGACGACCTCCTCGAAGACGACGAGGATGACACCGTTTCGCTGGACGATATCGCCGACGTGAGCGCGGGCGAAGACGAATCCTGAAGCCGGGACGCGACCCCCTTGGGGCGCGATGAAACAGGAACGGGGCGCGGATCTATCCGCGCCCCTTTTCGTCGTTTGATCAACGGCTTGCACCGCCGCGTCACATGCATGACGCCCTGTCCCGCGGCGATGACATTCCGATGAAGAAAAGTTTTCATCGGACCAAAAATCTTCTTGCACCCCCCCGCGAACCTGCCTATATCCCCCCTCACAAGACGCGGCCACGGGCCACGGGTTGTACCTCAGGTGGGGCCATAGCTCAGATGGGAGAGCGCTTGAATGGCATTCAAGAGGTCGGGAGTTCGATCCTCCCTGGCTCCACCAATTTTCCTTTGAACCGTCGCTGATCGTCTGGCCCTGACCGGCCCAGACATGACATCTGCCGTCCGGCACGCTGGCAATCTCGCTGGCCCTGAAGGACCGCAAAGCTGACCGGCCAGAGGTTTGCCCGGTCTGCATTCTTGCCAACTCTTGCGGTTTGTGCGCCATTTAAGGGCCGGTACGCATCTCGGCTCGGGACAGTGCAGAAAAGGGTTGTCGGTGGTGCGCGATCTCACCGCAAAAGAGCTTCTGGTCATCCATATCGAAATCGGAAGACCCACAATTGACTGGGCCTTCGGCAGGCAATTGCTTGAGCTTTTTGCCGATCACGATGAACGCCTCGCACCGCAGACCTTGAGCATCTGGAACGATCACATCGCAGATGTCGCCGGAGTGGCAGATGCTCAGCCCCACTGGGCCAGAATCGGCACAATGCGGATCAGCGGAGCCTTGTCAGCGTTTCACGTTGGTCTTGGCTGGCAACGCACGCTGACCAACAGGTATCAGGCAGAAATCCGGCACGAAAGCCGCACCGCTCGGGGACGCGAGGTGCCAGCAAAGCTCTCGGTCTACGCCAAGCCCCACAAGGCAATTGACTGGCTTGGATTTGCGCACCGCCTGTACGCAGTGACCGAGGCACATTATGCCTTCGTCCACCTGCACCGGGACGCGCATCTCAGGGCGGATTTGTCAGCGGCCCGGGAGCCAACCTGGGGCACGGACCAAAGGACATCAACGTCCGTCCCACAACTCGGCTGGTCAACATTTCTCGGGCGCCCCTATGCCGATGTCGCCAGCTCACTGCCGGACCTCCACCAGAATGTGACGATTGCCAAAACCGGCAACGGGGTCGCCCTTACGCTGACCGACAGCATTCTGGATGTGGCCAATGAATATGCAGCGTTCGATGCCACACGGTCAAATGTCAAATCCATGTTCCCAAAAGGCTTTTTCCAGATCGCGTGACGCGAGACCAAAGAGTGCGGCGCGGCACGGGAGACGCGCGATCAGCGCCGTTGAGGCCGGAGTGCGGATGTGGTGCCGCATGTGTCACCGGGGGTTCAATGCCGCCTTGTGGCTGCACGGTGGCCCTTCTTGAGGGCAGAACGGCCGGATCAACCTGTTCGGCCCCGAACCCCCGCATGACGATCCGATGCGATGCGCCGTCACCATCCCGAAAGCCGCAGCCACCCCCCAAAGGGGCGTTCAGCAACTCTTTGCCCGGGCGACGGTCAGAGCGGGCCCGCTTCGGACTTTCAGGCGGGGCTGCGGTTGGCAAGCCAAGGTGCCGATCCAGTATCACAGTGGCACCTCCGGGCATGCGCGCGCGTGCAGGCGTCGGCGTATCGTGAGATCGCAAAGTACCGGACCCTTTACCATGGGATCCGCGCGGGGGCCTCCCGCTGCTGCGAGGTCTGGACGCGCGATGGGTATCCACCATCCGGCCGCGCGGACGGTCCTCCTCGGACGGCCCTCCTCTGGCGGTTATGGCGCTTGGGGCAGGCAGATTGCAGACGGGCCGCCTGCCGGAATAGGATCCGCGTGGCCCGGTCGGGCCGCAGCAAGGCACCCGTGCCGAAGCCACGAAGGTTCAGGCTCAGGGGCGGATTGCACCGCCCCTGGCCGGTCGGTCACGCCGCAGTGCGACGCAGAGCTTGCCCCGCCGCGCTGCTGAGGCTGAACATCGACACCGCTTCTGACAGCGCATCGACTTCCCCGCGCAGCGCATGGGTGGCGGCGCTGGTTTCCTCGAACATCGCGGCATTGCGCTGGGTGACCTGATCCAGATCGTTGACGGCCGCGTTGATCTCGACCAGAGCACCGGTCTGCTCGGCCGCAGAGGCGGCGATGCCTTCAACCCGGCTCGAGATGTCCTCGATCGAGGATTGGATCGACGCCAGCGCACCGCCGGTCTTTTTCACGAAATCGACCCCCGTTGCCACATGCTGGCCCGACTTCTCGATCAGATCGTTGATCTCTTTTGCCGCCTCGGAAGAGCGTTGCGCCAGGGCCCGCACCTCGGTGGCGACGACGGCAAAGCCGCGGCCGGATTCGCCCGCCCGCGCGGCTTCAACCCCGGCGTTCAGTGCAAGCAGGTTGGTTTGGAAGGCGATATCTTCAATCACCGACGAAATTTTCGAGATTTCGCCCGACGACGTCCGGATCGCATCCATGGCATCGACGGCAAGCGTGGCGACCTTGCTGCCGTTGGCAGCATTGGTCTGCGCATCCTTGGACATGACGTTCGCTTCGTTGGCGTTTTTGGCCGCCTCGCGCACCGATGCGACCAGCTCGTTCATCGCCGCAGCGGTTTCTTCCAGTGTCGCCGCTTGTCTTTCGGTGCGCCGTGCCAGCTCGTCAGAGGCGGTGCTGATCTGCTTTGTCTCGGTGCGGATCGAATTGGAGTTGTTGATGACGGTGGACAGGGCATCGCGCAGACTGGCGACGGCGGCATTGAAGTCGGTGCGGATCACTTCATAGCTGCCCGAGAAGGGGGTGGCGATATTGCTGGTCAGATCGCCTTGCGACAGCTGTTTGAGGGCATGCCCCAGCGCCTGCACAACCACCTGCTGTTTCTCGGCATTGTCGTTGCGCTCAGCATCGGCCAACAAACGCAGCCGTTCACGCTCTGCCGCATCCGCAGCGGCGCGTTGCTGGGCGTCGCGCTCTGCGGCGGCCTCGCGGGCGAGGCGTTCGTCGCGCTCGGCCTCGCTGCGCAGGCGGGCCTGCTCCTTCTCGTGGCGGGCACGGGTGTTGGCCTCTTCGAGCTCCGCGGTGCGCTGCAGACCCACCTGAAAGGACTGGACGGATCCCGCCATTTCACCAATTTCATCCGCCTTGTCGATGAAGGGAATCGGCGAGGCGATGTCGCCATCCGACATGGCACGCATGCGGCTGTTCAGCGTGTGGATCGGTTTCGTCACGCTGCGGGCAATGACGATACTGAGCAATGACAGCAAAAGGATGCCCGCGCCAAAAACGCCCAGTGCAAAGTTGCGCAGGCGGGCGATGACGGCCTGCACATCTTCCACATAGGCGCCGGTCGAGATGATCCAGCCCCATTGCGGAAAGTCGCGCCCATAGCTCATTTTCGGGATGAGCGTGTCGGGGGCGCCGTCGGTGCCCGAGCGGCCGGTGCTGTACATCAGGATGCCGCCGCCGTCCTTGCGCGCAACGGTGATCAGATCGCGGTAGATGTAGATGCCATTCGGGTCCTGCAGGTCCATCTGGCTGGAGCCGACCCGGTCGGGTTTGGTGCCATGCGCGACGACCACGGCATCATAATCAAAGGCAAACAGATAGTTGCCGTTGTCATATCGCAGGGTGCTGATGAAGGCGGCGGCATCTGTCTTGGCCTGATCGAGCGTGATTTCGCCCGATTCGACGCGGCTGTTCAGCGTGCTCAGTTCGCTGACGGCGATGTCGACCACGTCTTTCAGATTTTTCTCCCGCATGGAGTAAACATTATTCACAACAAGAACATACATGGTAAGGCCGATTGCCGCGCTGGCCAAAATCGACGCGAAGACAATCGAATAGATGCGTGCACCGATGTGCAGCGACGTCATAAACCGCATAGGAATTCCCCAACCTGTGAACGCCCGGTCTAGCACCCCGATCTTAACGGCTGGTTTGCAACCGCGGCGGGTATGTCCCTGATGCAGAAGGAAGCTCCGGCGTCAGAGACCGCGTCACCGGACAGTCCGGACGCCAGCCCCCGCCGCGCGGTCGCCCGGTCGCGGGCCTTGGGCCAGAGCGGTGCAGCTGCGGCAGGGCGCGGGCATCCGCGCGGCTGCGGCATCACCCCGCCTCAGTCTTCGGACCGGCCAGAGGCCAAAGCCAGAGCCCCGAAAGATCGGGCAGATGACCTGATACACGCTGAAATCATCACCGCGGTAAAATCTGGGCGCCCAGCCGAGATACGCGGCGCAATGCTCCGTGGGCACGGGGCCGAAGCGAACCGGCGGCGACAGGTCAGGCCCTCTCTGGGCATTGCAGGCAAGAAGCTGCCCCCTGACAGAACCCGGCGCTTGTGCGCGTTGATAGGCCAACGCCCGGGCCCGGGGCTCTGGCCAGCGCGTGGCAGATCCGGCGGCCGCAATCTGGCCTTATTGCCGATGGAAGGGGGCCGCCGGACCTTCGTTGCCGGCACGTCCTTTTATCACCTGGCACCCGCAGGGATCCCTTGCGTTGGGTGCTTTGGCGTCACGCCCTGCTTCCGGGGCGGCGCAGACGGAGCCAAAACTGATCGGACGCCACAACGTCCTGCGGGATGCGGAACTTTCGTGCGGTCGCAGAGCCCCCGCCCTGCCCGGGCATTCCCCCCGACAGGGCGATGCTCCGGCGGGCACGGAGGCTCTCAACGCGTGCCTTGCGCATCTCCCCCCTCTCCACCTCGCCGGTCACCGCTCGCGGAAGGCGCGGCTGAAGCGGTCGCTCATCGGCTTGAGCAGATAGGAGAGCACGCTGCGCTCTTCGGTCATCGCGAAAACCTCGGCCGGCATGCCCGGTAACAGTGGTTGCCCCTCCAGCCGCGCCAGTTCGGCATCCGAGACATCGACATACCCCAGATAGAACAGCGCGCCCGTGGTCTCGTCGCGGCTGGTGGCGGGCGAAACGAAGGACACATGGCCCTTCAGCTCGGGCGTGGTGCGCTGGTTGAAGGTCGGAAAGCGCACGCGGGCCGGTTGATCGACATGGATCTGGTCGATCGAGCTGGGCGAGATGCGCATGGTGACGTTCAGCTTGGCATCCTTGGGCACGATGGTCGCCAACACCTGCGCGGGCGAAATCACCCCGCCCACCGTATGCACGTTCAGCTCGTTCACCCGCCCGGCAATCGGCGCGCGGATGTCGGTGCGCGACAGGCGGTCGGTGGTGGCGCTCATCCGGTCCGACAGCTCGGAGCGGCGGGTCTCCACCTGCGCCAGTTCGCGCTGCGCATCGGTGCGCGCGGTCTCGTCAATGGCCAGGATCTGCAGCCGCACCTCGCCGATCCGCGCCTTCGCCCGGGCGAGTGAGGCGTCGATCTCGCCCAGCTCGCCCTGCAGGCGCACCAGCTCGCGGTCAATCGTATAGGCGCGGCTGCGCTCGGTCAGACCCTTTTTCATCAGCACGTGAATGCTATCTGCCTCGGCCCCCACCAGCTCGATCTCATGCGCCTTGGCGGCGTGCTGCGCGGTCAGCCCGTTCAGCTCTTCGCCGATCTGGTCAATGCCCAGCTGGAGTTGCTGCTTCTGGCTGTCGCGGTGCAGGCGGTTGCCGTCAAAGATCCGGCTCTCACCGTTCAGCACCTCGATCACCTGCGGACTTACGGAATCCAGCTCGGGCGGCAGCGCGAAATCGGACAGATTGTCCCGCTCGGCCATCAGCCGGGCGCGGCGCAGCGTCAGTTCCACCAGCTGCGAGCTGAGAATCGACAATTCAGCCCGCGTTTGCGCATCATCCAACCGGAACATCACCTGCCCCTCGGCCACCATATCCCCCTCGCGGATCAGGATCTCCGAGATGATGCCGCCATCGCGGTGCTGGATCGCCTTGACGTTCTGATCCACCGCCACCACGCCGCTGGAAATCACCGCCCCCGAGAGCTTGGCCACCGCGGCCCAGCCGCCGAAACCCCCAACCAGCAGCCCCATGCACACCACCCCCAACACCATTCGCGGCCCGACGCGAAAGTTGCTCTGTGCGGGTGCCGCTGCGCCTGCCGACATGTCAACAAAAGCCATCTTGTGTCCTCCCCCTGCCCCCCGGCGCGCAGCCTCAGGCCAATTCACTCACATAAAAAACATGCGTCCCGTCGACATAGACGGTCAGCAGCGTCATCGATTCCCCGGACAGATATTCGATCGTGGTGCGCGGGATCCCTGCCAGCGGGTCCGCCCCCGCCTGCATCAACAGCGACATCCCCTGGGCATCGGTGACGAAATAGGCCGCATCAGACGGCGCTGCGGGATCGGCGGGCTGTTCAAACAGGTTGAACCGGTCAATCCGGATGCAATCGCCCACGTTATAATCCGTGATCTCATAGACCGAACTGGCGCTTGGCGCGCTCTCCTCTGCCGGATCAAAGACATAGAGGTCATCACCGCCGCCGCCGGTAACCTGCGCATCCCCGGCCCCGAAGGTGAAACGGTCATCGCCCGCGCCGCCCGTCAGCGCCTCAAAGCGCGTGATGACATCGGTGCCGACCTCGGCGCCCGTCACCGTGCCGGCGGCCAGATCCGCGTCGATGCCCTGCGTGGTGGCGCTGTAATCGAGCAGGTCTTCGCCATCGCCCCCGTCATAGTGATCATCGCAGCCATCGGCGGCCGCGATCACCAGATCATCGCCCGCCCCACCCGCGAGCGCGTCGCAGCCCGCGCCATCCGACAGACGGTCATCGCCATCGCCGCCCGACAGCCGATTGTCCCCGGCGTCACCGGTCAGCACATCATCCCCGATGCCGCCCAAGACATCCTCGACATCCGCGACACTGTCGGTGCCGCTGTCGGCGCCCGTCACGGTGCCCGCCGAAAGATCCACCGTGACACCCGCGCTGGTGGCGCTGTAATCCAGCAAATCCCGACCCCCGCCCCCGTCAAAATGGTCACTCTCCCCATCGGCGGCGGCCCGAAGATGATCGTCGCCCGCGCCGCCCTGCACGACATCCGCACCCGCGCCATCGGCCAGCAGATCATCGCCCGCGCCGCCCTCGAGGTGGTCGTTCCCGGCGCCGCCCGATAGATGGTTCTCCCCGGCATCACCGTTCAGCACATCGTCGCCCGCACTGCCGGTGACATGTTCGATGGCGATCAGGCTGTCGGTGCCGATTTCCGTGCCCGAAGCTGTGCCCGCAGCAAGGTCGACCACAACCCCGGCGGCCAAGGCGGCATAATCAACGGTGTCTTCGCCCACGCCACCGTCGAACTCATCGGCCGTGGCATCGGCGCTGGGTGTGAAGTGATCGTCGCCCGCATCGCCCGCCACCAGATCGGTGCCCGCGCCATCGCTCAGGCTGTCATCGCCATCCCCCCCCGAGAGATAATCATCCCCCGCATCCCCCGAGAGCGTGTCATTGCCCGCCTCGCCATAGAGCTGATCGCGCCCGGCACCGCCCGACAGCTGATCGTCGCCGAGGCCCCCAAACAGCATGTCATTGCCGCTGCCGCCCATCAGCGTGTCATTCCCCGCCCCGCCCTGCAGCGTGTCATTGCCCGCGCCGCCGATCAGCAGATCATCCCCATCGCCGCCAAACAGCAGATCACCGCCGCCGAGGCCGCTCAGCACATCATCCCCCGCGCCACCGTGCAATTCGTCGACATGGCCGGTGCCGGTCAGCGCGTCATCGCCCGGGCCTCCCTCTTGCGGATCCGGCAGCACCATCACCCGCGCCACCTGCTGTACCGAAGCCAGCCCATCACTGATGTCATAGGTGAACACCACCGGCCCCACAGCGTCGGGGGCCGGGGTAAAGAGCCAGCCGCCCTCCACGCGCAGCAATGTGCCCGACGAAGCGGTGATGTTTTGCACCATCAACACATCGCCATCCGCATCCGCGCTGTTGGCCAAAAGCGCCTCAAGGCCCAGCAACATTGCCGCGCCGCTCAAGGTGTCATCCAGAAAAACCGAGGCGGATTTCGTCGGTGCGCGGTTGCGCGAACGGTCCGCCGGGCGCTCTTGCGGCGTCTGCACAGCCCCACCCGCGTGGGGCGCGGGCTGCGGCGCGCCCAAGGGCCGGTTCAGCGGCTGCGCGGCAGGGGTCGCGTTGATGTTGCCGCCATGCAAATGCGCGGGCGGGATCTGCAGATCCTGCAGTCCCGACAGGCTGCTCCACCAGAAATAGGGCACCGGGGCGGCATCGCTGACCAGCAGGCTGATCTTGGGCGCGGGATCTGCCGCGACCTCGGGCGGTGCCGCAGGCGCCGGGACCGGGGTGCTGGCGCTGTCGATGCGGCTCTCGGCCGGGGCCCGGCCCGGGTGATCCTGTGCCCCGGCGGCGGCCTCTTGCGCCCCGTCATCGGCAGCGGCCAGCGCGAAATAGGGCTTGAGCGATTGATAGAGAAACGTCGCCAACCCCACCAATGCCGCCGAGATCCCGAGCGGGGGACGCAGCGATGCGCGGTCCTCTTTCAGCGCATATCTTTCGGCACCCTCGGGCTCTGCAGCGGGGGCCTTGCTGGCTTTGACCCGGATCATCCCTCCGCCCTCACATTGGCCGCGCGGTCGCGCAGCGGTTTCGGCAGATTGGCAACATTGGCCCGTTTCGATGCCGGACCGCCGACGATTTCGTCTTTCGGGCCAAAGGCCGTCAGCTTGCCCTCGCGGATCACCGCCACCATATCCACCGCCTCCAGTGCACTGGGGCGATGGGCGATCACCACCACGATGCCCCCCCGCGCCTTGACCGCTTGGATGGCGCGGGTCAGCGCGGCCTCCCCCTCGCCGTCCAGATTGGAATTCGGCTCATCGAGGATCACCACGAACGGATCGCCATAGAGCGCCCGCGCCAGCCCGATGCGCTGCCGCTGCCCGCCCGAGAGCGAGACGCCCATCGGCCCGAGGGCGGTGCGGTAGGCATCAGGCATCCGCACGATCATTTCATGCACATCGGCATTTTGTGCCGCCGCAATCACCCGTTTCGGGTCGGGCCGCTCGGTCAGCCGGGCGATGTTCTCCTCGATCGTGGCATCCAGTAGCGCCACCTCCTGCGGCAGATAGCCAAGATAGGTGCCCAGCGCATCGTCGCGCCAATGCGTCAGTTCGGCATCATCAAGCCGGACCGAGCCGCGCAGCACCGGCCAGATGCCCGACAGCGCCTTGACCAAAGTGGTCTTGCCGCCGCCGCTGGGACCGATGACCCCCACCGCCTGCCCTGCCTCCAGGGCAAAGGACACGTCGCTCAGCAGCACCCGCCCCGATCCGGGCGCCGCCACGGTGATACCCTCGACTTTCAGTGAATGCCGGGGGGCGGGCAGTTCCATCGGGGTTTTCACATTGGCCAATGCGACCAGCGTTTCCTTCAGCCGCCCATAGGCGATGCGGGCGCCCACGACGTTTTTCCAGTTGCCGATCGCCATATCGATGGGTGCCAGCGCGCGCGCCGAGGCGACCGAGGCGGCGATGATCGAGCCGGGCGACATCGCCCCCACGATCACCAGATAGGCCCCAAGGCCCAGCACCGCCGATTGCAGGATCATCCGCAACACCCGGCTGAGGGCGGCAAAGGTGCCGATCAGATCATTGCTGCGGGTGTGCAGGTCCAGATGTTCGGCATTGGCCTCGTTGAAACGCGCCACCGCGCGGGCCCCAAAGCCCATCGCCTTGATGACTTCGGCATTGCGGGTGTTGGAATCCGCCACCGCATTGCGCCGGATCGCCGCCTTTTGGGTGATGCCCGCACGGCGGCGGGTCAGCACTTCGGTGATCAGCGCCAGAAAGGACAGCACCACCGCACCGCCAAAGGTCAGCGCCCCCAGAAGCGGGTGCAGCATGTAGATGAAGATCAGGAAAACCGGCATCCAGGGCAGATCGAACAGCGCAACCGGCCCCTGCGAGCTGAGAAACCCCCGCAGCGTATCAACGTCGCGGCCCCGTTCCAGCGCCTCGGCGGTCGAATAGCCCAGGCGCGGCATGTCGATGGCCACGCGGTGCGCGAGGGGCGCCACCCGCTGATCCATCCGCGCGCCCACCCGCACCAGTATCTGCGAGCGCAGCGCATCAAACAGGCCCTGAAAGAGATAGGCGCCAATGGCCAGTGCCGAGATTGCCACCAGTGTGGTGACATTGCCGCTGCCCAGCGCCCGGTCATAGATCTGCAGCATGTAGAACGAGCCGGTCAGCGCCAGAATGTTGATCAGCCCGGAGATGCAGAAGAGAAAGGAGAAAATGCCGGTGAACCCCTCCAGCAATTTGATGGGGGAGCGGGTTTCGGCACCGGCATTGGATGAATGAGCGCGCACGATGTTCTTCCCATGAATGAGATGTGGACGGGAAACCCCGCCCGCGTTGCGCGCGGGCGGGGTCAGATCGGTCACAGATTGAAGTCACCGCCGGTGAGCGCGTGATGCCCGCGCAATGTCAGCGAGAATTCCGCTGTATCGTCGCCGGAGGCATTGCCCTCGATCACCGTCACCTCGCCTTCCGCATCGGTGGCGTAGCTCACCATCAACTCGCCCAGCGCGCCGCTGAACCCGCCCGACACCAGCGTGAAGGCCTGATCGCCCGCGGTGTCGCCATCGGCATCGATGCGGCTCAGATCAATACGGTCGCCGGGCTCAAAGCCCACAATCGTATCGCCATCAGCGCCCTGCGCGGACAGGAAGCGATAGGTGTCATGCCCGGCGCCACCATCCATCACATTGACCGCATCCGACGCGGTGATCGCGTCATTGCCACGCCCGGTGATGGCATTTTCAACGCCCCAGATCGTGTCCCGCCCGGTTGCCGAGCTGTAGACCGAACCCCGCTCCATGTAGCCATTGCCCAGATCCACCGTGACCCGGAAATCTATTGCCGACATGTCCAGCGTATCGATGTAGGCATCATCGTCATCGCCGTAATAGACGTCATCGCCATCGCCACTGTGGGCGATGAAACGGTCATTGCCGTCGCCGCCGAAGATCACATCGTTGCCGGCACCGCCGTCGAGATAATCGTCCCCTGCTTCGCCGAAAAGGCGGTCGTTGCCCTCATCGCCGAAAAGCCGGTCATTGCCACCCCGGCCAAAGATGTTGTCGTTGCCGCCAAGACCAAAGATATGATCGGGCGCATCATCCCAGACCATGGTCTCGCCTGCATCGGTGCCGGTATAGGGCCAGTTGGCGGGTAACTCGGTCGGGGTTTCGGGGGTCGGGTCGGTCGCGCCACCGTCATCCGGCGCCGTGCCGTCCTGATCGTCCATCACATCCTGCGGCCGCATTCCGCCGTAGAAGTGATCATCGCCCAAACCGGAGTGGAACACGATCCGGTGGTCCGAGGTCATGCCGGAGATGTCGACGGAATCGTCGCCATCGCCGCCGTTCACATGGATCGTGCTGTAGGCCAGCGCGGTCGGCGCGAAATCCCCGAACACCGAGACATTCAGATTGGTGTCCAGCCCGCCGCCATTGTTGGCGGTGACGTTCAACCCGTTGATCACCAGCTCCTCGACATTGTCGATCTCGGCGATCACGCCCTCCATACCGCCGCTGGGCGTGTGGGTGATGACGATCTCGGTATCGGTGAGGAATGTCGTCGCCAGCATCGTGGCCAGCGCACTGCGTTGCGCCGCATTCGAGGCCCCGGCGATGGCATAGATCTTGTAGGTGCCGCCGCCGTTGGTGGTGAACGTATCCCCGGTGCCCGTGCCGCCATTCACCGTGTCGCGGCCGTCGCCCACGAACCAGACGGTGTTGTCATTGCCGCCCCCCGCAAAGATGATGTCATTGCCGCCACCACCGGTGAAGGTGTCACTGTCATTGTCGCCGAACATGATCTCATCCGCCCCGGTCCCGTTGATCGAGTTCGAGTCGAAATGCACCTGCACATTGCCGGTGGCGTCCGGCAAAACCCCGTCATGCGCCGTGTAGGTGAAGGTGCGGTCCGAGGTGGTGGTGTAGCTCAGATTGACCGGGTTGGTGCCGGAAACGCTGAAGCTGAACTGGCCCGCGGGGGTCTCGGTCGCGCTGGTCAGGCTCAGCGGGCTGTTCGGGCTGCTGTCATTGGCCAGCAGCGCCCAGGCAGGCACCTGGATCGTGCCGGTGAAGTTGGTGATGATGCGGTCCGCTCCCGCCACGATATTGTCCACCGCCTGCACCGCAACCGTCGCCAGCGCCACATTGCTGTCGACATAGCCATCGTTCACCGTCACCTGGATCACCCGGTCCGTCTCGTCCGGGTCCGCCGAGCTGCTGGAGAAGGTCACCGCCTGGATCGCCGCCTGGTATTCCGCGAAACTGGCCGTGCCGGTCAGCGTCAGCACCAGATTGGCCCCCTCGGTGGTCACCGCCCCCGAGATGCCGTCGCCGCCGATGCCATGCTCGTTCAGCATGTCCCCGGCCCGGGCGTTCAGCAGCACGATACGGGCCGAGTGCACCGAGGTATCATCCGGGTCGGTGATGCCGGGCATATTGGCGATTGCCACTTCCGCACCGCCCTCAACATAGGTTGCGGCGGTGTAGTTTACGCTTGGCGCGGCGGCCGGGCCCGTCACGGCGATGTGGATATTGTCGATGAAGACATCATCGCCATTGTCCCAGTTGCCACTGGCACGGAAACGGATCTGCGACCCCGCCCCCAGCTGCGCCCCGCTCAGCACCGCCGAGAAGCTGCCCGAGCCGCTGGTGTTGATGCTGCCCAGGCTGTCCCAGCCGGTGCCGTTCCAGGCCTCGACATTCATCGCCTCGCTGCCGGTGACATTCACGTCCTGATAGTCAAAGCTCAGCGTCGCCGATTGCACCCCCGCCAGATTGATCGCCCGCGAGATGCTCTCATTCCCGGCATTGGTGCCGGTGAAGTTGAGCCGCCCGCCGCTGATCCGGATATCGCCCGAATTGGGAGAGCCATTGTCGTTGCTTTCCACCCAGCTCGTCGTCCAGTCAAAGGCCGGCGAGGGGCTGCCCGCATCGGTGCCACTGTAGCTCGCGGTGCCGAAGGTCTCGATATAGGTCCCCAGAAGGTCATAGGCATGCAGCGCCAGCGAGGGGCCCTGATTGACGATTTTCACCGTGCCATTCGAGAAACGCGCGGTCTCGATGCCGATCAGCGTGTCGGTGCCGTCGAAGGTGTCGACCCCGGTCACCGGATCAATCGTCGTCGCCGGATCGCGATCATCATGCACCGTCACCGTGCCATCGGGGTTGAAGGTGATCGTGTAATCCGCAATCCTGCCACGGAACACCGCAATATCTCGGCCTTCAGCACCGTGATCGCCCAAGATATGGCCGATTGAGCCGTCGGTGAAGACCGGACGGTCCTCGCCGGTGCCCATCCAGTTGGTGATGATATGGTCGATCACCTTCGGGGTGTAGGTCGGCTGACCGCTGCCGGTATTGGCCGCACCCCGGGTGTTGGCGGCATCGCTGGCCCAGCTGCCGCCATCGGCCCGCTGCAGCGAGTCGTTCGCGCTGCCAAAGCCGTTCTCCGACACGCCGACATCGGTCGAGGTGACACCATTCGCGACCCCGTTCGTCGCCGCAAAGCTGCCCTCATAAGAGAGGAATTCGATCAGCCCGCCCGCGTTTGACAGCGAGATGCCGTCGGGATTGCCGTTCTGGAATGGATCATTGAAGCCGTTGCTGTTGCCAAGCGACACGACATAGTAGTCGTAATTGGCATCGCTGCTTGCCGGTGACCCCGTGACCGGCAAGGTCGCATAGACCTGCCCGTTCGCACCATTGTACAGCGTGACCGTCAGCCCGTTCAGCGCCTGCCCCGCACCAATGCGGACCTCGATGAACTGATTGCTGTCATTGCCGCTGTCGTCATAGTGGAATTCGTTGATCCGCGGGGCCACGCTGACCGCCGCCGGCACCAGCGTCATCGAGCGCTGATCGCCGATCCAGTAGAGGCTGTTGTCCACCACCGCGGAATCGCCCACGATCAGATCGTCGCCGCCAAGGCCGGTGAGAATATCGTCGCCGCCGCCGCCGATCAGATAGTTGTTGGCGCCATTGCCCGCCGTGCCGCTGTCATCCGCCCCGGTCAGCGTATCGTTGTTGCCCGACCCGACCAGCCCTTCGTCAAAGGCATAGGTGTCGCGCAGGTTGCTGGAGGTGCCGTTGGCATTGGCGTCCTGCAGACTGGCCACGATCGAGAAGCCGACATTCTCATAGCTGACGATGTCCATATCGCCCTCAGAGCCGTCGCCGTTATATTCAAGGATCGTCTGCCCCGGGGTCAGCGGGCTGTCGCCGTTCAGCCGGTCACCGTCATTGGCTGTCGGCCCGAGGCCGCCTTCCATCAGGTCATTGCCCGAGCCGCCGTTGATGTTGTCATCGCCGACACCGCCGCGCATCCAGTCATTTCCATTGCCGCCGAACATCTCATCGACGCTGTCGCCGCCATCCATGAAGTCATTGCCGTCACCGCCCATGATCAGGTCGGTGTCGCCCTCGCCATAGAGGCGGTCATCGCCATCGTCGCCAAAGACCTCATCGACGCCGTCGCCGCCATGCACCTCGTCATCGCCGTCATTGCCATGCGAGGTGTCCAGAACCCCCGGCCCGGCAAAGATCGTGTCATTGCCATTACCGCCAGAGATGAAATCATCGTTCTCATAGTCCGAGATGTAATCGTCGCCGTCGCCGCCATAGAGATGGTCGTTGCCCTGGGCGCCCTCGATCCGGTCATTGCCCGCATCGCCGTAGACCACATCATCCCCGAGGCCCGCGATGATATAGTCATCGCCATCCAGCCCCGCGACGACGATATGGCCACCATTGGCGCTGCTGCCGTCCGGCTGCAGCTCGTAGATGGCGTTGAAATAGTCGTTGATGTTGTCGTCGGCATCCACATCCGAGAGCGATCCGGTGCCATCCAGCGTGTAATAGGCCGTCTGCGCGGCAAAGGCATCCGCGATATGCTCAAGCCCGGTGGTGCGCATGATCAGATCCGAGAATTGCTCGCCGATGATCTGATCGCCCAGATGTTGCCCGACGGGCATCCGGTAGAGGTAATAGAAGCGGTCGCCATCCTGCATGCGTTGCGCGAAATCGAGCATGACAAAGCTGAAGGTGGTGCCCAGCGGGCCGTCGAACATCTGTTGCTCGGCCAGACCGCCGATCCAGAGATCGACATCCCAGAAGCCCTGATCGCCGCCCCCCGAATCCGACCAGGTGCGGGTGACCGGGTCATAGACAGGCGCCCCCTGCAGGAAGTTGATCGCGGCAAAATGATCCGCGCTCAACGCATCATTCGCTGCCGTGATCACCGCCGCCGCCGCCGCGCGGATGTCGGCCAAAGTGCCGGTGCCCGCCAGATAGGCGTCGCGGGCGGCCTTGATCCCCCAATCATGCGCCGGATCATCATCGCGCGCATAGGCGGCAATGAAGTTCACCAGCGAGGCCGGGTTGCGCAGATGGCCGCCGTAATCCGCCCAGCTGGTATAAGGCGCGATGCCCGAGCCGTTTTCGCCGGGGTTGATCTGGTTCAGCCCGTCATAGACCTCTTTGCGCAGCTCGTTCAGCGTCGGCAGGCCCACATCCCGGCCGCGCGCGATGTTCAGCGCCGCCAGATCCAGCGGTGCCCCCAGCAGCGATTGCTGCACGCCGGAGGTGACGAATTCGTCAATCTCGTTGCCCTGCTGGTTCAGCAGCCCCAGCGTGATGCCCGCCGCCGAATTCGCCTCATAGAGCGCCGGATTGAGGAAGGCATCAAACAGCCCCACCTCGCTGTAGGTGGGCACATAGCCCGCCTCGCCCGGCATCACGCCATTGGCATCCACCACCGCAAACTGCATCATTTCAGACAGTTGCGAATGGCCCAGCCGGAAAACGGCCTGGCTGAATTCCAGCGTGACGCTCATGTTGATGTCGGCAGAATACGAGACGAATTCCGGCAATGCGGGGTAAAGGCCGCCGACATATTGGTCGATGGCAATGTGGTTATATTCGGATTCCGTGATGATCCGCGCCGCCTGATAGAGACGCTCGCCATTCCAGACGCCCGGTGCTGTCTGCCATTCCGCCAGATAGGCATTGGCGGCAGCCCCCGTCAGCAGGGCGGCTTGCTCCAGCACCGCGGCCTGAATCGCGGCCACCTGCATGTTATGCTCTTCATGAAAGACGTGGTGCACGGCGGTCAGGCCGACGTTTTCATTCACCCGACCGTCACCCGAGACATAGTGCTGCGCCAGAAGTTCAGGCACGAAGGGCACATGCGGATCGCCCGGATTGGCGCCCTGCGCGATATCGGCCAGAATGGCCTGATGGGTGTGCAGCACATTGCCCGCCGCATCGCGGTAGAACGGGTCATTGGCGATGTTATACGCGGCCCCCATCGCACTGACCGAAAGATCGGAACGGTACATCACCGTGCTTTGCGGGGTGAACATGAGCCCCCCCGTTGAATTGACGCGCATCAAGGGCGCATCGAGCACATCCATATCGGTCAGCTCGATCCCGATGTGCAGCGCATTCGCCTTCATATCGGCCCAGGTCGCCAGCTCGCTCCGGCCATCCACCACGCGGCCATCCGCACCGATCGCGCCCACGGCGACGCCGCCGACCATGCCATCGGCCGAAGCGTCGATCAGCCGGCCCGTCAGATGCCCGGCGGCGTCATATTCCCGCAGCAAGGCATTGACCGATGCCGCCGAACCATAGGTCTGGCTCTGGTCGATCAAGAGGCCGGTGTTGTTGTTGAAGAGCGGCACGACATCGGGCAGCAGATGCCCCGTCGCGTCGAAATCCGAGGCCGGATTCGACAGGCTGGCGCGGCTGAGCATCATCATGTTCGAGGCGCCCGGAATGAAGGCCGGATTCGGCGCGCCGCCCGGCAGCGTCGGGCTGACATAGAGCGGATCATTCTCCTTGATCTCGATCATCACATAGCCGCCGCCCTTCGAGATGAAGTCGAGGCCATGGTCGAAGAACTGCCCGAAGGCGACGAACCATTCGTTGTAGGGCACCCCGCCCAGAATGCCCGGATTGGGGATGAACGCGGTCTGCTGCGTGCCGACGACGCTGTTGCTGGTGTCCACCGGATTGCCGCCCATCGCCATCATCGCCTCATAGGCGGCGGGGTTATAGGTCGGGCTGAGCGGGTCGACATCCGAGCTGGCAATGAGCTGCGACACCAGCCGGGGCGAGCCGTCCATCACGATATTGTCAAAAGGCGCATCGCCGAAGGTCGGGATATAGCCCGCCCCGCCCGGCGCCACGCCATTCGCATCGGTCACGGCCATTTTCGACACGCTGCCATAGGTGTAGATGACCCCGGCCGCGGGGCCGCTCGGGTGATCGGTGGCAAACATCCGCAGGAAATCGGTATCGGCCTGCCCCCAGTCGCCATTGATATTGGCACCCGGCTGGAACACGCCGTTCTCGTCAAAGGCGCCCACCAGGTTGTTGTTGGACCCAGCGACTTCGCGGACGCCGTTCGGGTCCAGCGGACCGTTCAGCTGCGAATAATCTGTACCGATTTTAACCTGAGACAACAGATAGGTAAGATCGGATGCGCCAAGTTTGATCATGGAAGTATCCTCCGAATAGCCGCCACCGGCCAAATGAACAGGGACGCAGGCACGGCCAGGACAAGCCTGCCGGACGCCGCACGAAGGGGCGGCACCGGCCACCCGCAGGATCAAGGGCAGAGCGCAGGAGAGAGACGCTTTGACATCAAAGCGACCAGCAGCCTCCAGACGCCGAATCTGTGCATTAACTTTTTCATAACCATGTCCGGCGCGGAATTGCGCTAAGTCCAATGAATACGCGCTTCTTTTGGTCCGACTTGAATGGCCGAAGGACCCAAAAGCATCGGATCAAAGGGCCCAAGCTTATCCGGACTTAAGTCCGATGCTGATGATTTTTATTATAAAAATCATACACTTAAACTATCTTCCGATTTGAGAGATTGGCGCCACCGCCCGCAAACCCTGCCGGATGAGCACGCGCCACGGATAAGATCTTGATATTATGACGCTCCCGTCATGTTAAAACGTGCCGCCAAAAGCGGTGCAGATGCAAAAATGTGGCAGATCCAAGCAGATTCAAAAAGTTTTCGGACCCTCTATATTATCTTCGCAGTTGCAGCATTTTACGCATGCGTGTTTGACGAACACAGTTTGCAGCAGATGAACCCTCCACATAAATTAAACCACAGGTTGAATTTGGGTGGGCATGCGGAAAGAAATCGCACGAGGTTAAACAGTTTCCGGCACGCACGATTTCAGCCACCGGCGCCACAGAGGCATGCACGAACCGCCGTCCGGACTGAGTAATTATGATGTTCTTTCGGTCAGTTATGGGATCAGGCGGCATATCGGCTTTGGCAATGGACAGCCCATATGGAAAACGCGTCTCTTTTCAAATTGCCATTTCGCCCGTTTTGACCTGTCTTTTTGAACAATTTAAAGCCGCTGTCTTTTTCTTTACACTGAAATGCCAGAATATACGGCGCGCAACCTGAGCGCGCATGACCTCCGGGAACAGGAAATGTCCAGCAGAGCACAACCACTGGCGTCGCAACTGCCGAAAACGTCACTGACATCCGGGGTGATGGTGGCGGCGGCCCTGTTGATGTTGCTCGCCACGGTGCTGATCGACAAATGGGTCGCGGACCGGGTCACGCATGCGATCCTGCTGCGCAATGCCGGGCCGTTCGGCACCTATATGAACCAGTACATCGCCCCGCTGACGGCCGGGATCGAAACCGACCTGCGCGCCTCACCCGAGAAAATTGCCCAACTCGATCAGGCCGCCGACGATCTGAACATGCGGCAGAATGTTGTCGCGATGCGGATCTGGCGGCCAAGCGGACAGATCTACTACGCCTCGGATCATCGCGAGATCGACACCTGGCTGAACACGGCCGAAATCGCCGCGGCGCTGAACGGCCAGATCTACGGCTATTTCGACGACCATGATGATACGGCCGCAGCGCCCCATGAAAGCGACGGGCCGATTTACGAGATCTATGTGCCTTTGCGCAGTGAAACTTCCGATAAGATCATTGCGGTGGAGGAGTTTCATTTCGACGGCACCGATTTGAGCGCCCAGATAGCGCTCGCCCGCATCGATACCTGGCGGGTGACGGGCAGCATCAGCCTGATGATTCTCGGGGCGCTGTTTCTCCTCGTCCGCCAGGGCGACAAGATGCTGATCGCGCAGCGCCGCGAACTTGAGGCGCTGCAAGCAGGGCAGCTGGCCTTTCAAAAAGCCAATCAGGCATTGCAGGCGCAGATCGAGGCCAGTCAGGAGGATCTGGCCGAGGTCGACCAGCGCGTGCAGCGCCGGGTCGGCATTGAGCTGCACGACGGGCCCGCACAACTGCTCACCTATATTCTGTTGCGGATGGATGAAATTGAGGCCGATCAAACCCGCCGGGGCAAGCCGCGCGCCCAGGCCGGGGCGTTGGTGGAATCGGTCCGTCAGGCGGCGGCGCAGGCGCTATCGGACCTGACACGCGTCTCCAAAGGCTTGTTTCTGCAGGAAAGTGACGCGCAAAATACCCTATGCGGCAGCTTGCGGCGCATCGTCGAGGTGCATGAAAAGCGCAGCGGCACCCAGGTGGATTGCACGGGCATCGATGGCCTGCCCGAGCTTCCGGCGCAAACCCTGCTCTGTGCCGCGCAATTGCTGCGTGAGGCGCTGACCAACGGTCACAAACATGCCCCCGGCGCCACGCAAAGGGTGCAGGCGGAACTGAGCAACGGCATGCTGTTGCTGACGATCGAGGATTCCGGGCCGGGGATTCCGGCTGCGGTTCTGGACGGGCAGAGCTCCGGGCTGGGGCTGCAAGGGATGCGCTACCATGTGGAGGCACTCGGCGGCACGATGATCATAGCCTCCGCGCCCGGACAGGGCACACAGCTGCGCTTTTTACTGCCGCTTGAGCCGTCGGCAGCGCCCGCACCGCAGGCCGGGCGCACAGAGGTTCCACCCGGCGCCGGGCTTGCCTGAGCGGCCCCTGCCGGCATCCGGCATCGCCGCGCAGAACCCGCGAGATCACCTCAGCACGCTCTCGCGGCAAGCCTCATCCCGTCCCGACAGGATGGCCCGTGGCGCGCGCCCTCGGGGCCAACCCTGCATCGAAAAGGCCGGCCTCTGCCCGAGAGACCGGCCTGAAATCAGGTGACACCGAAACGGCCCGACCGAAGAGGGGCTCAGTGAACGGCGCCCGTCCCGCGTGCATCATGCTCGCGCCCTTGCAGGTGACGGATCGCCCCCACCCGGTTGCTGACACCAAACTTCTGCATCACGCTGGTCATGTAATGTTTGACGGTCTTTTCGCTCAGATGCAGACGGTCCGCCACCTCGCGGTTGGTCAGGCCCTTTTCCACTTCGCGCAGCACCTGCTCTTCGCGGCGGCTCAGCCCCAGCGACGGCGCCCCTTCGAGCTTCACCTGCAGCG
This sequence comes from Phaeovulum sp. W22_SRMD_FR3, assembly GCF_052113705.1. Classification (NCBI taxonomy): domain Bacteria; kingdom Pseudomonadati; phylum Pseudomonadota; class Alphaproteobacteria; order Rhodobacterales; family Paracoccaceae; genus Phaeovulum; species Phaeovulum sp. W22_SRMD_FR3. The sequence goes on along the minus strand of NZ_JBGQOG010000004.1, from coordinate 140,260 downwards.
CCGCATCCATCAGCCGCGCCGCAAACTCGGGCGAGACATAGGACTGATCTGCCATCACCACCTCAATCGCCGCCAAAAGATTGCCGGAACTGACGCCCTTCAGGATAAAGCCGCGAGCCCCGGCCGTGATCGCCGCCATCGCCACAGATGCATCGTCGCAGGCCGTCAGGATCACGCAGCGCACTTCCGGCGTTTTGCTGACAATCGTCTTCAGTGCCTCAAGGCCGCCGCCGGGCATCGTGATGTCCAGCAGCATCACATCCGGTCGGTACTTGATGGCCAGACTGACCGCCTCTGGCGCCGACGCGCCCTCGCCGATCACACGCATTGAGCGCTGCTGCGCCAAGATCGCGCTCAACCCCTGCCGGACAACCTCGTGGTCATCGACGATGCCCACTGTGATCAGGTTCGCTCGAACTCCCATAGTCTCTCCCCCCACACACCACGCCCGCAACGGGCGCGGCCATCACCTTGCAAAAAAACAATAATTTGGCGGAATAAGGCGAGTATAGCACCACAGGACCGTCCCTTGAGTCAAGCAAAACCAATGGGCGCCCCGCCGCCCCGGCGCAACACACTGTTGCCAAACGCGCATTCTTGGCCGGGAACCCGGAACGGCGATGCGCCCCGGTGACGCCTATGCCGGCGCGGCCAGCGTCCTGCGCTGACGCCGCTGATCTTGCTGCGGAGAGGCACCGAACAAACGCGCATATTCGCGGCTGAAATGGGTGGGACTTTCATAGCCCACCGCATAGGCCGCCCCGGCCACCCCTTCGGCACCGGCCATCAACAAGCGCCGCGCCTCCAGCAGCTTGAGATTCTTGTGGAACTGCAGCGGCGTAATTGCCGTAACCTGCCGGAAATGCTCGTGAAAGCCGGAAACACTCATCCCCGCTGTACGTGCCAGATCGGCAATGCTCAGGCGCTCGGCCAAACCGCGTTTCATCACCGTGATCGCCCGCGCGATGCGTGCCGCATGCCCTTCCGTCGCCAGCAGGTCCCGCAGGGCCGCACCCTGCGGCCCGGTCAACAGCCGGTAGTAAATCTCGCGCCGGATCAGGGGCGCCAGAATGGGGATTGCCGCGGGCTGGGCTGTCAGCCCGAACAGCCGCTCCATTGCGGATACCAGCGGCGGAGACACCGGGGCCACTGTGGCAAGCCGCCCGACGACATCGGTGCCCGGCGCGGCCTGCCCCGGAGGATCAGGCAGCTGCGCCGCGAGTTCGCGCAAGATGTCCAACTCAAGGGCCACGGCCAATGCCAGATAGGGCTTGCCCGGGCTGGCCTCGACGACATGCGAGAGGGCGGGCATTTCGAAACTGACGATCAGCCCCTGCCCCGCCGTCAACCGCAGGGTCTGCGCGCCTTGCATCAATTGCTTTTCGCCTTGCAGCACGAGGCAAAACACCGGCTGGTACAGCGTATGCCGCATCACCCCAACCGCCCGGCTGCGCGCGATGGCCAGCCCCGGAACGCCGGTCTCCGCCGGATCCTCCCCCGCCGCCAGCGCGTCCGCGGCGGCCAGCACCTGCGCCATCAACGTCTCTTGCTGCATGCAAACCTCCTCCAGCTACAAAACAGCCTGCCCCCCGGCACGGCGGGCGACAAGCCTGATGAGCGGCGCTTTGGAGAATTGGGCAGATTACTTGGAGAAGGCGAGAGGCAGAGCGCCGCGCGATCTCCTATTTTGCCCCAGGAACACAGGAGAGCCATCATGAGCATGACCGCAAACACCACCACAGACACCCCGGCGCGGCCGCGCAAAATCGCGCTGATCACCGGCGGCAGCCGGGGATTGGGCCGCAACGCCGCGTTGCATCTGGCCCGCGCCGGGATCGATGTGGTGCTGACCTATCTGAACAATGCCGAGGATGCCGCGGGCGCCGTGGCCGAGATCAGGGCGCTCGGGGGCCAGGCCGTCGCCTTGCAACTGGACACCGGCAAGACTGCCGAATTTGACAGCTTTGTCATCCGCTTGCGCGACGCGTTGCGGACAGGATGGGGGCGGGAAACCCTGGACTTTCTGGTCAACAACGCCGGGATTGGCATCCACAAGAGCTTTGCCGAAACCACCGAAGACGATTTCGATCTGTTGATGAACATCCATCTGAAGGGCGTGTTCTTCCTGACGCAACGCCTGCTGCCGGTCATGAACGATGGCGGACGGATCGTAAATCTTTCCAGCGGCCTGGCCCGTTTTTCCATGCCTGGCTTTGCAGCCTATGCCGCGATGAAGGGCGGGGTCGAAGTGCTGACGCGCTATCTGGCCAAGGAGTTGGGGCCGCGGGGGATTTCGGTGAATGTCGTGGCACCGGGCGCCATCGAAACCGACTTCGGCGGGGGCGCGGTGCGCGACATTCCTGAGATGAACCGGGCGATCGCCGCGCAAACCGCGATGGGCCGCGTCGGCATGCCCGATGACATTGGCGGCGCCATCGCCACGTTGCTGGGCGGCGAGACCCAATGGATCACCGGCCAACGCATTGAAATCTCGGGCGGCATGCTGCTCTGACGCGCAGGCATTCCCGATCAGCAGTAGGGGCGGGAGGGGCGGGACACGATGTGCCCGCCCTTTGCGCTGTCGCCGGTCAGGCTCAGCCGTGCGGCGCCACCGCCACTGGCATTTCCACTGCCCCAGATGCGCTGGAGGCTTCAAGCTTTGGCGGGAATTTCACGCCCGGCCCCGGAGCGGCAAGCACCGGCAGCGCCAGCGCCGAAGAAACGAGCAGCAAAGCCGCAGGCAGGGCAATCCGAAGAGGGTTCATCGCAGGTCTCCTGACAGGTCTCTGCAGGTGCAGAGCGGCATGAATGATTGTGCCGACATCCGGCATGACTTGGGTTTCCCCCGAGAGCAGGGCAAAAATGCGGCCAAGGGGTGGCAGCAAGCGGGACGGCCGGTTTCTGACGGCCGAAACTCTGTATAATTTTCGTGATTTCAATATATTAAGAGAAAATACACCATGTGTTCTGCGCCCTGCGCCACAGGCCCGGTACGGGGCGGCGCGGCCCGGGCCGCGGCACAGGGCCTGCCATGGCCAACCCCGCCACGCCATGTCAGACGGGCACAACCATCGCGGGTAGGTATTTCCATACCTGCCCGCGATTCATATTGGAAAAACAATCAATCGCTGTCACTCTTGTTTGATATAGGGAACCAACAGGCAGGCGGTGACAGGCCTTGAAACTCTCATTCTGACGCGAATTAACCAACCGTTAACTGATTATGCGCACCATGTTTTGTCGGGGCAACGCAAAGCCCTGCCGGGCGAAGAAGCCTCTTGCACCAGAAGAGGTTAAGGTCTTGGGGTAATAGTATAATGCTGAGTGAGACACCGCGAGGGCCAGAGGCGTGGCGTACGCGCCGTTTTGGCGTTCTGGGTGCTGTCGGCCCCATTCTCGCCAATCAGGTGGCGCGGCAGTTCGCGCTCTGGGTGTTTTTGTGTCTGGCCGCAATCATTACGCTGGTTTTCGTGCTGCTTTTTGCCACGCAGCGCAGCGCCATCTTCAACAGTCTGGCCAATAACGCCGCCAATGCCAGCGCCCTTGCGGCCAGCAGCATCACCGAGCGCCTCACCGCGGTGCTGAGCGATGTCGGATATTTGTCGCATCAGTCCTCCGCCTATGGTGCGGCGTTGGACGGCACGCCCGAGGAATTGCGCGAAGCCACTGAGCATCTTGAGCGCGAGTTTTTCATCTTCAGCGAGGAAAAGCGCAACTACGACCAGATCCGCTTCATCGATGTCGACGGCAATGAACGCATCCGGGTCAACCGTGACGCCGAGGGCAGCACGCTGGTGCCCGCTGCCGCATTGCAAAACAAGGCAAACCGGCCCTATTTCGCCAAGATCCTGAACGCGCCCCGCAGCCAGATCTATATCTCGCCGATTGATCTGAACATCGAAGAGGGGCAAATCGAAAAGCCCCACAAACCGGTGATGCGCGCAGGTGTGCCTGTATATGGTACCGGCACCGCCCCGCAGGGCATCATGATCGTCAACTACCTTGCCGGACCGCTGCTCGACGGGCTGGACCATAATACCAAAACCAGACTCGGCGATGCCTGGTTGCTGAATGACGCGGGCTACTGGCTGCACGATTCGGATGGTGAAAAGTCCTTTGCCTTCATGTTCCGCGAGCGGCAGGAAGAAACGCTGAAACACACGAACCCCGCGCTTTGGGCGACCATCAGCGCCAGCAAAAACGGAATTGTCTGGGAAGCCGGCGATCTCTATGCCTTCAACTGGGTGGCCTCTCCTGTGGGGATCCGGCCGCTGGATTGGCCCGGCATGGTTATGGTCACGCATCTGGGCGGCGCGGCCCTCAGTGATCCCATTCGCCAGATGGGTCGGAATATCCTGCTGACATCGCTGATGTTTTACCTGCTGGCGGGCGCCGCGGCCCTGTTCTCCGGCGCCCAGCGCAATCGCCGCGCAATGGCAGAGGGCGACCGCCGCTCGTTCGAGGAGCGTTTCCGGCAGGTCGCGGAAACCGCCAGTGACGGCATTGTGTCGGCGAACACGGCCGGAAACATCACCTTTTTCAATGAGGGCGCAGAGCGGATCTTCAAAACCACGGCGGCAGAAATGCTGGGGCAACCGCTGCGCAAGCTGATGCCCGAGCGCTATTGGCCGGGGCATGAGGCGGGCATGGCGCGGGTCGCCGGGGGCGGCGCCCGGCATGTGCTGGGCAGTGTGACAGAGCTGGTTGGACGCCGCTCGACGGGTGAGGAATTTCCGCTCGAACTCTCGCTCGCGATGGCAAAAACCGGGAAAGAAACGCTGTTCACCGGCATTTTGCGCGACATCAGCCGCCGCAAGCAGCAAGAAGACCAGATCCGCACCAACCAGGCGCGCATCAATGCCCTGTTCGAAAGCGTGCCCGACGGCATGGTGGTCACCGATGACAAAGGGGTCATTCTGCGGGTCAATTCCTCAACCACGCGCCTGTTTGGCTATTCGGCGGAAGATCTGGTGGGCAAGCGGGTCGAGATCCTGATGCCCGGCGCCACGCGCCAACGCCACGTGGCGCATCTGGCAAAATATGCCAGCGCCCCGCGGACGCGCGATATGGGCGAAGGTCAGGCGCTGTACGGCTGCCGCTCGGACGGCAGCACCTTCCCGATCGCGGTCAGCCTCAGCCCGGTACAAACCGATGAGGGCGCGCGCTTCATCGCCTCGGTCCGCGACATCACCGAACTGGCCGCGGCCACGCAGCGGGTCTCTGACCTGAACAGCAAACTGGCGCGCGACAACAATGAACTTGAGGTGCTGAACAAAGAACTTGAGGCTTTTTCGGCCTCGGTCTCGCATGACCTGCGCAGCCCCCTGCGCGCGATTGACGGTTTTTCCAAAGCCCTGCTTGAGGATTACGCCGACAAGCTGGATGAAGATGGCCGCGATTATCTGCACCGGGTGCGCGGCGGGGCACAGCGCATGGGGATGCTGATCGACGATCTGCTGAACCTCGCGCGGATCACCCGGGCCGAATTGCTGTTTGAAGAGGTCAATCTGAGTATCCTCGCCGATCAGGTGATCGAAGAATTGCATCAGGCCGAGCCCGAAAGGATGGTAGAAGTGGAAGTCGTGGCGGGGATGCATGTGCGCGGCGACCGTCGCCTGCTGAAGATCGCGCTGGATAACCTGATCGGCAATGCCTGGAAGTTCACCGGCAAAACAGAGCATGCGCGCATTGAAGTGGGCATTCGCAAGGAGGGCACGCAGGTTTTGCACTATGTCCGCGACAACGGCGCCGGTTTCGACATGGCCTATGCGGATCAATTGTTCCGGGCCTTTCAGCGGCTGCACGATGCGCGGCTGTTTCCGGGTACCGGAGTCGGGCTGGCGACGGTACAGCGGATCATGCACAAGCATGGTGGACGGATCTGGGCTGAGGCCGAACCGGGCCAGGGGGCGACGTTCTATTTTACCCTGCCGCAGGGATAGAAAGAGAGGCTGAGATGGGAAACACGATCCTGCTGGTGGAGGATAACGCGGATGATGAGGCGCTGACCCGCCGCGCGTTTCGCCAGAATAAAATCAGCAATCCCATCGTGGTGGCCCCGGATGGTGCCGCAGCGCTGGATTATCTGTTCTGCACGGGCCCCTATGCCGACCGCGACCCGGCGGATGTGCCGCAATTGGTGCTGCTGGATCTGAACCTGCCAAAGATCAGCGGGCTCGAGGTGCTCAAACGCATCCGTCACGACCATCGGACCGCCTGGCTGCCGGTGGTGGTGCTGACCACCTCGCGCGAGGAGCAGGATGTGATTGACGGGTACCGCAACGGCGCCAACAGCTATGTGCGAAAACCTGTTGATTTTGATGAGTTTGTCGCTGCCGCACGCCAGTTGGGGCTTTATTGGCTGTTGCTGAACGAAAGCCCGGCGCGGATGGGAGGGTAACCGCATGGGCGAAAAATCTGTCGGCGACGTCAAAGGGCGGCCGCTGAATGTGTTGATGATTGACGATTCCGATGATGATGCCGCGTTGTGCCTGCGCGAGTTGTCACGCAGCGGCTATCAGGTGACCTATGAACAGCTTGCGCGTGCCGAGGATCTGACCCGCGCGCTGACCCGGGGCGGCTGGGATGTCGTGCTCTGCGACTATACCATGCCCAGCTTTTCCGGCGCCGAGGCCCTGAGCATATTGCGTGCGGCCGACAGCGAGACGCCGTTCATCTTCGTGTCCGGCACCCTGGGCGAAGAGAATGCCGTCGCGGCCGTCAAAGGCGGCGCGCAGGATTATGTGATCAAGGACAATCTCAGCCGTCTGGCCCCGGCGGTCAGCCGCGCCCTGCAAGAGGCCGAGGTGCGCCGCAACAACCGCCGCGCCGAAAGTGAACGGCAGCGCGCCGAAGCCCGGTTCCGCAAGATCCTCGAAGTGGCGCCGGATGCGATTGTGGCGGTGGATCAGCTGGGCCGGGTCACCCTGTGCAACCCCGCGGCAGAGCGCATGTTCGGCTTTCGTGCAGGCGGGCTGACCGGGCAGGTGTTTGATCTGATTGAACCCTCGCCATTCACCCTCGCACCGCACGGCGGCGATGCGCATGAATATCTGGCCCAGCGCAGCGATGGCATGCCCTTTGCGGTGGAAGTCTCGGTTTCGGAACTCGCCGATGACGAGACGCCGCTGCGCATGGCGGTGATCCGCGATATTTCCGAGCGCAAGACGCTGGAGGCGCAGCTGCGTCAGGCACAGAAAATGGAGGCTGTGGGGCAGCTGACCGGCGGGATCGCCCATGATCTGAATAATCTGCTGACCGCCGTTCTGGGCAACATCGAACTGTTGCAGGAAGAGGTCGTGCTCAGCCCCGAGGCCGCCGATTGCGCCGAACAGGCCCTGGCGGCGGGGCGGCGCGGCGCGCAATTGATCGGGCGGCTGCTGGCCTTTTCGCGGCGGCAGGTCCTGCAGCCCAAAATGCTGGAACTCACCAGCCGGCTGACGGCGGTGATTGACCTGATGCGCCGCCCGCTCGGCCCGCAGATCGACATGCGGCTCGACGCCGATCCGCAGCTTTGGGACAGTTACATCGACCCCGCCCAGTTCGAGGCGGCAATCGCCAATCTGGCCATCAATGCCCGCGATGCGATGCCCGATGGCGGCCGGATCACCATCCGCGCCCGCAACCTGTCAATCGACGCCGACGGGCTGCACGATGAACCGGGCATGGGCGGTCATCTGAGCACCGATTCCACGATTGGCGAGGGGCCGGGCGCGGGCGATTATGTCCATCTTTCGGTGATCGATACCGGCACCGGCATCGACCCCGAGGCGATGGAGAAAGTGTTTGAGCCCTTCTTCACCACCAAACCCGAGGGGCGCGGGTCAGGTCTCGGGCTGAGCATGGTCTATGGCTTTGTCAAGCAATCGGGCGGCCATGTGCGCATCATCAGCCGCCCCGGTGCGGGCACGAGCGTGGATCTGTTCCTGCCGCGGGCTCTGGGCAGCCAAAGCCCCGCCACACCGGACAATCTGGCCCATTTCGTCTCCACCGCGGGGCGCAAGGCGACCCCGGCAGGGGGAGCTGCGCCGCGCGCCGCGACGGCGGGCAGTGCCACCCCCGCGCCGCGTCAGGTCCGGATTTTGGTGGTGGAAGATGACCCCGCCGTGCTGGGCGCGGTGACATTGGTGCTGAACCGTTTTGGTCATCAGGTGCTTTTTGCGCGGGATGGTCAGGCCGCATTGGACATTCTGCGGCAGGACGCTGGCATCGAGCTGCTGTTCACCGATGTGATGATGGCCAATGGCATGTTTGGCCCGGATCTGGCGCTGGAGGCCATGCGGATCCGCCCGAACCTCCGGGTTCTGTTCACCTCCGGCAATCCCGACATGGCGCCGGGCGCCGCCCAAAAACGGCTGGAGGAATTGGGCACGATGCTGCCCAAACCGTGGCGGATGCCGGATCTGGCCCGCGCCATCGAAGGCGCGCTGAACGGCCCCGTCGCCGCGCCGCCGGAGGCGCGGCCGCCGACACCGCTGAACTGAGCCCGGCGGGCGGGCAGGCTTCGGTCAGGCCCGCAGGCAAGACCGCCCTGCGCGCCGGGGCTGGAGCCCTGTGGCGCTGCGCCCTCTGGACAGGGCAGTGGCTTCCTATGCGCCGGTGAACCGTGCGACGCGTTTTTCAAGGAAAGCCCGCACGCCTTCGGGAAAATCCGCGCTCCGGCCGCAGCGCCCCTGCCCTGCGGCCTCCAGCGCCAGCTGCGCGGGCAGATCATTGTCATAACTCGCGCGCAGTGCCGCTTTGATCTCGGCATAGGCCAGGGTGGGTCCGGCCGCGAGCTGGGCCGCGCGCGCGCGCCAGCCCGCCTCAAACCCGGCATCGGGCAGCGCCTCCCAGATCATCCCCCAGTCGGCGGCCTGCCGCGCCGGGATGGGTTCGGCAAAGAGCATGGCCCCCATCGCGCGCGCAAAACCCGCCTGACGCGGCAACCACCAGGTGCCGCCCGCATCCGGCATCAGCCCGATCCGGGTAAAGGCCTGGGTGAAACGCGCGCTTTCGGTTGCAATCACCACATCGGCCGCCAGCGCCAGATTGGCCCCCGCCCCCGCCGCCGCCCCGTTCACCGCCGCAATGGTCGGGATCGGGCAGTCGTAAATCGCATTCAGCATCGGCACATATTCGTCGCGCAGGACACGGGCGAGGTCGAGCGCCGCCAGATCGCCCGCATCCACCAGATCCTGTCCCGAGCAGAAGGCGCGCCCCGCGCCGGTCAGCACCAGCACCCGCGCCGAGCGGCCCGCCTGCTGCACCGCCTCGGTCAGCTCGGCCCGCATCTGGCTGTTCAGCGCATTCATCACCGCCGGACGGTTCAGGGTGATGATCGCCTGCCCTTCGTGCAGGTGATAGGTAAGTGTGGTGAATTGATCGGACATGTCGGGCCTCCCCTGGCTGATCCGAAGATGCCGGGGCGACGCGCCGCAGGAAAGCGGAACACTACGTCAGTTGCACAGAAATGTCAGTTGCGCAGAATTTCCGCCAGCCGCGCCCGCTCTTCTTCCGTCAGCTCCGGCGGCATCACCGGCGCGGCCGCCCGCAGCTCTGCCTGCCGCCGCCGCCGCCAGACCAGACCGGCCCCGCCGAGGGCCAGGATCAGCGCCCCGGGCCCCGCCAGCCAGAGGATCAGGTTCACCCCCTTCGCCTCCGGCTCGAACAGCACATATTCGCCATAGCGGTCGGTGATATAGGTCAGCACCTGATCGTCGCGGTCGCCCGCCAGCAGCCGCTCGCGCACCAGACGGCGCAGGTCCCGCGCCACATCGGCATTGGAATCGTCGATGTTCTCGCCCTGACAGACCGGGCAGCGCAGGATCTGGCTGAGCGCCCGCGCCCGCGCCTCGAGTGCCGCATCGGGCAGGATCTCATCGGGCAGCACGGCCCCCACCGGCCCCGACAGGGCGAGCATCAGGATCAGCGGTGTCAGTACATGTTTCAGCATGGGCTCACTCCGCCGGAGTGCCGACAAGACGGCCCCGCCGGGCGCCCGCCGCCACACGGTAGCGCCGATCCGTCAGGCTGAGCACGCCGCCCAATGCCATCAGCATGGCCCCCGCCCAGATCCAGTTGGCAAAGGGTTTGATATACGAGCGCACGGCCCAGCCGCCGTCCTGCTGCTTGTCACCGATCACCAGATAGATGTCGCGGGTCAGGCCATTGTCGATGGCGGCCTCGGTCGTCGGCATCCCCTGCACCGGGTAAAAACGCTTTTCGGGATGCAGCACGGTGACCAGCTTGCCGTCGCGGGTCACGGTCATCGTGCCTTCGGCGGCGGTGTAATTCGGCCCCCGCACCTGATCCACGGCATCGAGCGTGATGCTGTAGCCGCCCACCTCAAAGGGTTCGCCCACCTGCACCACGCGGATATCCTCGACCGACCAGGCCGTCAGCAGGCCCACGCCGATGAAGGTGACACCCAGCCCCCCATGCGCAATGGCCTTGCCCCAATCCGCGCGCGGCAGACGGGTCAGGCGGGCGGGCACATGGCCCGCGCGCTGCCACAGCTCGGTCAGCGCGCCCAGCACCAGCCAGACGCCCAGACCCGCGCCAATCGGCGCCACGGCCGAGCGGTTGGCCCCCACGGCCCAGATCAGCATGGCCAGCGCCACGGTGAGCAAGAGCGCCGGATAGAGCGGCCGCAGCGAGCGCCGCACCGTGGCGCGCTTCCACGGCATCAGCGCGCCGACGGGCAGAAGGACCGCCAGCGCGATCATGAACGGCGTGAAGGCCTGATCAAAGAACGGTGCCCCAACCGAGAGTTTCCGGTTCCAGGCGATCTCGGCAATCAGCGGCCAGACGGTGCCGACAAAAACCACCAGCGCCGCGACGGCCAGCAGCACGTTGTTCAGCACCAGCGCCGTCTCGCGGCTGACCAGTGCGAACATGCCCCGCGCCTGCATCGACCCCGCGCGGGCGGCATAGAGCGTCAGCGCGCCGCCCACGAAAATCGCCAGAATGAACAGGATGAACACCCCGCGCTCCGGGTCATTGGCAAAACTGTGGACCGAGGTGATGACGCCCGAGCGCACGATGAAGGTGCCGATCAGCGAGAAGCCGAAGGCGAGGATGGCCAGGAGAATGGTCCAGCTTTTCAGCGACTCGCGCTTTTCCACCACGATGGCGGAATGCAGCAGGGCCGCGGCCAAGAGCCAAGGCATGAAGCTCGCGTTTTCCACCGGATCCCAGAACCAGAACCCGCCCCAGCCGAGTTCGTAATAGGCCCACCAGCTGCCCAGCGCGATGCCGATGGTCAGAAAGATCCAGGCGGCCAGCGTCCAGGGCCGCACCCAGCGCGCCCAGGCGGCATCGACGCGCCCCTCGATCAGTGCCGCCACCGCGAAGGAAAACGCCATCGAGAGGCCGACATAGCCGAGGTAGAGGAAGGGCGGATGGAAGGCGAGACCGGGGTCTTGCAGCAGCGGATTGAGGTCCTGACCGTTGAAGGGCGGCTCGGTCAGGCGGTCAAACGGGTTCGAGGTGAAGAGGATAAAGGCCAGAAAAGCCAATCCGATCAAGGCCTGAACCGAGAGCACCCGTGCCCGCAGCCGGGGCGGCAGCGCGCCGCCAAACACCGCCGCCGCCGCGCCAAACAGCGCGAGGATCAGCACCCAGAGCAGCATCGAGCCCTCGTGGTTGCCCCAGACCCCGGCGATTTTATAAAGCATCGGCTTGTCGGTATGCGAATTGGCCCAGACCACCCGCAGCGAGAAATCCGAGGTCACAAAGCCATGCATCAGCGCGGCAAAGGCAAAGGCAATCAGCAAAAACTGTGTGATGGCCGCAGGTTGCCCCACCGCCATCCAGCCCGACCAGCCCTTATGCGCGCCAATCATCGGCAGGCTCGCCTGCAGGAGCGCCACCCCCAGTGCCAACACCAGGGCAAAATGGCCCAGCTCTGCGATCATCATCGGTCCTCCGCGTTTCAGCGCCCATCATAGGCGGTGCCGCGGTCCGGGCCAATGGGGATGCGCGCCGATGTCGCGCCCGCCCTGCTGCGCCCGGCGCGGGACGCGGCGGCGGGCGGCCCGGGCCGGGCATCGCCCCACCGCAGTGGCCCGCCGATGCGGGGGCTGGCGGGCGCGCGAAGGGGCCAATTCGGCCTTTATGTCTGCGCCGCCCGCCAGTCCCGCAAGGCGGGATTGTCCCCGGCCGCTGTCAGGCTGTCCCCTCCCGCTTTGGGCGGTGCCGCATTGACGGTCACTTCCGGGAGCACGACGCCCGGCCGGGTGCGAAAGTAATGCGCCTCACGCGCACCGAAGTAAAAGCTGACGATGGCGGTCAACAGCCACCACAGGGGCTCGGGCACGGTGGCAAGGCCCTGCATCCGTCCGGCAAAATGCACCGGATCGATCATCGCATAGGTGAACAGACCCAACGTGCCCAGCGCCAGAAACGGGCGCGGCAAGCGGTTGATTCCATTGACCACCGTATCAAACAGACCGGGGCGGACGTTCTGGAACTCTGCCGCCCCGGCATTCACCGCCGCGGTATAGGCGCTCAGATCCGCCTCCAGTTTCTTGGTGGCATTGGGCACAAAAACCTCGGCCAGATTTGCAGCGGCAGTGCCGAGCGCGGTGGCGGCCGGCGCGCCGCCGATCAGTTTCGAAATCAGCCCCATGCGGCGGTCCTTTCGCGGTGTTCAGCCTCGGTCAGGTGATATTTCGGGGAAATGAAACTCTCGGCGCGGATGATCCAGCCGCCCTTGCCACCGTCCCGGCGCCGGGCATATTTGCGGCTGGCCGGGCGGGCATCGGCAAGGCTGTAATAGTAATTGCGCCGGGCAATACCATAAGCATCAGCCAGAAATTGCGGCGCCATTTCAGCGGCCTGCGCCGCCACCGCGCGGGTCTCTGGCCCGATCTGCCCGTCCACGGCAAGCGACAGCCCCATCTCAACAAGCAACCGTTGCAGGATGCGCACCGCATTGGCCCCGGCATTGACATACATGTCAAAGACCGAGGCCTGCAGCATCGCGGGCAGGCCGGAAATCCCGGGACGGTTGAAGTAATGCTCAACGAAGATCTCCACCGCCTGATCCCGGCTCAGCGCCTGCACATCGGCCAGCGTCACCTTGCCGTCGCGGGTCAGATCCAGCCCCAGCCGTTGCAGGGTGGCCAGGGTGACGCCGTATTTCGTGGCGCCCCCCGGATCATCGGGGTCATTCACATAGCCGCCTTCGCGGGCGACAATCTCTCGGGCAATTTCGGTGACGCTCTGCATGGCCTCTCCCCGGCATGAAAACCGGGTCAGGCTGCGCTTGGGGCGTTAATTCGGCGCAAGGGCAGCGCACGCTGCCCCCCGTTCAGCTCGCGGGTTTGGCCTTGGGGTCAACGTAAACGCCCTGCTCTTTCAGCGCGTCGACCACTTCCTTCGGCATATAGCTCTCGTCATGTTTGGCGAGGATTTCCGTGGCGATAAAGGTATCCCCCTCCATCGAGCCGGTGCCGATCATCCCCTGCCCCTCGCCAAAGAGGTCGGGCAGCACGCCGGAAAAGCGCACCGGCACCTCGGCATTACCATCGGTGACGGTGAAGGTGACCACCTCGCCCTGGCCGCGCACCAGACTGCCATCGGCCACCAGCCCGCCCAGACGGAACACTTCCCCCGCGCGCGGCGGGTCAGAGGCCAGCTGGCTCGGCGCGCGAAAGAAGTTGATGCCATCGCGCAGTCCATAGCCGATCAGCGCGGTGGACAGGATCAGCGCGACCACTGCCACCAGCAAGACCTGAATCCGGCGTTTCTTTTTTAGACTGCGCATCCGCCCTGCGGCCTCTCGTTACGGGAAGACCGGCGCGAGCATCAGCCCGGCGGTTTCCTCAATCCCCAACATCAGGTTGGCGTTCTGGATCGCCTGCCCCGACGAGCCTTTGCACAGGTTGTCGAGTGCCGCCATTACAATGACCCGGCCCGGAAGCCGGTCCGCCACCACGCCAATATGCACATAGTTCGACCCGGCAATCGAGCGTGTTGAGGGGACTGCGCCGAAAGGTAGCACCTCGAGGAAGGGCTCGGGCGCATAGCGGGCGGCCAAAGCCGCGTGAATCGCCTGCGCATCGCCCCGGACATAGACGGTGGCGAGGATGCCGCGGTTGAAGGGCATCAGATGCGGGGTGAACTGCACCTGCACCGGCCGGCCCGCGACTTTGGAGAATTCCTGATCGAATTCGCCCAGATGCCGGTGCGTTCCGCCCGCCGAATAGGGATGCGTGCCGCCCGACAGCTCGGCATGCAGCAGGTTTTCCTTCAGGCTGCGGCCCGCGCCCGAGACCCCGGCTTTCAGGTCGATGATGATCTCATCAAGATCGATCACCCCCGCCTCGATCAGCGGCCGGATGACGTATTGCCCAGTAGCCGCGTTGCAGCCGGTGCCCGCCACCAGACGTGCGGCGGCAATCTCCTCGCGGTAGAACTCGGTCAGGCCATAGACCGCCTCGGCCTGCAGATCGAGCGCGGCATGCGGCTTGCCGTACCATTTTTCATAGGCGGCCGGGTCGCGCAGCCGGAAATCGGCGGAAAGGTCCACCACTTTCAGGTCACGCGGCAGTTCCTTGATGACGGCCTGCGAGGTGGCATGCGGCAAGGCGCAAAACGCCAGATCAACGCCGGAAAAGTCGATATCCTCGATCTTTTGCAGCGCGGGCAGCGGCAGATGCCGCAGATGCGGGAACACATCGCCCATCGCCATCCCGGCCTTGCGGTCGCCCGAGAGGGCAACGATCTGCATGCTGGGATGGGTGGCGATCAGGCGGACTAGCTCGGCGCCCGTATAGCCCGAGGCTCCGAGGATGGCGATTTTATGGGTCATGGGTCTATCCTTTGACGGATGGAAAGGCTGAAAGTGCACGGTGTCGGCTTATGCCGCTTCGAAGGTAATCCCGCGTCGCAAAAACTGTGTGGCATGGCTCGAGACCGATTTCGGATCGCCGGTGGTCAGGAATTTCGAAACCATGCCGGGCCCGAGGAACTCCGGGCGGCGTTCAAGGTAGTCGGCAAGGCTCTCTGCCACCAGATTGGCCTGGCTGTAGACTTTGACATCAGGGCCGAGCGCATCCTGAAAGACATGCTGCATCAACGGGTAATGCGTGCAGCCGAGGATGGCGGCCTCCGGCTTCGGCATCCGGCGCCGCAGCGCCTCCACATGGCTGCGCACCATCGCTTCGGCCAGGATCTCATCGCCCTGCTCGATCGCATCGACGACGCCGCCACAGGGCTGCGCCTCCACATCCACGCCAATCGCCCGGAAGGCGAGTTCACGCTGAAAGGCGCGGCTGGAGACCGTGGCCGGGGTGGCAAACAGCGCCACATGTTTCACCGCCACTTCGCGCGGCGGGGTGTTGTCGCCCCATTGCCGCTCGGTCAGCGCCTCGATCAGCGGCACGAACACGCCCAGCACGCGCTTGTCCGCCGGAATCCAGGTCTCCTGCATCCGCTTCAGCGCGGCGGCAGAGGCGGTGTTGCAGGCCAGAATCACCAGATCGCAGCCCTCTTCCCAGAGGCGCTCAACCCCCTTGCAGGTCAGCTGGAAAATATCCTCGGCGTCACGGACGCCGTAAGGTGTGTGCGCATTGTCGCCGAAATAGACGAGCGGCAGCGCGGGCAGACGGGCGGCGATGGCGGCATGTACGGTCAATCCGCCCAAACCACTGTCAAATACACCTACTGCCATGGCTGCCTCCTGCGCCGAATGATAAGGCCCCCCTCTTAGTCTGAGTTGGACGGGAAATCCATCGCCTGTTGAAGGTGCTAGCGCCGCTGTGAGCGGGACCCGCACCGCCCCGAAGGCCGCAACCGCCGCGTCAAACCGCCGGAACCGCCGCGCTACACCGCCGCCACCACCACCCCACCGCCGCAGCGCGCGCTTGGTCACGGGGCGACAATCTGTCAGGATCGCGCAATATCGTAGCCTGTTTGCATCGAGGATCGCGCCCGGCCTCGCCCCATGAGCGGCGAATCGGCACAGTGACAAAAATACACGGAAAGCTGTTTGTTAAGTTTGTCAGGCCTATGTAAGAAAACTTGGGTACTATCAGGGTGACAGGCCAGAAAGAAAAAAGATGGATTGGGACAAGCTCAGAATATTTCACGCGGTGGCGGATGCGGGGTCGCTCACGCATGCCGGTGATGTGCTGCATCTGTCGCAATCGGCCGTCAGCCGCCAAATCCGCGCGCTCGAGGACAGCCTCGGGACGACGCTGTTCCACCGGCACGCGCGGGGGTTGATTCTGACGGAACAGGGTGAGCTGCTGTTTGACGCAACCTCGACCATGGCCCGCAAGCTCGACACCGCCGCCGCGCGCATCCGCGACAGCGAAGAAGAGGTGTTTGGCGAGCTGAAGGTGACCACCACCACCGGCTTTGGCACGCTCTGGCTGGCCCCGCGCCTCGTCAAACTTTACGAGCGCTACCCGGATCTGAAAATCGATCTGATGCTGGAAGAGCGCGTGCTCGACCTGCCGATGCGCGAGGCCGATGTGGCGATCCGCATGAAGGAACCGAGTCAGGCCGATCTGATCCGCAAACGGCTGCTGAACATCCGCATGCGCCTCTATGCTTCGCCGAAATATCTTGAGCGCAAGGGCACGCCCGCTGCGATGGAAGATCTCGCGGGCCACCGGCTGATCTGCCAGAACCCCTCGACACCGCAGGTGGCCGCCGGGGCGGAACTGGCGCAACGGCTGCTGGGCTATGACATTCCCTCGACGTTGACGGTGAATAACTACTTCGGCGTGCTGCAAAGCGTGCTGAACGACATCGGCATCGGCGTTTTGCCCGATTATCTGACCGCCGATTTCCCGCAACTGCGCCGGGTGCTGCCCGATGTGGAATCGGTCGAAGTGCCGGTTTTCCTCGCCTATCCGGAAGAGCTGCGGCAATCGCGCCGCGTGACCGCCTTCCGCGACTTTGTGCAGGAAGAGATCATGGCCTATCGCCGGGCCCAGATGGGGCAGGAAACAACCACCGATTGAGTGACCTATTCGCTACATGCATAGCGGCCATGCCTCCATTTTCGGTATTTTTCCTTGAATAGTTTTCACCGCGCCCATAAATCGAGCACAGAAGATGATGGTTTGAGGAAACTCGCATCATCTTCTACCTCCCTGTTGGACTTCGGCCGAGCTTATGCTCGGCCTTTTTTTTGGCCAAACGCCAACCGGCCAATCCCGCAAGACAGCCCGCCGTCACCTTCGCGTCAGCGGCGGCATTCTGCGCGGGTGGCAGGGTCAAAACGGCGCCATTCCGCAGGTTTTGGTCGCCGCCATTCCGGGCCGGAACCTCGGGCATCCGGCGCGCCTTATCCTCCCGCTCGGCCATGACGGCCGGGCGAAATCGCAAAAGTCGCAAGACTGGAGGATACTATGACCAAACTGAGCAAGCTGATCACCACGACCGCCCTTCTGGGCCTCACCGCGCTGCCGGTGGCCGCCCTCGATCTCTCGGCAGGCACGAACCTGAGCCTCGGAGACAAGGATGCCGCCGTGTCAGCCCAGGCAGAACTGGGAACCACTGCGGATGCGCAGAACGGCGCGGATGCGCAGAACGCGGAAACCGGCGCTGCCGCTGGCACCGGGGCACCCGCCGGGACCGATCTGGCGCAGTCCGACACCGGCATGAGCGGAGAGGCCACGGTGCCCGAGGCCAGCACCCAAGGGACGCTGACCACCGCCGCGAAGGGCGATGTCGTCCTGTCTGCGGATGATGCGGTGATCGGCACCGTCGATCAGGTGGTGCCCGGCCCCGAGGGCACGCAGACCCTCTTGGTGACGCTGGAACCCGAGGTGGGCGCCGAGACCGAAGCCGCGCGCTTTTCGGTGAATGTCACCACGGATGCCGCCGTTGATGGCAAGGTGAAACTGGCGATGAACAAGGCAGATCTTCTGGGCGAGCTGAGCGCCCGCGCCGCCGGCACGTCGGACGGCTGACCCCCTCCCCAGCCCACACTCCGACCGGGGCGGCCTCAGGGCCGCCCCATTTGCGCCGATGCTGCCGGAACGCGTGGTTTTCCCCGCCCGGCACGCGAATTGTCCCTTTCGCAACGGCAAGCGCTAATTTAAGACGGGCGCGACCAAAGCCCCGGGGGACCGCCATGACCGAACCGCAGATCACCAAGGACCTGATCGCTGCCCATGGGCTCAAGCCCGACGAATATGCCCGCATTCTGGAGATCATCGGCCGCGAGCCGACTTTCACCGAGCTTGGCATTTTCTCGGCGATGTGGAACGAGCATTGCTCGTATAAATCCTCGAAGAAATGGCTGCGCACCTTGCATACCGAAGGCCCGCAAGTGATCTGCGGTCCGGGTGAAAACGCGGGCGTGGTAGATATCGGCGACGGTCAGGCCGTGGTCTTCAAGATGGAGAGCCACAACCACCCCTCCTATATCGAGCCGCATCAGGGCGCGGCCACCGGTGTGGGCGGCATCCTGCGCGACGTGTTCACCATGGGCGCCCGCCCGATTGCCGCGATGGATTCGCTCTCTTTCGGCGTCCCCTCGCATCCGAAAACCGCGCATCTGGTGAAGGGCGTGGTTGAGGGCATCGGCGCCTATGGCAATGCGTTCGGCGTGCCGAACCTCGGCGGCGAAGTGCGCTTTCACAAATCCTACAACGGCAACTGCCTGGTCAACGCCTTTGCCGCGGGCCTCGCCGATGCTGACAAGATCTTCTACTCGGCGGCCTCGGGCGTCGGCATGCCGGTGGTGTATCTCGGCGCGAAAACCGGGCGCGACGGCGTTGGCGGTGCCACGATGGCCTCGGCCGAGTTCGATGACACGATCGAAGACAAACGCCCGACCGTGCAGGTCGGCGACCCGTTCACCGAGAAATGCCTGATGGAAGCCTGCATGGAGCTGATGGCCACCGGCGCCGTCATCTCGATTCAGGACATGGGCGCGGCCGGTCTGACCTGCTCGGCCGTTGAGATGGGCGACAAGGGTGGCCTCGGCATCCGGCTCGACCTGGACCGCGTGCCGGTGCGCGAAAAGAACATGACCGCCTATGAGATGATGCTGTCGGAATCCCAGGAGCGGATGCTGATGGTGCTGAACCCGGAACTCGAGGCCGTTGCCAAGGCGGTCTTTGTGAAATGGGATCTCGATTTCGCCATCGTCGGCGAAACCATCGCCGAAGACCGCTTCCTGATCATGCTGGGCAATGAGGTGAAAGCCGATCTGCCGCTGTCGAAACTGGCCTCCTCGGCCCCGGAATATGACCGCCCCTGGGTGGAAACCCCGGCTGCCGCGCCCCTGGGCGAAGTTCCGGCCATCGGTGCCATCGACGGGCTGCGCGCGCTGATCTCTTCGCCGAACTACGCGCATAAAGCCTGGGTCTGGGAGCAATATGACACGCAGGTGATGGCCGACACCATCCGCCGTCCGGGTCAGGGTGCGGGCGTCCTGCGCGTGCATGGCACCGGCAAGGGCATCGCCTTCACCTCGGACGTGACCCCACGCTATGTGAAAGCCAACCCCTATGAGGGCGGCAAGCAGGCGGTGGCAGAAGCCTACCGCAACCTGACCGCCGTCGGCGCGCTGCCGCTCGCCACCACCGATAACCTGAACTTCGGCAACCCGGAAAAGCCCGAGATCATGGGCCAGTTCGTTGGCGCGATCAAAGGCATCGGCGAGGCCTGCCGCGCGCTCGACTTCCCGATCGTCTCGGGCAACGTCTCGCTCTACAATGAAACCGACGGTTCGGGCATCATGCCGACGCCGACGATTGGCGCGGTGGGCCTCCTGGCCTCAACCGATGACATCATCGCCGGTCTGCCCGCCGCGGGCGACATCGCGCTGGTGATCGGCGAAACCTTTGGCCATCTCGGGCAATCGGCGCTGCTCGCCGAGGCATTTGGCCTCGAGGCGGGCGATGCGCCGGAGGTCGATCTGGTGGCCGAGCGCCGCAACGGCGAGTTCCTGCGCGCCAACCGCAAGCTGGTGAAGGGTGCCACCGACCTCGCCGATGGCGGTCTGGCCCTCGCAGCCTTTGAGATGGCGGAAGAAGCCGGTCTCGGCGTCAGCCTCGATGCCAGCGACATCGCCACCCTCTTTGGCGAAGATCAGGCCCGCTATCTGGTGATCTGCGATGCCGCCGGGGCCGCTGCCTTGGAAGCCGTGGCGCTGACCACCGATGTGCCGCTGACCCGTGTCGGGACCTTTGGCGGCACCGAAATCCGGCTTGGCGGCGATGCCGCACCGCTGGCCGCGCTGTCGGGGCTCTACCGCAGCGCCTTCGCGCAGGCGGTCGAGGCCTGATTACTCCCCCCCCGGCTGCAGCCACCGCTGCACCCCGGAAGCCCCAAATTCAGGCCCGCGCACATTTCCTGTGCGCGGGCTGCCTTTTTTCCTGCGATGCTCTGCGTCACATAGCCCGCAAAACTGCCGGAGCCTGCCTGATGGAAATCTACGCCAAAGCCGCCCGCCTCTTCATTGCTGCCGCGCTGGCACTCGCGGCGGCGCAGATGCTGGGCTTTCACAACCCCTATTGGGCGGCGATGCCGGTCTGGGTCGTCTCGCAGCCGATCCGCGAGGATCTGCTGGCGCGCGGCATCCTGCGTATTCTGGGCACGCTGGCGGGCGCGGGGATCGGCCTTCTCGGTCTGCAATATCTGAATGCGCCGGTGCCTCTGGCGCTCCTGGCCGGGGCAACCGTCGCCTTTGGTGTCGGCATGGCCTACCGGATCGGCACCACCTACAGCTATGGCTTCACGCTGATCGCCATCACCATCGGGGTCATTCTGCTGCCCGCCATCGGCATGGGCGCGGATGGGGTGAGCATGGCCATCGAGCGGCTCTGGTGCACGCTGCTGGGGGTGGTCTCGGTCACCTTGGTGACGCTGGCCTCAACCCCGGCACGCTCGGGCCCAATGCCGCCCCGCGCGGTGCCCTTTGAGCGGCAACAGCTGATCCGGCGGGTGCTGATATCCGGCGGCTGCGCGGCGCTCGGCACGCTGGCGGTGGCGCTGACCCATGAGGTGGTGGTGATGGCCGGGGCGATGGCGCTGATCATCTATGCCACGATCTTCTCCACCCTGCCCGAACCGCGCGCAGTGATCCGCATGGTGGCCCCCGGTGTGGCGCTGGGGCTGGCGGCGGCGGTGCTCTACCGCTGGATCGGGTTCGAACTGCACGAGAGCCGGGATGCAATGCTCTGGCTGGCCATGGCCTTCATCGCATGCGGGGCGCTTTTGCGCGCGCATCCGCGCACCACCGGCCTCGGGCTTGATTCCAACATGTGCTTTTTGCTGGGGGCAGAGGTGGGTGCCGCGGGGCATCCGCTGCATGTCACCATTCTCAGCGGTGCGGCCCTGCTGGCCGGGGCCATCGTGATCTCGGTGATCATGTGGCACGCGACGGCCCCCGCCGCGCCAAAGGGCCCTGCCCCGAGCGCCTGACGGCCCGGCTGCACAGGAAGAGGTCACCCTGCCGCACACCTGCCCGCCAAAGAGCCAGAACGCGGGCGCAGAGCGCCGCCCGCGTCCCGCATCCACCCGCAGCCCCTTGCAGCGCCCCCGCCGGGGCCTTAGATTTAGGGGAAAGAATGAGGAGCCCCCCATGCCGATGGAATCCCAAGACATCGAAGCCCTGATCCGCGCCAGCTTTCCCTCAGCGCAGATCACCATCACCGATCTTGCCGGTGACGGAAACCATTGGGCCGCCGAGGTCATCGATGCCAGCTTCAAGGGCATGAACCGGGTGCAGCAACAACGCGCCGTCTATGCCGCCCTCAAGGGCAAGATGGACGGCCCCCATGGCGAATTACATGCGCTGGCACTGACCACCAAAGTGCCGGAATAGCCCTATCTGAAGGATGAAACTGATGAGCGCGCAGGACCAGATCCGCGAAACGATCGAAAAGAATGCCGTGGTGCTCTTTATGAAGGGCACCAAGGAAATGCCGCAATGCGGCTTTTCCAGCCGCGTGGCGGGCGTGCTGAACTTCATGGGCGTTGAATTCGCCGATGTGAACGTTCTGGCCGATGCCGAGATCCGTCAGGGGATCAAGGATTTCTCCGACTGGCCGACGATCCCGCAGCTTTATGTGAAGGGCGAGTTTGTCGGCGGCTGCGATATCGTGACCGAGATGACGCTGTCGGGCGAGCTGGATCAGCTCTTTGCCGACAAGGGCATTTCGTACAACCACGATGCCGCCGAGCAGATCCGCGCCGCCAACGCCTGAGGCTGTGGCATTTTGACAGGGCGCCTGTGGGATGATCCCGCGGGCGCCCTTTTTTCAGGCGATGCGCCGCGCGGCAAGCGCACTCGCCGCTGCCATCAGCGCCGCCGCCCCAAGGCAGGCAGGCAGACCGCCGAGCTGATAGCTCAGCCCCGACATCAGCGTGCCCAAAAGCCGCCCCGCCGCATTGGCCATGTAGTAAAAGCCCACATCCATCGTGACCCGCTCGGCCTTGGCAAAGGCGAGGATCAGATAGGAATGCAGCGCCGAGTTCACCGCGAAAACCGCGCCGAACAGCAAAAGGCCCGCCACCAGCAGCCCGGTCAGGGCCAGCGAGACCGGCAGCCACAGAACCGCCAGCGCCAGCACCAGCGGCACGAGGCTGAGGCCCGCCGCCCAGAGCGCCGCCGTGCGCCCGGTGGCGGGGGCCTGCCGCAAAAGCCGGGGTGCTGCGGCCTGAATCGCCCCGTAAAAAATGATCCAGCCCGCCATGAAGCCACCTGTCCAGAAAAAGGCGGTGCCGGGCGCAAGGCCCATCTCTCCCGTCAGCACCGCGCCGAAATAGACCGGAATGCCAACGACAAACCAGCAATCGCGCGCGCCAAAGAGGAACATCCGCGCCAGCGACAGGCGGTTGATCCGCGCATCCCGCGACCAGACGCCGGTGAATTTCACCCCCTTCATGCCGCCCGGCAACCCGGCGGGCATGAAAAGCGCCACCGCCACCAGCACGAGGCTGAGTGCGGCCGCCATGCCCCAAGCGGCCCCGGCAAAGCCGACCCCCGCCAAAAGCGCGGCACCGAGGAAAAAGCCAAGCCCCTTCACCGCGTTCTTCGATCCGGTCAGCAGGGCGACCCAGCGAAACAGCGCCCCCTCCCCTTCGGGTGCCAGCAATTTCACCGCAGATTTTGACGACATCTTCGCCAGGTCCTTGGCCACGCCCGACAGCCCCTGCACCGCCATCACGAACACCACCGAGGCCGCGATGGACCATGCAGGATCCAGCTGCGTCAGCGCCACCAGCGCCGCGATCTGCAATGCCAGCCCGGCATAGAGCGTCGAGGTCAGGCCAAAGCGCGCCGCCAGCCAACCTGCCGAGAGATTGGTGACGATCCCCGCCACTTCATAGAGCAGGAACAGCCAGGCCAGCTGCACCGGGCTGAAACCCAAGCTATTGAAATGCAACAAAACCAGCATGCGCAGCGCGCCATCGGTCAGCATAAAGCCCCAATAGGCCGCCGTTACCGCGCCATAGGCCCGCAGACCCGAAGGCATCACCGCGCTGGTCACAGCCCCGCCCCCACCATCCGCGCCACATCGGCCAGACGGTTGGCATAGCCCCACTCATTGTCATACCAGACGTAGAGCTTCAGCTGCGTTCCCGCGACGACCATGGTGGACCCCGCATCGACAATCGCCGAGCGCGGATCGTTGACATAGTCGCACGAGACCAAGGGCCGCTCTTCATAACCGAGAATGCCCCGCAACGGCCCCTCGGCGGCGGCGCGGTAGAGGGCGTTCACCTCATCCACCGTCACCGGCCGCTCCAGCTCGAACACGCAATCGGTGAGCGAGGCATTCAGCAGCGGCACCCGCACCGCATGGCCGTTCAGCCTCCCCGCCAGCTCGGGGTAGATCAGCGTGATGGCCGTGGCCGAGCCGGTGGTGGTCGGGATCAGGTTCATCAGCGCCGAGCGCGCGCGGCGCATGTCCTTGGCCGGGGCATCGACGATGGTCTGGGTGTTGGTCACATCATGGATGGTGGTGATGCTGCCATGCCGGATTCCCACCGCCTCGTGGATCACCTTCACCACTGGCGCGAGGCAGTTTGTGGTGCAGCTGGCCGCCGTCACAAGATGATGCACCGCCGGATCATAGGCGTCATGGTTCACCCCATAGACGATGTTCAGCGCGCCGCCATCCTTGACCGGGGCCGAGACCACCAGCTTTTTCACCCCCGCCGCATAATAAGGCGCGACCTTCGCTGCCGTTTTGAAATGCCCGGTGCAGTCGATCACCAGATCAATGCCCAGCGCGGCCAGCGGCAGATCCTCGATCCGCCGCGCGGCGGTCAGCGCCATCTTGTGGCCCGCGATGGTCAGCCCCTCCGCATCATGCGCAATCTCGCGCGGCCAGCGGCCATGCACCGAGTCAAACTCCAAAAGCAACGCATGCTGCGCCGGATCGCCCGCCAGATCGTTCAAGAGCAGGATCTGATCGCCCAGCCCCGCATCCACCAGCGCCCGCAGGCATAGTTTTCCCATACGGCCCAAGCCGTTGATCGCAATCCGTGCCATTCAGGCCTCCGTGATGTCATCGACATGGCGCTGCAACGCCATCCGGTCGAGGGTTTCCAGCGGCAGCGCCACAAAGGCCTCAATCCGCCGCCGCAGGGCGCGGTAGCATTCGGCATAGGCCAGCGCCCGCTCGGCCTCGGTGCCGGTGGCGAGGCTGGGATCGGGCAGCCCCCAATGCGCCGAAATCGGTCCCCCCGGCCAGGGAGCGCATTCCTCATTCGCCGCCGCATCGCAGAGGGTGAAGACAAAATCCATCCGTGGCGCATCAGGCTGCTGAAACAGGCTCAGCGGTTTCGAGTGCAGGTTGCGGATGTCATGGCCATTGCGCGCCAACAGATCGAGCGCCTGCGGATGCGGTGCCTTGGCCGGATGCGTACCCGCCGAATAGGCGCGGAAACGCCCTTTGCCGAGCGCATTGACCAGAGTTTCGGCGATGATCGAGCGGCCCGAATTTCCGGTGCAGATGAAAATCACATTCGGCATGGCATCCTCTCTTGGGGCAAGCGGCAGCGGGCAGAGATCTGGCCTGCCCCGGCAGCAATCCTCGTGCAAAAACCCGATCAGCGCCCCTGCCCGCCCGGTCACCGCGCGGTAATAGATCGCGCGCCCTTGCCGCTCGGCCTGGATCAAACCGCCGGCCTCCAGCGCAGCCAGATAGGCCGAGAGCGTGCTGCCCCCGAGATCCAGCACCCGGGCCATTTCCCCCGGCCGCACGCCTTGCGGCGCCCGCCGCATCAGGAGGCGAAAGAGGCCAAGGCGGCCCGGATGCCCGAGCAGGGCGAAAAGATCGGCAGCGTCTGATTGTTCCATAATTCACGAATTACTGAATAAATATCGCACAGGCAAGTGAACCTTTTATGACACCCGGCGGGCCGCTGACACGTCTCCGGCGCAGCGCCGGAACCACGCGCGGACCGCCTGCCCGTTGCGGTGATTTTGGAAACAAACTGTTCACCGGTTTTCGCTGCATCTGCGAAGTTTTTTCCGCCAGATCAGCCTAAATCCCTTAAGATGAATGCGGGGGCGTTGATGGGCGCGAGAACCGCGGCAGCGTGTGAAGATTTGGAACGCCAGAGCATGAAGGATAACCTTGGTTTCGACGACCGGGTCAATTTCGCCATTGAGCAATTGCTGAATGGCGATGATGGCTGGCGGGACGTCGTGCGCGGCATCGTGCACGGCTGGCCGGACATTGCGCCTCTGGAAATCGTCTTCACTCTGGTCTCGGCCGCCAGCGCCATTGAACAGAATTTTGCCGATGGCAGCCCGGCCCGCGACGGCGCGGCGCAGGGCTACCGTCTTGCGGGGCTGTTGGGCGTCGACATCTATGCCATGCAGACTTTGGGCATGCCCTGCGGCAAGGCGCGCGATCTCCTGGCCTATTGGCGCATTGATCCCTGGTTCGCCCGGCTGTGAAAAAGGGGCGCCAATGGCGCCCCTGTCGGTATCCGTGGTGAAAATGTCGGCCTAGGCGCGGCCGAACAGCCGCCTCCAGAACCCGCGCGCGCGGCCCCCGGCGGCATCGGCGCGATCCTCGATCCCCTCCCAGGCGTCACCGACATCTTCCAGCATCGGATCAATCGACCGCTGGCGGAAACGCCGCCACATCCGGCGAATCGTCAGCACAAGGATCAAGAGCGCGGTCAGAAGGATGATATTGACCCAAGGCACGATGCTGGCGTCCGGCCCCTCCACCGGCTTGATCGCCACCGCGTTGGGATAGATCGAGAGGAACGGCACCCGCCAGCCGTAATGGGTGATCGACACCCATTCCGGCGCGGTCTTGTTCGAGACGAAATTGGTCGCCTCGGCCTGCAGGTTCGAGCTGTCATATTTGAAATAGGGCGGCCAGATCCAGCCGGTATCCTCATTACGATAGACGATCACCTTGCCATTCGGGCGCACGGCATCAATGAAGCGGATGTCGCGCGTGCTGGCGGTGCTGGTCGCACCAGCATCCTCGGAGGCATAGAAAATACGGTTCGCGCCAATCTCGGTCAGCCGGTTCGAGGTGCTGCTGATGCGCACGATGTCATGCTGCGGCAGCGTGTAATGCAGAAACAGGGCCACCACGATCAGCGGCACGATCCGCAGCGTCCATTTCACATAGGTCCACATGCGCTTACTCCTATTGGTAGTTGACCAGATAGACCGTCAGCGCAACGATCCCCAGCGGAATGATATAGACCAGCCACAAAAGCTTGCGCCGCAGGCTGTGTTCGTAAACGTCCATACCCTGCTCGATAAAGCCCTCCCGCGCCTCGGGCTCATCCGGGGCGCCTTCCTCGGCCACCCGCTGTGCCCAGGCTTTCTCCAGCTTCTCCCGCCGGATTGAGCGCGCATAGAGCGCCAGAAGCCAGCGCAGGATGGTCAGGACGACCAGTGCCACCGCAATCGCCCGCAACAGTGCAAACATCCGCAACCCCCCGGTTTCTCGCGCACATCACCCAGCCGAACGGCACGACCCCTGTCGCAAAGGCAGCAGAAGCCGCCGCAGGATGGCTCTCTCAAAGGTGGGCGATCCTGCGCCCGATTGCCAGACAGGGCGCTGAAAATACTTGCGCCGCAGCAGACCGGCGGCGCCCGGCGGCCAGCAAAGCACCCCGGGGCCGGTCCGGCAGTCGGCGCTATACGGCGATATTGTCGATCAGCCGTACCGCGCCCAGCCAGACGGCGGCCAAAAGCCGGGCCGGATCCTGCACTGCCCCTTGCGGCGCAAGATCGGCAGCCCCCCGCAGCTCGAGATATTCAACGCGGCCAAAGCCCGCCGCGGCCAAACGTGCCTCTGCCGCCGCCAGCGTGTCGGCCACCGGCGCGCCCGCCCGCAGTGCCACAGCGGCCTCGCGCATCGCGGTATTGAGCACGGGCGCCAGCGCCCGCTCGGCAGCCGTCAGCCGCATGTTGCGCGAGGACATCGCCAGCCCGTCCGCATCGCGCACGGTCGGGCAGCCAACGATCTCGACCGCAATGTTCAGATCCGCCACCAGCCGCCGCACGACCTGCAACTGCTGCCAGTCCTTTTCGCCAAAAAACGCACGGTCGGCCTGGGTCATCCCGAAAAGCTTGGTCACCACCGTCGCCATGCCGTCGAAATGGCCCGGGCGGAACGTGCCCTCCAGGGTCTCGCTCAGGCCCGAGACCGAGACCGTCGTGGCGAAATCCGCCGGATAGACCTCGGCGGGCGCGGGCGCAAAAATGCCGTCGACACCGTAAGGGGCGAGCAATGCCGCATCGCGCTCTTCGGTGCGGGGGTAATTGGCCAGATCATCGGGGTTGTTGAACTGTTTGGGGTTCACGAAAATCGTCACGATCACCCGATCCGAGGCCGCCCGCGCCGCCTCAACGAGGCTCAGATGCCCCTCGTGCAGCGCGCCCATCGTGGGCACCACCCCCACGCTCAAGCCCTGCCGTTTCCAGCCCGCCACATCGGCGCGCAGGCTGGCCACATCGTGCCAGATCTTCATTTCGCGGCCTTTTCGCTGTCGGCAAACTGATGCGCGGCGGCCGGAAACGCCCGCCCGCGCACCTCGGCGGCATAATCCGCGATGGCCTCGCGCGCGGTCTGCCCGAGTTCGGCATAGCGTTTGACGAATTTCGGCAGGAAATCCCCGAACAGCCCCAGCATGTCATCCACCACCAGAACCTGACCGTCACAGCCGACCGAGGCACCGATGCCGATGGTCGGGATGGCGATGGTTTCGCTGATCTTGTCCGCAAGACTCGCCGGAACCTTCTCCAGCACCACCGAGAAGGCACCGGCGGCGGCGGTTGCCTCGGCATCCGCCTGAATCCGCGCGCCGTCGCTGCCGCGCCCCTGCACCTTGTAGCCGCCGAGCGTGTTCACCGCCTGCGGCGTCAGGCCGACATGGCCCATCACCGGAATGCCGCGCGCCACGAGGAAGGCGATGGTCTCGGCCATATGCACGCCGCCCTCCAGCTTGACCGCCGCGGCGCCCGTCTCGGAAATCAGCCGTGCGGCATTGCGAAACGCCTGCGCCGGGCTTTCCTCATAGCTGCCAAACGGCATGTCAATCACCAGAAGCGAGCGGCTCAGCCCGCGCGCCACCGCCCGGCCATGCATGATCATCATCTCAAGCGTCACACCGAGGGTCGAGGGCAGGCCATGCAGCACCATGCCAACGCTGTCGCCCACCAGCACGATGTCGACCACGCCGTCCATCAGCCGGGCCATCGGCGTCGTATAGGCGGTCAGGCAAACCAGCGGTTCGCCGCCCTTGCGCCCCAACACTTCCACAGGCGTCATCACCCGTTGCGTTTGGCTCACACTCATGATCGACCCTCCTCGGTCAAAACCCGGCTTCGTGATACCGGACCTGCCGCGGTCAGGAAAGCATATTCATGCCGCAGCGCGGCGGCGGCGCGGCCTCCTGCGCGCATCCAATCTTGTATGCGCAGGAAAATAAAATGTGATTTCATCACCTTACCCAAGCCCCGCCGCTGCATCGGGGGCTTGCCGGGCGCGCAATAAAATGTCCCACTGACCCCGCACCATCACCTGCCAAAGGACCATGCCATGCTGATTGAAATGCTCACCCCCGCCACCGCATTGGGCCAGGGGCCGGTGGAGGAAACCCGGCCCGAACCCCAAAAAATCATCGACGGAGCACCGTTGCACCGGACGTGGAATCTGGAAGAGCGCGACGGGCTCTATTGCGGCATCTGGGAATCCACCCCCGGCCATTGGACGATTTCCTATGATGAATGGGAGTATTGCCGGATTCTGTCAGGCCGCTCGGTGATCCACGGCGCGGATGGCAGCCGCACCGAAGTGTCAGCGGGCGACAGCTTTGTGATCCGCCCCGGCTTTCAGGGCAGCTGGGAGGTTCTGGAGACCACCCGCAAGGATTATGTGATCCGGCTGTGAGCGAACCGCACCAGACGGGCCCCGCCGCCATTTGCACGATTTGCGCAGGTCACCGCACAGGCCCGAAACAAAAATGCGCGCCAGAACCGGCGCGCATTGTCGTGAACATCGGGAAAACGCTCCCTGACGGCTCAGTTCGCCGCCGTCGACATCAGCGGCATGGCGGGATTGTACTCCTTGGCGATGCCGCCTTCGATCCCGGCCGCCGCCAATTGTTCCGGCGTCGCCTGGGTCTCGGGGATCAGATAGCCGCTCGGCAGTTCGATCATCGGCCCTTCCATCATCAGGCTCTCGGCCTGGCTGCGGACCTTGACGGTGGTGCCCAGCGGCACTTCGTCGAACATGTCGACAATGTCCTGGTTGAACAACCGGATACAGCCCGCCGAGGTGGCCTTGCCAATCGACGACGGATCCATGGTGCCGTGGATCCGGTACATCGTGTCCTTGCCATTGCGGTAGAGATACAGCGCCCGCGCGCCCAGCGGATTGTCCAGACCGCCCGGCAGGCCGCCTGACAGGGCCGCATAAATTTCCGGCTCGGTGCGGATCATGTTCTTCGTCGGCGTCCAGGCGGGATATTCTTCCTTGCGGCGGATCACCCCATTGCCCGAGAACCCTTTGCCCTGCCGCCCGACGGCAATGCCGAAACGCATCGCCAGACCCGGCTTGTACACGTGATAGAGCACGCGCGCATAGGGATCGACAACGATGCTGCCCACCGGCTCGGGCCCATCATACTCCACCCATTTGCGCATGTTGCGTTCATTCAGATAGGCCGGATTGACCGCAGGGATCAGCGTGTCGCCATCCTGCAGCGCCCGGTATTCCGGCGGCTCGTTCACGGCGGGTTTCGTCTCTTGCGGCACCTCGGCGCAGGCGGACAGCATCAGGACGATCGGTAGCAAAAGAGCAGAAAAATGTTTGGCGAGCACCACGGGTTCCCTCGATGAATCTGTCTCCGCCATAGGGGGCAGCGGCGACCCGAGGGTCAACCCCCTCGCCCGCAGCAGGTTCCCATATGATGATCGAAAAAGCACGAATTATGCGCGCACATGCCCAACAGCGCCACGCCGGACCAATTCCTCAGGAAAAACCCGCGCCGCATCCCCTTCCGGCCCGGGGCAGATCGCTGATGCCAGCGCCTGCCCGCTGTGGCACCGCGGCGGCCCCCCGCGCGGGCTTGGAGCGGCCCGGGGCGGGCAAGTTTCGCATTCACGTCGCCGTGATGTCACCGCCCTGATACAAACCACGTCCAAGTGTCGCGCCGAACGCAGACATATAGGACGCCCCATGTCACTCCGGCTCATCCCGCTGACCTCCGTGCTCGCCCTTGCCACCGCGCTGCCCGCGCTGGCGGACCAGAACTTCAACCGCATCGCTTCGTTTGCCACGCCGCTGAACATGGCCCCGGGCGAAGACCTCATGCGCGCCTCCTCGGCCGAGATCATCTCGGCCTCGGAAGATGGCATGACGCTGGTCTACACCGACAGCCCGCTGGGCGTCATCGGTCTGGTGGACATCACCGACCCGGCCGCGCCGAAGCCTTTGGGCAATGTCGAGATGGGCGGCGAGCCGACCACCGCCAAGATCATCGACGGCCATGCCTTTGCCGCCGTCAACACCTCGGCCGATTACGTGAACACCTCGGGCAAGCTGGTCGCCGTTGACCTCGCCACCCGCAAGATCGTGGCGGAATGCGAACTCGGCGGTCAGCCGGATTCAGTGGCCGCCGCCCCCGACCACAGCTTCCTCGCCATCGCCATCGAGAATGAGCGCGACGAAGAGCTGAACGATGGTGCGCTGCCGCAGATGCCCGCGGGCTATCTGGTGAAACTGCCGATGAAGGATGGCATGGCCGATTGCGCCGCCCTGCAAAAGATCGAGGTCACCGGTCTGGCCGAGATCGGCGGCGAAGATCCCGAGCCGGAATTCGTCGACATCAATGCCGCGGGCGAGATCGTTCTGACCCTGCAGGAAAACAACCACATCGTCGTGGTCGGCGCCGATGGCAAAATCCTGAACCATTTCTCGGCGGGCACCGTCGATCTGGCGGATATCGACACCAAATCCGACGGCCGCCTGACTTTCACCGGCACCAAAGAGGCCGTGAAACGCGAGCCCGACGGCGTGAAATGGATCGACACCGATCATTTCGTGGTGGCCAACGAAGGTGACTATGAAGGCGGCTCGCGCAGCTTCACCATCTTCAACAAAGACGGCACTGTCGTCTACGAATCCGGCCCGAGCCTTGAGCACGCGATCATCGCCGCCGGCCACTACCCGGAGAAACGCTCGAAATCCAAGGGCACCGAACTCGAATCGGTCGAAGTCGCCACCTATAACGGCGTGCCGACCCTGTTCGTCGCCTCCGAGCGCGGCTCGATCATCGGGGCCTATGACATCACCGATCTGGCCAATCCGGTGCTGAAACAACTCCTGCCCTCGGGCATCAGCCCCGAAGGCATGGTGGCGATTCCGGCGCGCGGCCTGCTGGCCACGGCAAATGAAGTGGATCTGGGGGCCGATGGCGGCGCTCGCGCCCATGTCATGCTCTATGCGCAGGAAGACAAACCCGCTGCCTATCCGATGCTGACCTCTGCCGGGTCGGAAAAGCTGATCGGCTGGGGCGCGATGTCGGGCCTCGTGGCCGATGCGGAACAGCCGGGCATCCTCTATGGGGTGAACGACAGCTTCTATTCGACCATGCCGACGATCTACACCATCGACGCCACCCAGACCCCGGCCCGGATCACCGCCGCACTGCCGGTGACGCGCGATGGCATGGCCGCGCAAAAGCTGGACATGGAAGGCATCACGCTGGACGGCAAAGGCGGTTTCTGGATCGCCTCCGAGGGCAACAGCGCGAAACTGGTGCCGCATGCGCTCTATCATGTGAACGCCAAGGGCGAGATCAAGGAAGAGGTGGCACTGCCGAAGGAACTGCTGGCCAGTGAAACCCGCTTTGGCTTTGAAGGTGTGGCCCGCGACGGCGACACGCTGTGGATGGCCGTGCAGCGCGAATGGGCCGATGATGCGGAAGGTCAGGTCAAACTGGTCTCCTACAACACCGAAACCCAGGAATGGGGTGCGGTCGCCTATCCGCTCGAGCCGAAGGGCGCAGGCTGGATGGGTCTGTCGGAAATCACCTTCCACGACGGGCAGGCCTATGTCGTTGAGCGTGACAATCTGATCGGCGATGCGGCGGTGGTGAAAAAGATCTTCACCGTCTCGATGGATCAGCTGAAACCGGCGAAACTCGGCGAGGCGCTGCCGCTGGTGAGCAAGACCGCGTTCCGCGACCTCTTGCCGGAGCTGCGCGCCACCAACGGCTATGTCGTCGACAAGGTTGAAGGTTTCGCGATTGACGCCACCGGCACCGGCTATGTGGTCACCGACAATGATGGCGTCGATGACAGCTCGGGCGAGACGCTGTTCTGGTCGATCGGTCCGGTCGGCAAAGCCACCAACTAAGCCTCCCTTCTCCGCAAACGCTTCAGGCCCTCCGCATCGCTGCGGGGGGCCTTTTGCTGCGCCAAAGGCGGCAAGCCTCTCGCACTGCGCTCTTCCAGCGACGGCTTGGCAGCGGCACTCCCAGCGATGATACTCGCCCCGAAATACCCCCGCAGGAGAGCGCCATGCAGCCCGGACCCCGCAATCTGATCACCGACATCGAGGGATTGATCGTCGGCAATGCCAGCGCCCCCCGGCTGCGCTCGGGCGTGAGCGTGCTGACCGCGGATCGCCCGTTCACCGCTGCGGTGCATGTGATGGGCGGCGCGCCCGGCACGCGCGAGACCGATCTGCTCGCCCCCGACAAGCTGGTGCAGGAGGTGGATGCGCTGGTGCTCTCGGGCGGCTCGGCCTTTGGCCTTGATGCGGCCTCGGGCGTGATGGACGGGCTACGGGCGCGCGGGCGCGGCTTTGCGGTGGGCGATATGCGGGTGCCGATCGTGCCCGGCGCGATCCTGTTCGATCTTTTGAACGGCGGCGACAAGGACTGGGACCAGAACCCCTACGCCCCCTTGGGCCGCGCGGCACTTGAGGCCGCCACGCGGGACTTCACGCTTGGCTCGCAGGGGGCTGGCTATGGCGCGATGACGGGCAATCTGAAGGGCGGGCTGGGGTCTGCCTCCGCCGTGCTGGACAGCGGGCTGACCGTCGGCGCGCTGGTGGCGGTGAATGCGCTGGGGTCCGCCACCGTCGGAGCAGGGCGGCAGTTCTGGGCGGCCCCGCATGAGCAAGGGGCAGAGTTTGGCGGGATGGGCCTCGAGGGTGCGTTCAGCGCCGGGCTTTGGGACCCCGGGGCAGAGCCCCTGCCGGTGAAACGGCGCGGCGAGGCCACGACGATTGCCATTGTCGCCACCGACGCCCGCCTGACCCAGGCCGAAGCGCAAAGAATGGCGGTGGCGGCGCATGACGGCATGGCGCGCGCGCTGTTGCCCAGCCACACGCCCTATGATGGTGATCTGGTCTTTGCCGTGGCCACCGGACAAAAGCCGCTCACCGATCCCGCGCTGGACCCGTTTCGCCTCGGCCATGCCGCCGCCTCTGTGCTGGCCCGCGCCATCGCCCGCGGGGTGTATCACGCGCGGCCAGAACCCGGTGACGTGATGCCCTGCTGGCAAAGCCTGTTTGGCTGAGCCCCCGGATCCGGCGACACTGAAAGGGCAATTCCGGCGGCGGCATGGCAGAGCACCGGCAGCACCCCCTCATACATCCAATCCAGAGCGGGAACCGGCCGGGGCAGCACCATCCCCACGACAGCTGCACCGCGGCGGATGGGCGCGCCCCTGCCATTCACCGCAGCGTGGGGCGCGCCGCGCTGCCCCCCCCGGCACGAAAAAGGCCCGGAGCAGATGCTCCGGGCCCTATATGTCGCTGACGGGCCTCTCTCAGGCGTCGTCATCCTCGTCTTCGTCTTCATCATCCGCATCGGGCAGATTGAAGAAGCTGTCTGCATTCGAGAAGTCGCGCGGGCTTTTGTGCTCGTCTTCTTCGCGCTCATGGCCACCGCCGAGTTTGAAGCCTTCCAGACCGGCGATCGACGAGGGCATCCGCGGCTCATCGCTCATGCCCAGCGACTGCTCGGTCGAGACCAGCTTGCGACGCTCGTCATCGGTCATCAGCCCGCCTTCAGCGGCTTTGCGCTTGGCGGCCTTTTGCACTTCGCTGTCGAGTTCCGACTGACGGCAGAGGCCCAGCGCCACCGGGTCGATCGGTGCGATATTGGCGATGTTCCAATGCGTCCGCTCGCGGATCGAGGCGATGGTCGGCTTGGTGGTGCCCACGAGGCGGGCCACTTGCGCATCGGCCAGCTCGGGGTGGAATTTCACCAGCCACAGAATGGCCGCCGGACGGTCCTGACGTTTGGACAGCGGGGTATAGCGCGGGCCACGGCGCTTTTCTTCGCCGACCGACGCCGCGTTGAATTTCAGCTTGAGCTTGTAGCTCAGGTCTTTCTCGCCCTTCTCGATCTCTTTCGGATCGAGTTGGCTGGAGGCAACGGGGTCGAAACCTTTCACGCCGGTCGCCACGTCGCCATCAGCAATGCCCTGCACTTCCAGCTCGTGCATCCCGCAGAAATCGGCGATCTGCTTGAAGGTCAGCGTGGTGTTATCCACCAGCCAGACCGCGGTCGCTTTGGCCATCAGAGGCTTGGTCATCGGATCACTCCTTTACAAATCTCTCCCGTGCCGGGAAAACGGCTGCGGCCAGAGCCGCCATTCCAGTCTTCAGGGAGGGGGAATTGGACGTTCCTTACACCTGAAAACCCGCCGAGGAAAGAGAAAATGCGCAAGACCCTGCTGCCGTTGATCCTGTCCCTGCTGCTGCCGCTAACCGCGGCGGCCGATGGCGAGAAGGCGGGCGACTTCGACTATTACGTGCTCTCGCTCGGCTGGTCCTCAACCTGGTGCAGCTTGACGGGCGATGCGCGACGCGACGCGCAATGCGATGCGCGCCATGACCATTCCTTCACCTTACACGGGCTGTGGCCGCAATATGAGCGGGGCTGGCCCAGCTATTGCCGCACGGCCGAGCGGGATCCGACCCGGGCAGAATCCGCCGCCATGGCCGATATCACCGGTTCGGCGGGGCTGGCCTGGTATGAATGGAAAAAGCACGGACGCTGCAGCGGCCTCTCGGCCCGCGCCTATTTTGCGACGGCCCGCATGGCCTATGACAGCATCACCATCCCCGAGGTGTTCCGCCGCCTGAACCGCGACGTGAAACTGCCCGCGCGGGTGGTGCAAGAGGCTTTCATCGATTCAAACCCCGGATTGCGGCCGGAAATGATCACCATCACCTGCGATCAGGGAATGATCCAGGAGGCGCGGATCTGCATGACCAAAGATCTGGAGCCGCGGGCCTGCTCTTCTGACAGTGCGCGCGATTGCCAGCTTCCCGATGCGCTGATGGAAGCGGTGCGCTGACCGCACCACCTCCGCCGCGGCCTCATCGCGCACGCTCAGCAATCGGATCTCAGGCTTCGTCGACGATGGCCGCCGAGATCCATTCGGCGGCTTCGGTGCGGTCCTCCAGCGCGAAAACCTGCACCGGGCAGGGGATCAGCGGCACAAACAGCTTCAGCCCGGCGCGTATCCAGCCGATATCGGTGACCACCGCGATGCGGGCGAAATCGGCCAGATGCCAGATGCCCAGCCGCGCATCCTCCCAGACCGCGCCCGCCGAAAGCCCCTCGAACCCCGGCCCGAGCTCATAAAGCAGCTTCACCCGCCCCTCGGCGGCGATCATTTTCTCGATCCGGGGCACCAGAACCGTCCGGTAATCCTCGCCCGTCAGATGGCCTTCGGCGCGGATCGCCAGCACATCCGGCGGATAGCCGGACAGCACGGTAAAATGGCCCGCATGGTGGTCGCTCATCGCTCTCTCCCCTTTGGACGCGCGGGCCCCGGGGTTGGGACCTCAGCGCAGTTTCAACACGATCTTGCCAATGTGATGCCCGCCCTCCATCCGGGCATGTGCCGCCGCCGCTTCGGCGAGTGGAAATTCGCTGTCCATCACCGGGCGGATCTTGCCCGCCTCCACCAGCGGCCAGACATGCGTCAACAGCTCGGCGGCAATCCGCGCCTTGGCCAGATCGCTTTGCGGCCGCAAGGTGCTGCCGGTGACGGTCAGCCGCCGCATCATGATCTGCGCAAAATTCACCTCGGCCTTGGCGCCTTGCAAAAAGGCAATCGAGACCAGCCGTCCCTCATCGGCCAAGGCCCGCAGGTTGCGGCTGATATAGCTGCCCCCCACCATGTCGAGGATAAGATCCGCGCCGCCCTCTGCCGCCATCACCGCGCCGAAATCGCCGCTGCGGTAATTGATCGCCGTGGCGCCCAGCTCCGCACAGGCTGCGCATTTCTCTTCCGAACCCGCCGTGGCCCAAACCCGCGCACCCACGGCGCGCGCCAACTGAATGGCCATGGTGCCGATGCCCGAGGAACCGCCATGCACCAGGAACCGCTCGCCCGCCTGCAAGCGGCCCCGCATCACCATGTTCGACCAGGTGGTAAAGGCGGTTTCCGGCAAACAGGCGGCGGATTTCAGATCGAGCCCCGCCGGAACCGGCAGGCAATGCGCCGCAGGAGCGCGGGCATATTCCGCATAGCCGCCCCCCGGCAGCAGCGCGCAAACCAGATCGCCCAGCTGCCAGCCATGCACCCCGGCCCCGAGCGCCGCGACATAGCCCGCGCA
This sequence comes from Phaeovulum sp. W22_SRMD_FR3, assembly GCF_052113705.1. Classification (NCBI taxonomy): domain Bacteria; kingdom Pseudomonadati; phylum Pseudomonadota; class Alphaproteobacteria; order Rhodobacterales; family Paracoccaceae; genus Phaeovulum; species Phaeovulum sp. W22_SRMD_FR3. Next base: position 103,217 of record NZ_JBGQOG010000004.1, on the reverse strand, counting down.
TTCCAGACCCGGCAGATCCGAGGCCCCCGGCGGCGGCGCATAACGCCCGGCCCGCTGCAAGGCATCGGGACGGTTGACGCCTGCATAATGCACCTCGATCAGGATCTCTCCCGCGCCGGGCACCGGCACCGCGCGCGCGCCCAGCCGCAGCACCTCCGGCCCGCCGGGTCCGGTGATTTCCACGGCCCGCATCATCTCGGGCAGATCGGCGGAGAACGACTGCGTCTCTTGCGTCATCGGCGCGCCTCCTGGCCCGGCGTGGCGCGCGGCGCGGGGGCCTGCACCTTTTCCATCAATCCTTTGACGAAGCGATTCTTCAACACATTCCCCTTCAACTTTTCAAACTGCATCACATTGCCGATCCGGTCGTCGAGAAAGGCCCAGCTGTCGGCGCTCCCCTCGCTCTCATCGCCCATCCAATAGAGCACGGTGGCCGAATAGACCGCCGAGAGCGTCATCCGTTTGGTGTACCAGTTCAGATCGCGGCTGCTGTCGCCCAGCGCGGTCCAGATCGCCTCGGCCGTGCCCCAGATCAGCGCAGAGCCGGTGGCCAGATTGCCGGGCAACGCAAAGACTGCCGCGCCGCGCCGCACCAGCTCGCGGTCCGCCAGCTCGAGCCGCAACCGCACCGCCAAGGCCACGCGCGCGCTGTATTTCAAGGCCGCCAGATCATGCGTGGCCAGGGCCTCGACCATCGCACGGTCGCCCGCCCGGTGGTATTCCACCGCCAGATCCACCGCGCCCCGCGGGCAGATCACCCGCGCCAGATCGGGGTCGAGCGCAAGATCCGCCACCGCCGCCCGAAACGCCGGTTCCGACCAGCCGTCAAAGGGCACATGCGGCATGATGGCGGCAAGCAGCCTGGCCCGCTCTTCGGCCATATCCAGACCAGCATTTCGCATCATTTTCCCCTTATTCCAGCCCCGACAAACCGTAGACAAAACTCCGGCCCCCTGCTATAGGGCCACTTCCTGCAATCTGACGCAACTCAAACTTAGGAAGGTGGTGACAACCACATGCAGGTCAGCGTTCGCGACAACAACGTCGAACAGGCGCTTCGGGCTCTGAAGAAAAAACTTCAGCGCGAGGGTGTGTTTCGTGAAATGAAGCTTAAGCAACATTTCGAGAAGCCGTCCGTCAAGAAAGCGCGCGAGAAAGCTGAAGCCGTTCGCCGTGCCCGTAAATTGGCACGGAAGAAAGCTCAGCGCGAAGGCGCTCTCTGAGGCGACTGGAAAGCTGGCGGGTTCGCCCGCACCGATCAACCCCCGTGGCGTGCCATCGGGGGTTTTTTGGTGACCGACGCCCCGCATGCCGCCGGACCCGCGCGATCCTTGCATCGCCCTGCGCCACCCCGTAAGATTGGCGCACTGTCGCTGCCCTCCTCCCGCGTCACCACAGATCCAAGGCATCTGGTTTGCGTCCAGCACCCTTTTCACCGCACAGCTGCCCTGACACGGCGCCCGCCACACCGACGGGGCGCACCGCGTTTTGACACCGCGCGCCAATATGCGGCCCCCTTGCCGGGCCCTTCAGCGGCCGCAGGTCGTGCCCGGCGCCACGGCGCTGCCTGAAGCTGCCAGACAGCCAGAGTTTCCCGGGGACGCGTGTCAGCCACCGCGGCTTGCACCGGAACCCGCCGCGCAGGCCCCCCGACGGCAAATGCCCTGCCCAGCCCCTGCCCCGGCTCAGGGCATGAGCGTGCGCGGCCCGGTCACCCCGCCCCATCGGGCCCGTCAGCGAGACGCGGCACATGCTTAGGTTCGCGCCGATCTTTCACATCCTCGGCATCATTCTGGCCGTGCTGTCGATCACCATGCTGCTGCCCGCCGGCATCGATTACTGGGATGGCGACGACAATGTGCATGGCTTTCTGGACGCGGCGCTGATCACCGGCTTTGTCGGGGTGCTCGTCTCGCTTGCCACCCGGCCCGCCAGCCCACAGGGCCTGAGCGCGCGGCAGGCCTATCTGCTGACCGCGCTGATCTGGGTGCTGATCCCGCTGTTTGGCGCCCTGCCGTTCTTGCTGGGCGCGCCGGACATCAACTTTACCGATGCCTATTTCGAAGCCGTCTCCGGCATCACCACCACCGGCTCCACCATCCTGACCGGGCTGGAAAACCTGCCGCGTGGCGTGCTCTTGTGGCGGGGCATGCTGAATTGGATGGGCGGCCTTGGCATCGCCTTTGTGGCCATGATCTTTCTGCCGGTGATGCGCGTCGGCGGCATGCAGTTCTTTCGCACCGAAGGGTTCGACACACTCGGCAAGATCCTGCCGCGCGCCCGTGACATTTCGCGTGCGCTGCTCGCCGCTTATGCCGGGCTGACGCTTCTGTGTGCGCTCTCCTACATCGGCTGCGGCATGCCGGTGTTTGACGCCAGCATCCACGCGATGGCGACGCTGGCGACCGGCGGCTTTGGCACCCATGATTCAAGCTTTGGCGCCTATTCCGGCACCGCCGAATATGCCGGGACCTTCTTCATGCTGATCGGCGGCATGCCCTTTATCCGTTTTGTCCAATTGGCCCGCGGCCAGACCATGCCGCTCTGGCGCGATCCGCAGGTCCGCGCCCTGCTGCGCTGGTTCGTCTATGCGGTGGTGGCGATCGTGCTGTGGCGGATGACGCATGGCGCCACAGATTTTGAGCAAACCCTGCGCGAAACCCTGTTCAACCTCGCCTCGATCATGACCGGGACCGGCTTTGGCTCGGCCAATGTCGGGGCCTGGGGCGCCTTTCCGGTGACGCTGGCCTTTTGCCTCGGGATGATCGGCGGCTGCACCGGCTCGTCCTCCGGCGCGCTCTCGGTCTTTCGCTGCCTGGCGCTGATTTCGGCCATCCGCAGCGCCATTCAACGCCTGCATTCACCGCACCGGATGGTGCAGCCGCGCCTGGACGGCAAGCCGCTGGATGAGGACGTGCTGAACCCGATGATGATGTATTTCACCGGCTATATCCTGATCCTCGGCGTGCTGACCGTGCTGATCTCGATGACCGGGGTCGACATGCAATCGGCGGTTTTCGCGATCTGGACCTCGATGGGCAATATCGGCTTTGGCTTTGGCCCGATGGTGGCACGCACCGGCACGATGGTGGATTTCTCGGATCAGGCGACCTGGATCATGACGCTGGCCATGCTGCTCGGCCGCCTGGGCCTGCTGGCCATCCTCGTCGTCTTCATGCCCCGCTTCTGGCGCGAGTGATCACACCGGAAGCGACTCAGACCGGCAGCGCGGTGGTGGTGACCACATTGCGCAGCGAAAAACTGCTCTGCATCTGCGCCACCCCGGGCAGTCGCGCCAGATAGGCGCGGTGGATGCGGGCGAAATCCTCGGTATCCTCGGCCACGACTTTCAACAGATAATCCGCCGAACCCGCCATCAGGTGGCATTCCAGCACATCGGGGATCTTCTTCACCTCGCGCTCGAAGGCGTCCAGCACCTCATCCGCCTGCGCCGAGAGGGTGATCTCCACGAAAACCGTCGTGGGCCGCCCCAGCTTGCGCGCGTCGAGAAGGGCCACATAATCGCGGATATAGCCCTCTTCCTCCAGCCGCTGCACCCGCCGGTGACAGGCCGAAGCCGAGAGGTTCACCCGTTCGGACAAATCCGCATTCGAGATGCGCCCCTGCTTTTGCAACACCGTGAGGATCCGGCGGTCGGTGGCGTCGAGGGTCATATCCGTGCAACTTCCTTCGATGAATTCAAGCATTCCGCGAAGATTTAACGCGTAAAACCACCTGAGGCCAAGGATTTTTCAAAACATTTGCGCCCCGGCAGGCGCAGGATGGCGTCATAGAGGATTTGGGAGGATCTGACATGAAAATTGGTTGCCCGCGGGAGATCAAACCGCAGGAATTCCGCGTAGGCCTCATGCCGCAGGCCGCGCATGAGGCCGTCGCGCATGGGCATGAGGTGCTGATCGAGGCCGGTGCCGGTCTCGGCTCCGGCTTTACCGACGCCGATTACATCGCCGCAGGGGCGCGCATTCTGCCGGATGCGGCGGCGGTCTTTGCCGAAGCCGAGATGATCGTGAAGGTGAAAGAGCCGCAAAAGGCCGAGCGCGCGATGCTGCGGCCGGGGCAGCTTTTGTTCACCTATCTGCATCTGGCGCCCGATCCGGAACAGACACGGGACCTCTTGGCCTCAGGTGCCACCTGCATCGCCTATGAGACGGTGACCGACCGCAACGGCGGCCTGCCGCTGCTGGCGCCGATGTCCGAGGTGGCGGGCAAACTGGCCCCACAAGTCGGCGCCTGGACGCTGCAAAAGGCCAATGGCGGGCGCGGCGTGCTGTTGGGCGGCGTGCCGGGCGTGGCGCCGGGCCGGGTGCTGGTGATCGGCGGCGGCGTGGTCGGCACTCATGCGGCGCGGGTGGCGGCGGGCATGGGGGCGGATGTCACCGTGCTCGACCGCTCCCTGCCCCGCCTGCGCTATCTGGATGATGTGTTTAACCGCGATTTCAAAGCGCTCTACGCCAGTGCTGCGACCACCGCCGAGCTGGTGGCGACGGCGGATCTGGTGATCGGCGCGGTGCTGATCCCGGGGGCGGCCGCGCCGAAACTGGTCAGCCGCGCCATGCTCGGCACGATGAAGCCCGGCGCGGCCATCGTCGATGTGGCCATCGATCAGGGCGGGTGTTTCGAGACGAGCCACGCCACCACCCATCAGGACCCGATCTATGAGGTCGATGGCATCCTGCATTACTGCGTCGCGAACATGCCGGGGGCCGTGGCGCGCACCTCGACCCAGGCGCTTGGCAATGCCACCCTGCCCTTCCTGCTGGCGCTGGCCGACAAGGGCTGGAAAGAGGCCTGCGCGGCGGATGAGCATCTCCTGAACGGGCTGAACATCCACGCGGGCCATCTGACCAATTTCGCCGTTGGCCGGGCGCTGGAGATCGACGTGCTCTCGCCGCAGCTCGCCCTCAAACAGTAACGCAAAAGGCCCGCCAGAACGGCGGGCCTTTCTGTTCACCTCTGGGGCCCGTCAGCCCTTTTGCGCCAAAAGCGCGTCGCGGATCTGGATCAGCAGTTCTTCCTGCGTCGGGCCTTTGGGCGCAGCGGCGGCCTCTTCGACCTTTTCCTTGCGGACCGCAGCCTCTTTGACGCGGTTCACACCCTTCACCATCATGAAGACGACAAAGGCGACGATCAGGAAATTGATCACCGCCGTCAGGAACGACCCATAGGCAAAAACCGGCGCCCCGGCATCGCGCGCCTCGGTCAGGCTGGTGTAGACGCCATCGCCCAGGTTGACGAAGAGGTTCGAAAAATCGACGCCGCCGGTGATGACGCCGATGATCGGGTTGATCAGATCGGCCACCATCGAGGTGACGATGGCGGTGAAGGCCGCACCGATGATGATACCGACGGCCATATCCATGACATTGCCCTTGGCAATGAAGTTTCTGAATTCTTTCAGCATTGCTGTCCCCACACTACAATTGTCCCTGACGGGATCGCACAATCTTTACCACGCTGGCGCACAAAGGGGAGCCTTTTCAATGCGCCGGGTTTCGGCTTTGCTGGCCCCCTTACAGGAGGACTGCCATGCAAGACCTTTCCGATTTCCCGATCACCCGCCGCTGGCCCGCCAAAGACCCTTCGGTGATCCAGCTCTATTCGCTGCCCACGCCGAACGGGGTGAAAATCTCGATCGCGCTGGAAGAAATGGGCCTCGCCTATGAGCCGCATCTGGTCAACTTTGCGACCAACGACCAGACGAGCCCGGAGTTTCTCTCGCTCAATCCCAACAACAAGATCCCGGCGATCATCGACCCGAACGGGCCGGACGGCGCACCGCTGCCCCTGTTTGAATCCGGCGCCATCCTTGTCTATCTGGCAGAAAAATCAGGCAAGCTGATGCCCGCCGCGCAGCGCTATGAAATCCTGCAATGGGTGATGTTCCAGATGGGCGGCCTCGGCCCGATGTTCGGGCAGCTCGGCTTTTTCCACCATTTCGCGGGCAAGGAGATCGAGGATCCGCGCCCGAAAGAGCGCTACCGCGCCGAAGCCGCCCGCCTGCTCAAGGTTCTCGACGGCGCGCTGGAAGGCAAAGACTGGCTCGCGGGGGACTATTCCATCGCCGATATCGCCATTGGTCCCTGGCTGAACACGCTCACCGGCTTTTACGGCGCGGGCGAGATCGTGGGCTTTGATGCGTTGAAAAACGTCCCCGCCTATCTCGCGCGCTTTCTGGCGCGTCCGGCAGTGCAGCGCGGCCTGAAAATTCCGGCGCGCGACTGAGGCTTGCTTCGGTAAAAATATCCCCGCCGGAGGCTCCTGTGGCAGACACAGGAGCCTCCGGCGGGGATATTTCAGATCAGGCAAAGGGGAGCGGTGGCGCCCCCCTCCGGCCGGTATCAGCTGCGCAGGGTGCCGCCCGAGGCCTTGGTGACCTTTTCCACGACCTTGGCCGAGACCGCGGCAATATCCGCCTCGGTCAGCGTCTTGTCGCGCGGCTGCAGACGCACGGTGAGGGCGATGGACTTTTTGCCAGCCCCCATCTGCGCCTCGGCCTTCTCGCCGGTGAACTGGTCAAAGACCCGCACCGTCTCGATCAGCGCCTTGTCGGCCCCGGCGGCGGCATTGACCAGCGTCAGCGCCTCGACCGTTTTGTCGACGACAAAGGCAAAATCACGCTCGACCGCCTGCAGATCCGAGAGACCCAGCGCCGGGCGGGTCGCCGATTTCGCCTTCGGGAAGGGCACGTTTTCCGGCAGGAGGGTGAAGGCCACCGCCGGGCCTTTCACGCCCATCTCGGCCAGCACTTTCGGATGCACTTCACCAAAGACGCAGAGGGTTTTCGGCCCCAAAGCCATCACCCCGGTCCGGCCCGGATGGAACCAGCCCGGCACCTTGCGGTTCATCTGCACCTTGGCGGGGGCACCGATGGCGGCCAGCACCGCCTCGGCATCGGCCTTGGCGTCGTAGATGTCCACCGGACGGCGGCTGCCAAAGGCATCGCGCGGCGCATTGGCGCCCACGAGAAGGCCCGCCGCCTGCAGATGCTGCTCGCCCGGCTCGCCGCCGTGGAAGGCGGGGCCGACCTCGAAGAGCGCCAGATCGGCAAAGCCGCGCGCCTGATTGCGGGCGGCCGCCTGCAGCAGGCCCGGCAGCAGATCGGGGCGCAGATGCGTCATCTCGCTGCTGATCGGGTTGTCGATGCGGGTGGCATCTTCGCCGCCGCCGAACATCGCCGCCGACCTGCTGTCGATGAAGCTGTAGGTGACGCATTCGTTGTAACCGAGCGCCGCCAGCGTCCGGCGCGCGGTCTTTTCGCGCATCTGCATCGGCGTCAGGATCGGGGCGGGCACACCGGTTTCGGGCCGCGCCAGAGGCCGCCCTTCCAGCTGGGTCAGCGAGGCGATGCGCGCCACCTCTTCCACCAGATCAGCCTCGCCCAGCACATCCGGTCGCCAACTCGGCGGCGTCGCCATGTCCCCCGCCAGTGTGAAGCCAAGGGCCTCCAGCGTGGCGCGTTGCGTGGCCTCGGGGATGTCCATCCCGACGAGTGAGATCACCCGCGCGGGGTTCAGACGATAGGCGCGAGTGGTGTCCGGCACGGCGCCGTCGGTCACAACCGCGGAGGCTTCACCGCCGCACAAATCAAGGATCATCTGCGTCGCCAGTTCCAGCCCCGGCAGCGTGAACTGCGGATCAACGCCGCGCTCAAAGCGGTAGCGGGCATCGGAGTTGATCTTCAGCGCGCGGCCCGTGGCGGCAATGGTGATCGGGTCCCAGAAGGCGGATTCCACAAAGACATCCACGGTTTCCGGCGTGCAGCCTGACAGCTCGCCGCCCATGATCCCGGCCAGGCTTTCCGGCCCCGCATCATCGGCAATCACCATCTGCCCCGCTTGCAGCGCATAGGTTTTGCCGTCGAGCGCCAGCAGGCTTTCGCCCGCAACCGCCGGACGCACCAGCAGATTGCCCTGCACCTTGGCCGCGTCAAAGACATGCAGCGGACGGTTCAGGTCATAGGTGAAATAGTTGGTGATATCGACCAGGGTCGAGATCGGACGCAGGCCAATGGCCTTCAGCCGCGCCTGCAGCCAGTCCGGGCTCGGCCCGTTGGTGACACCGCGGATCAGCCGCCCAGCGAAATAGGGGCAGCCCTTGTCCTTCAGCTCCGGCGCGATGCTGACGGTGATCGGCGAGGCATAGCCCCCCGGCACCGCCTCCACCTCCAGCGGTTTCAGCACGCCCAGACCCCGCGCCGCGAGGTCGCGGGCAATGCCGCGCACGCCGAGCGCATCGGGGCGGTTCGGGGTGATCTTGATGTAGATCATCGGATCGACGGTGCCGGGACGGTTCTCGGCCAACCAGTCGACAAACTTCTGCCCGACCTCACCCGAGGGCAGTTCGATGATGCCGTTATGCTCGTCCGACAGCTCCAGCTCGCGCTCCGAAGCCATCATGCCGTGGCTTTCGACGCCGCGGATCTTGCCGATGCCCAAAGTGACATCAATCCCCGGGACGTAATCGCCGGGTTTGCACAGGACCACGGTGATCCCCTCACGCGCGTTCGGCGCGCCGCAGACAATCTGCTTTTCGCCCTCATCGGTGAGCACTTTACAGACCCGCAGCTTATCCGCATCGGGGTGCTTTTCCGCGTGCAGCACCTTGGCGATGGTGAACGGCGCCAGCTTCGAGGCGGGGTCAAAGACCTCCTCCACCTCAAGACCCAGATCGGTCAGGGCATAGAGAATATCGTCAAGGCTCGCCTCGGTCTCGAGGTGGTCTTTCAGCCAAGAGAGAGTGAATTTCATAATCTATTCTCCATTCCCGGAGTGTTTTCCAAGCGCTCGATGGCTGCATCATTGCAAGCCACGACATAAACGCCATTCGAGATTTCAATAACCGCGATGCGGATCATTTGGGAACCTGCGCTGACCAGAAAGACGGGAACCGGCCTTTCGATACCGGCAAGTGCTACGTCCCCGCAATGTGGCGCATCGCCCGGAATGTCCCGCAGCGGATCGAGGCCCAAAATCGTGACCTGCTGGTGCTCGGAAACGCACACATAAGGCCACCCGCAGGGGCCGAGTGCGGCGCTTTCGACAGCTAAGCTCACTTATTCAGCCCCCCATGCACCGTCGGCATGTCCAAGGCGGCAAAGCCGTAATGGCGCAGCCAGCGCAGGTCGCTCTCAAAGAAGGCGCGCAGGTCGGGGATGCCGTATTTCAGCATGGCCAGACGGTCGATGCCCATGCCAAAGGCAAAGCCCTGATATTCCTCGGGATCCACCCCGGCTGCTTTCAGCACTTTCGGGTGCACCATGCCCGAGCCCAGCACTTCCATCCAGCCGTCGCCCTCGCCGATACGCAGCTGGCCGTCGATCCAGGAACACTGGATATCAACCTCGGCCGAGGGCTCGGTGAAGGGGAAATGGCTGGCGCGGAAGCGGGTTTTCACCTTGATGCCGAAGAAGGCGGTGAAGAATTCCTCCAGCACCCATTTCAGATTGGCCATCGAGATGTCCTTGCCAATGGCGAGGCCCTCGATCTGGTGGAACATCGGCGTATGCGTCTGGTCCATATCCATGCGGTAGACGCGGCCCGGCGCGATCACGCGGATCGGCGCGCCCTGCTCGGTCATCGAACGGATCTGCACCGGCGAGGTATGGGTGCGCAAAACATGCGGCGGGCGGTCGTCGCCTTCCGCGCGGTTCATGAAGAACGTGTCATGTTCCTGCCGCGCGGGGTGCTCCGGCGGGATGTTCAGCGCGTCAAAGTTGAACCAGTCGCTTTCCACCTGCGGGCCTTCGGCCACGGCAAAGCCCATATCGGCAAAGATCGCGGTGACCTCTTCCATCACCTGGCTGACCGGGTGGATGCTGCCCTGGCGCAGCGGGCGGCCCGGCAGCGTCACATCCAGCCACTCGGTCGCGAGACGGGCGTTCAGCGCCGCATCGGCCATCGCGGTTTTCGCGGCACGAAGCGCGGTGTCGATGTCATCCTTCAGCCGGTTCAGCGCGGCGCCGGTGCTGGTACGTTCCTCGGGCGTCATCTTGCCCAGTTCGCGCATCATCAGGCTGATTTCGCCCTTCTTGCCCAAAGCGGCCAGCCGCAGCTCCTCCAGCGCCGCCTCATCCGAGGCCGCCGCGATACCGTCGAGATATTTCGTCTTGAGCGCGTCGAGATCCGCCATCACACCGTCTCCGTAAGTTGCGCCCCCGGGGTTAGCCATGAGGGGCGCGAAATGCAAGCCGGGCACGGCAAAGCCACCCCCCGGAAAAGAAAAACCCCGCGAAAGGCCTCGGCCTCGCGCGGGGTTCATGTGCTACCCGGTTAGGGGATTATGCAGCAGCTGCCAGCGCGGCCTTCGCCTGATCGACGATGGCGTTAAACGCGTCCGGCTCGTGCACGGCCAGATCGGCCAGGACTTTACGGTCCACTTCAATGCCGGCGGTGGCCAGAGCATTGATGAAGCGCGAGTAGGTCATTTCGGCATCATAGGCACGCACGGCGGCGTTGATCCGTTGGATCCACAGCGCGCGGAAGTTACGCTTGCGGGCCTTACGGTCCCGGGTCGCGTATTGCATTGCCTTGTCGACGGCTTGCGTCGCGGTGCGGAAATTGCGCGAACGGGCGCTGTAGTAGCCTTTCGCTTTCTTGATCACCTTGCGGTGCGAAGCGTGGGTGACTTTACCAGATTTAACGCGGGACATTGTTCAGTCTCCTCAGCTCAGCGGTCGTACGGCATGTATTTTTTGACGATTTTGGCGTCGCTATCGCAGAGCACCATCGTCCCACGGGCGTCACGAATGAATTTCGTGGTACGCTTGATCATGCCGTGGCGTTTGCCGGCCGGGCCGGACTTCACTTTGCCGGAGGCAGTGAACGAAAACCGCTTTTTGGCAGCGGACTTGGTCTTCATCTTGGGCATTTCCATCTCCTCTTTCGAGTTTGGTTTACGCGCGACTCGGCATGCCACTTTGGCCGGACGTGCGGGCTATAGAGCGCGCCGTATAGGCGGGCGGGCGGGGATTGGCAAGGGGCTTTTCGCAGGGATTGGCGCGCGGATGGCGCCCTAGCCGTGCAGGAAACGCCCGATGACCCGGGTGAAGACTTCGGGCACCTGATGCACCGAGTAGCCGCCGGGTTTCGACAGGAAGGCGAGCAGGATAAAGCCGCCGCCCAACATGATGACGATGGCAGCCGACCGCGGGGGCCGGCTGTCAGAAATCGCGGAAATCACGGCAGGAATCGCCAAAGCAGCGATCAACAGGCCCAGAACCAGAAACAAATCACTATCCATACAGTCCTGAGACCTTCTGCCACCCGCTCCGTCGCAGATTATTCCGGGTCAGTGCGGAAAATCAACCGCTCGTCGCAGGGCGCCACGCGCAGGATGTTGGTGGTGCCTTCGACATTGAAGGGCACACCGGCGGTGACGACGATCTGGTTGGTCTCATCGGCAAAGCCGTGTTCGCGCGCCGCACGGGCCGCATTGACCACGGCCTCCTTGAAGCGCTCGACCTGCCCGGTTTTCACGTTGTGCACACCCCAGGTCAGGCAGAGCTTGCGCAGCGTGCCATCAAGCGGCGAGAGCGCGATGATCGGCACCCGCGGCCGTTCCCGCGCGACCAGCGCGACGGTCTTGCCGGTCTGCGTGTAGCAGCAGATCGCCTTGATCGCAGTGGTTTCCGCGATTTCGCGCGCCGCGGACACGATGCCATCGGCCACGGTCTCCCGACGGCCGCCCCGGCTCGCCTCGATCACCTCGCGGTAGGTCGGATCGCTCTCGACCGATTTGGCGACATTATCCATCGTGGCCACGGCTTCAATCGGGTATTTGCCCGCCGCCGATTCCGCCGAGAGCATGACCGCATCGGCCCCCTCATAGATCGCCGTCGCCACGTCCGAGACTTCGGCGCGGGTCGGCATCGGGCTTTCGATCATCGATTCCAGCATCTGGGTGGCGACAATCACCGGCTTGGCCGCCGCGCGGCATTTGCGCACGAGACGTTTCTGGATCGGCGGCACCGAATGCACCGGAAGTTCAACCCCCAGATCGCCGCGGGCGACCATGATGCCGTCAGAGACCTTCAGGATCTCGTCAAAGGCTTTTACCGCTGCCGGTTTCTCGATCTTGGACAGGATCGAGGCGCGGCCTTTGGCCAAAGCGCGGGCCTCGGTCACATCTTCCGGGCGCTGCACGAAGGACAGCGCCAGCCAGTCGACGCCGAGTTCACAGGCGAATTCCAGATCCGAGCGGTCTTTGTCCGACAAAGCGGCCAACGGCAGCACCACGTCGGGCACGTTCACGCCCTTGCGGTTGGAAATCGTGCCCGGGATGGTGATCGTGCAATTGGCGAAATCGGGGCCGCAATCATCGACCACGGCACGGATCTTGCCGTCGTTGATCAGGAGCGAAGCGCCGGGCTCAAGTGCGGCAAAGATCTCGGGATGCGGCAGGTTCACGCGGGTGGCGTCACCCTCGGCCTTGTCGAGATCAAAGCGGAATTTCTGCCCCTCCACGAGGTCATGGCTGGGCGCGGTAAAGGTGCCCACGCGCAGTTTCGGCCCCTGAAGGTCGGCCAGAATGGCGATCGGGCGGCCGGTATCGGCCTCGATTTGCCGGATGATGTCGTGCCGCGCTTTTTGCTCGGCATGGGTGCCGTGGCTCATGTTCAGGCGGAAGACGTCGGCGCCCGCTTCAAACAGGGCGCGGATCATCTGGTAATCGCTGGATGCGGGGCCCAACGTGGCCACAATCTTGACATTGCGAAGGCGTCTCATGCTGCCTCAGTCTCCGTTTTGTTCATTTTCGTGGTGGGCCATCTTCTCTATGGCCGAATTTCCGCAACAGAGCAACTGGCGCATCTGGTTGCGCTATCGTAAATCGGTATCGGCCCCCGGCACGACAGGAGGATGACAGTGCAACCGTTTCATATCCTTGGCGCCGAGCGCCCCTCGCGCTGGCTGGTGACCTGCGATCACGCGACGAACCATGTGCCCGATTGGGTGAATGGCGGCGATCTGGGCATCGCCCGCGCCGATATGGAGCGCCACATCGCCTATGATGTCGGCGCGCTCGGGGTGGCCGAACATCTGGCCGATCTTCTGGACGCGCCGCTGGTCCGGTCAGATTTCTCACGGCTGGTCATTGACCCCAACCGCGGCGACGATGACCCGACTTTGGTGATGAAACTCTATGACGGCACGATGATCCCGGCCAACCGCCGCGTCGATGCCGCCGAGACCGAGCGCCGCCTGCAGGCGCTCTGGCGGCCCTATCACGCCGCGCTTGAGGCCACCGCCGCCCGCCGCCCCGACACGGTGATCTGCGCCATCCACTCCTACACCCCCTGCCTGCGCGGCCGCGCGCCGCGCCCCTGGGAAGTGGCCGTGCTCCACTCGCACAAGGACTCGCGTCTGGCGCTGCCGCTGATTGCCGCGCTGCGCGAGGAAGGGCTGATCACCGGCGACAATGAGCCCTATGACGGCCACCTCGACGGAGATTCCATCGACCTGCATGCCCTGCAAAAAGGCCGCCCGAACGTGCTGATCGAGGTCCGCAACGATCTGATCGGCACCCCGGAGGGGCAACACGCCTGGGCCGCGCGCCTCGCGCCGATTCTGCAGCGCGTTCTGGCGGCCAGCGGGCTGTAAATTTCGGCCCCGCATTCGGATGCCCGTCACGGCCAATCTCACGTCGGCCGACGCATTGATGATACCCGGGAAACAGTGGTCGCAATAACGCGGGGCCGCAGGCAAATCCCGTTGACGGCACTCTCACTTTATTGCGATTTTACCGAAGGTTAAAAAAGTATTGATGAGGGTATTTGATGCTGATGTTCTTGCTTCCCCTGCTGGGGATTGGCTTGCTGGCGGCTGCGGTCGGCGGCGACGGCGGATCGGACGATACGGACGCCCCTGGCACCGAGGGCAATGACACCCTCGAGGGCACCGGCGGCAACGACACCCTTTCCGGTCTTGGCGGGGATGACGAGATTTACGGTATCGGCGGCAATGACCTTATCGACGGCGGCGCCGGGGACGACGCTGTCTCGGCAGGCGCCGGGAACGACACCGTCTCGGGTGGCGCTGGTGACGACATCCTGCTGGGAGATGCCGGCAACGATTTGATGCGTGGCGGCGCCGGGTCCGATCTGATGTATGGTGGTACCGGATCGGATACGGTCTATGCGGGTTCCGGCGCCGATGAGGTCGCGGGCGGACGCGGCGATGACCGGGTCTTTCTGGACGGCGGCGACGATTATTACGGCGTTCTGGCCCCGGACCCGGCGGCGGGCTATGTCGATGCCGATTTCACCGGAGGCAACGATCTGGTGCGTGGCGGCGACGGCAATGATGTCATTGTCGATGCCCATGGCAGCGACACGCTTTGGGGCGACCTCGGGAATGACACGCTGAACGCGGTGGACGACCCGGCCAGCCCCGGCGCCGATCTGCTGAACGGCGGCTTTGGTGCCGATACCCTGATCGGCGACGATGGCGACACGCTCACGGGCGGCGCGGGCAATGACGGTTTCTTCATCGACTGGCAGCAGGGCGACACGCCGGTGGTGGTGACCGACTTCCTCAGCAACACCAATGCGGTTGAAAACGACCTGTCGTCCCCTGAAACCCTGAACGTCTACGTGGACCATTGGAGCAGCGCACAGCGCTTTACGCTGGATGACAGCGAGGACGGGGTGTCGGTGCAGATCGACGGCGAGCAGGTGGCCCTGCTGAACGGCGTCACGGTGAATGATCTGTCACCAGACTCGGTGATGGTCTACGACGCCAGCACCAACACCTACATTGCCCCTTGGGATCCAGTTCATAACCTGAACGGCACCAGCGGCAATGACGTGATGACCGGCACCGAGGGGAATGACACGATCTCCAGCTGGCTTGGCCGCGACACGATCTCCGGTCTGGGCGGCGATGACGTGCTTTCGGGCGGGTATAATGCGGACACGCTGCTGGGCGGCGACGGGAACGACTCCCTCAACGGCGATGCGCAGAACGACTATCTCGATGGCGGCACCGGAAATGACCTGATGTACGGCGGCGATGGCGATGACACGATGTTCGGCTCTGCGGGCGACGACTCGATGTCGGGCTTCAGTGGGAATGACCTCGTCGACGGCGGCACCGGCGATGACTACATCCTCGACCTGTCGGGCAACGACACGCTGATCGGCGGTGAGGGGAACGATGAGCTGAACAGCAAGGAGTTCCTGCCCGCCGCCGATGACACCGGCGATTCCCTTGATGGCGGGAATGGCAATGACTCGCTCTGGGGCGATGCCGGGGACACGATGACGGGCGGCGCGGGCGCGGATGAATTCCACATCTATGAACCGCAGATCGACGGGTCCTGGGCGCTGGTGACCGATTTCGACCCGGCCACCGATCAGCTGAGCCTGGAAAGCATGCCCGAAACGGCCACGCTGTCACTGGTGGCCACCAGCGACGGGCTGAGCACGCAGGTGCAGCTGGACGGCGAAACCTGGGTGGTGCTGAACGGGCTGACCCCGGATCAGCTGGACCCCGCAACGCTGCTGGCCCCCGCCGCCTGAACACGGCGCTGACAATGCAAAAGGCCCCGACCATCGGTCGGGGCCTTTCTCGTTCAAACCTTCCGCTGATCAGATCGCGGTCTTGCGGCTCTCGTCCAGATAGATCTCGCGCAGGCGGGTGGCCACCGGCCCCACCTTGCCCTCCGACAGCGCCACGCCGTCGATCTCGACCACCGGCATCACAAAGGCCGAGGCCGAGGTAAAGAACGCCTCATCCGCCGCCTGCGCTTCGGCGATGGTAAAGGCGCGCTCGACCACTTCCATCTGCGCTTCCGCCGCATAGCGCAGCACGGCCGCGCGGGTGATCCCGTGCAGGATGTCCTGCGACAGCTGGCGGGTGATGATCTTGCCGTCCTTGACGATATAGACGTTGTTCGAAGTGCCCTCGGTCACAAAGCCGTCTTCCACCATCCAGGCGTCATCGGCACCCGCCTTTTTCGCCATCATCTTGCCCATCGAGGGATAGAGCAGTTGCACCGTCTTGATGTCGCGGCGGCCCCAGCGGATATCCTCGATCGAAATGACCTTGATGCCCTTTTTCGCCACCGGATTATCGGCCAGACCCGGCTTGGACTGGGTGAACAGCACGAGGGTCGAGGGCGTCGCCGCCGGATCGGGGAAGGCGAAATCACGGTCGCCCGGATTGCCACGGGTGACCTGCAGATAGATCATCCCCTCCACCAGCTCGTTGCGCGCCACCAATTCGCGGTGAATCGTCAGCAGCTCGTCCATCGTCACCGGCAGCGCCATGTCCAGCTCGCGCAACGAGCGCTCCAGCCGGGCCGAATGGCCGGGGAATTCCAGGATCTTGCCATCCAGAACCGACGTCACCTCATAAACGCCATCGGCCATCAGGAAGCCACGGTCAAAGATCGACACGGTCGCTTCTTCTTCCGGCAGATAATTCCCGTTCACATAGACAATCCGGCTCATTGCTTCTTCCTCATCCCCATAGCGCCGCATCCGGCGGATAGACCTGCCCCGCGTCATAGCGAAGCGGGTTTTCCCGGTCTTCTGCCAGAAGCAGCGGCCCGTCAAGATCGGTAAAGGCCGCACCCTGCGCCACCAGCACCGCCGGTGCCATCGCGAGAGACGAGCCGACCATGCAGCCGACCATCACACCATAGCCCTCGGCCCGGGCCAGATCGCGCAGGGCCAGCGCCTCGGTCAGGCCGCCGGTCTTGTCCAGCTTGATGTTGATCATGTCGTATTTGCCGCGCAGATCGGCAAGGCTCGCGCGGTCATGGCAGCTTTCATCGGCGCAGACCGGCAGGGGGCGGGCAATCTCGCGCAGGATCTGATCGGCGGCGGCGGGCATCGGCTGCTCGACCAGCGCCACGCCGAGGCGCAAAAGATGCGGTGCCAGCTCCTGATAGACATCGACGCACCAACCTTCATTGGCATCGACGATGATCTTCGGTTTCGGCGCGCCCGCCCGTACCGCCTCCAGCCGCGGCATGTCATCGGGGGTGCCCAGCTTGATTTTCAGGATCGGGCGATGGGCATGGCGGGCCGCTGCCGCCCGCATCGCCTCGGGCGTATCAAGCGACAGGGTAAAGGCGGTGGTCTCGGGCCCCGGGACCGGCAACCCCGCCAGTTCCCAGACCCGTTTGCCCGCCTGCTTCGCCGCCAGATCCCAGAGCGCACAATCCACCGCGTTGCGGGCGGCCCCGGCGGGCAGCGCCTCCTGCAATTCGGCACGGCTGATGTCATTCGGCAGGCTCTCGATCTGCGCGCGCACCGACTCGAGGGTTTCGCCATAGCGGGCATAGGGCACGCATTCACCCCAGCCCGTGTGCCCGCGATGGCTGATCTTTACCGTCACCACCCGCGCCTCTGTGCGCGAGCCGCGCGAGATGGTGAACACCTCGGCCAGTCGGAAGGTGTCATCGGTTACGGTGATCATCGGGGCCTCCTGTCGGTCTTGCCCGCCCGGAATGCCCGGGCAGGTCATGGTTCAGCCAAGGCTGTCAGATCGCGGCCAGCGCGTCGACCAGTTTCCCGGCACCAAAGCGGAACGGATCAGTGGCGGGCAGGCCCAATTGCCCCTCCAGCGCCTGCAGATAGGCCAGCGCCTCCGCCTCGCCCATATGCTGGGTATTGACCGAGATACCCACCACTTCGCAGGCCGGATTGCCCACCCGCGCCAGCAAGAGCGCCACATCGCGCAGGCTTTGCAGCGTGGGCGGCGTGTAGTCCGGCAGCCCCCGCATATGCGGCCGCGTCGGCTCGTGGCACAGCACCAAGGCATCCGGCTGGCCGCCATGCACCAACGCCAAAGTCACCCCGGAATAAGAGATGTGGAACAGGCTGCCCTGCCCCTCGATCAAATCCCAGTGATCGGGGTCATTGTCCGGCGTCAGCCACTCAATTGAGCCCGCCATGAAATCGGCAACCACCGCATCCAGCGGCACGCCATTGCCGGTGATCAGAATGCCGGTCTGCCCCGTCGCGCGGAACGTCGCCTTCATCTCGCGCGCCCGCATTTCCTTTTCCATGCAAAGCGCGGTGTACATCTTGCCAACCGAACAATCGGTGCCCACGGCCAGCATCCGCTTGCCGCTGCGCTTTTTGCCATTCGCAATCGGGTAATCCACCTCGGGCACCCGCACATCATGCAGCTTTCGGCCAAAGGCGAGCGCCGCTTCCACCAGAACCGGCTCATCCTTCAGAAGGTTGTGCAGGCCGGAGGCCAGATCAAACCCCTCGGCCAGGGCCTCGACCAGCACCTTGACCCAGCTTTCCGAGATCACCCCGCCGCGGTTGGCCACGCCGACCACCAGCGTCTTGCAGCCCGCCGCCTTGGCCTCGGCCAGCGTCATGTCCTGCAGCCCCATATCCGCCTTGCAGCCCGGCATGCGGAACTGCCCCAGCGCGAATTCCGGGCGCCAGTCTTTGATCCCCTGCGCGACCTTGGCCGCAAGCGCATCGGGGGCGTCGCCGAGAAACAGAAGATAGGGCGTGTCGATCAGGGCCATGGGAAAACTCCTTTGGTTACCCCTCGAACGATACCGCGTTGCGGCGGGATTTCATTTGAAATTTACCGCCCCCGGCAAGAACCTGCGCAACTTTCACAGGAGTATGGCATCATTTGCCGAAGATATTCCCATTCAACTTCGCCATCTCACAAGAAACGCGATGCAAACGTGACCTTGCCGCAAGAAACCGTCGATTTCTGCACATGCGAAAGGAAGCTTGAAATTTATCGCGCAACATTATATCAACACCAGACAAATTTCAGACATATCCTTGCGAAGGGCCTGATATGAGCTTTCGTCTGCAACCCGCCCAGCCCGCCCGTCCGAACCGTTGCCAGCTGTTTGGCCCCGGCTCGCGCCCGGCGATCTTTGAGAAGATGGCAGCCTCCGCCGCGGATGTGATCAACCTCGACCTCGAAGATTCGGTCGCGCCGAACGACAAGGCAGAGGCGCGCGCCAACATCATCAAGGCGACTCACGAGGTGGATTGGGGCTCAAAATACCTCAGCGTGCGAATCAACGGGCTGGATACGCCCTATTGGTACCGTGACGTGGTCGACCTTTTGGAGTTGGGGTCCGAGCGGATCGACCAGATCATGATCCCGAAAGTCGGCTGCGCCGCCGATGTCTATACGGTTGACGCGCTGGTCACCGCGATCGAGGCGGCGATGGGCCGCAAGAAGCGCATCAGCCTGGAGGTGATCATCGAATCCGCCGCCGGTATCGCGCATGTCGAGGAGATCGCCGCCGCCTCGCCCCGGTTGCAAGCCATGAGTCTCGGCGCCGCCGACTTTGCGGCCTCCATGGGCATGGCCACCACAGGTATCGGTGGCACGCAAGAAAACTACTATATGCTGCGGGAAGGCGCGAAATACTGGTCTGATCCCTGGCATTGGGCGCAGGCCGCCATCGTCGCCGCCTGCCGCACACACGGGCTTTTGCCGGTCGACGGACCCTTCGGCGATTTCTCGGATGACGAGGGTTTCCGCGCACAAGCCCTGCGGTCTGCGACGCTGGGCATGGTCGGGAAATGGGCGATCCATCCGAAACAGATCACCCTCGCCAATGAGATTTTCACCCCGTCCGAGGCTGCGGTGACCGAAGCGCGCGAAATTCTGGCGGCGATGGAGAAAGCAAAATCCGAAGGCGCTGGCGCGACTGTTTACAAAGGCCGTCTGGTGGATATAGCCTCTGTCCGGCAAGCTGAGGTGATCGTGCGACAAGCAGAGATGATCTCGGGCTAAGAGCATCGCTATCCCGGAGCGGAAGGGAGGGGAGGCCCGTCCGCATGAGGGAAAGGTCACGCCCCGGTCGCAAGGCTGGGGCGTTACCGATTCCGGCACCCCACCGTCGCGCAAAATCGCCATTGCGAAAAACGACCGTCGCGCAAAATCCGGTGAACCGCCGCGCGGCGGATCTGCGTGCCGCTGCCTCGCGTCTCTTGAAAATCGTAACATGCTGCAGCGCAGCACATCAAGGCCGCATTTCGCACCTGCAGCATTTCTGACGTCAGCGAGGCTGTGGCGGCAAGCGCGCCGCGTCGTGCCGGATGGCCCGGATGCCGCCGGGACATCCGGCCGGAAACCGCCCGCCCCGCGCCCTCCGGTGCGAAACCCGGAGGCGCCTCGTGCCAAACTCTCCGCCCGTTGAGCACCGGATCCGCCGTCAGGGCGCTTGCCGAGTTGCATTTGCCCGCCGTCCTCGTCATATAGTGCCAAGCCATAAAGGGCGCAGCCGGAGACTGACATGACCTATCTCGAATTCGAAAAGCCGCTGGCAGAGATCGAAGGCAAGGCCAATGAACTCAGAGCAATGGCGCGCGGCAATGCCGAGATGGACGTCGAGAAAGAAGCCGCTGGCCTCGACAAGAAAGCCTCGGACATGTTGCGCGACATGTACAAGGACCTCTCGCCCTGGCGCAAATGCCAGGTGGCGCGGCACCCTGACCGGCCGCATTGCAAAGATTACATCGATGCGTTGTTCACCGAATACACCCCGCTCGCCGGCGACCGGAACTTTGCCGATGACCATGCGGTCATGGGCGGTCTGGCGCGGCTGAACGATCAGCCGGTGGTGGTGATCGGCCATGAGAAGGGCCATGACACCAAGACCCGGATCGAGCGCAATTTCGGCATGGCCCGCCCCGAGGGCTACCGCAAGGCGATCCGTCTGATGGATCTGGCCGACCGTTTCAAACTGCCGGTGATCACCCTTGTTGACACGCCGGGTGCCTATCCCGGCAAAGGCGCGGAAGAGCGCGGCCAGTCCGAAGCCATCGCCCGTTCGACCGAGAAATGCCTGCAGATCGGCGTGCCGCTGATTTCGGTAGTGATCGGCGAGGGCGGCTCGGGCGGCGCGGTGGCCTTTGCCACGGCCGACCGTCTGGCGATGCTCGAGCATTCGATCTATTCGGTGATCTCGCCGGAGGGCTGCGCCTCGATCCTGTGGAAGGATGCCGAGAAGATGCGCGAAGCCGCCGAAGCGCTGCGCCTGACCGCGCAGGATCTGCTGAAGCTGGGCGTGATCGACCGCATCGTGAAAGAGCCGCTGGGCGGCGCACAGCGCGACCGCGCGGCGGCAATTGCGGCGGTGGGCAGCGAGATTTCGCTGCTGCTGAGCGAACTGTCCTCGAAAAAGCCTGCCGAGCTGATCAAGGCGCGGCGGCAGAAGTTTCTGGCAATGGGGTCAAAGGGCCTCGCGGCCTGACCCAAGGGGCAGCGCGATCCTGGTCGCGCTGCCGTGCTTGCGCAGGCTGCTCCGCCCGGAAAGCCATCGGAAGCTGTATCGGCCTTTCGCTGCAGAAACCTGGGGCAAGGACCTCACCCCATCATCCGGCAACCAGTCCCCCCTGCTCCGGGGAGAACGACTTCAGCCTTGTCCGCTACCACATCGTCCCGGCCGCGCGGACCGGCCATTGGGCGTCATAGGCGGCACCATCAATGCCGCCTTCGGTGATCTCGCGCAGCATATCGCCCACGCTCGGCAGACCCGCTGCCTGATTGCCATCGGTCCAGATCCGCGCCCGCATGAGCGCCCGCGCGCATTGCGAATAGACCTCGGCCACCGTCACCACCGCCACCGTGCGGGGGCGCTTTCCGTCGCGCTCAAACCGCGCCAGAACCCCTTCGTCGGCGGTCAGCCGGGCGGTGCCGTTCACCCGCATCACATTGTTGGACCCGGCCACGAGGAACATCAATGAGACGCGCGGATCGCGCACGATGTTGCGCAGGCTGTCGATGCGGTCATTGCCCTTCCAGTCGGGCAGAAGCAGCGTCCGGGCATCCGGGATCTGCACCACCGGGCCATCATCGCCGCGCGGGCTGGCGTCGGTGCCTTCAGGCCCGACCGTCGTCAGAATGCACAGACGGCTGCGCGCAATCCAGGCGCGGTAGGCGGGGGTCAGGCCGGGGGTGACCTTCACCGTCGCGGCCTGCCCCGGCACGCCATAAAGCGCCTCGAGCGCCGCAACCGACCCGATGTATTCCATGCCGTCCCCCTTATGCCCCTGCGGGCGCCACGAACCCCGCTTCGGCCATCAGCGCATCAGAGGCAGGCTCAACCTCGGCCTCCAGCCGCTCGAGGAAGGTGCGGATATCAAGACCCGCCGGAATCCGCGGCAGAAACTCGATCACCGCCGTCCCCGGCTGCCGCATGATCGCCGATTTCGGCCAGAACAGGCCGACATTCACCGCCACCGGCACGCAATCCTGCTTCAGCTCGGCATAGAGCACGCCGGAGCCGACCTTGTACGGCATTTTCACCCCCGGCGCGACGCGGGTGCCCTGCGAAAAGATGATCAGCTGCCCGCCCTTGTGACGCGAGGCATAGACGTCGCGCACCATCTTCTTGATCGCAGCACCCTTCTTGCCACGGTCCACCGGCACGCAGCCCGAGAGGAACGCATACCAGCCGATGAAGGGCACATATTTCAGCTCTTTCTTCATGATGTATTTGCCGCGCGGCAGCGCGCCAAAGATCATGATGATGTCGAGGAAAGACTGATGCTTGGCGGCGATCAGCACCTCATCGGTGGGGATCTCGCCGCGCACTTCGCATGTCAGGCCGACGATCCAGCGCGCCGACCAGCAGACGTAATGGCAGTAGTTGCGCATGATCCAGAGCGTCACATTGCGCCCGCCAATGAGGCCGAACGGAAACAGCACCGTCGCCCAGACCGCGAGGAACACATACATCTGGATGATGAAGAACAGCGAACGCAGATATTGCAGGGCGTGTCTCATCGGATTCCTCTCAACATGCGCAGGGCCGCAGCCCGGGTCGCCAGATAGGCCACCAGCGCGGCCAAGGGCGGGATCAGCAGCGGCCAGACCCATTGCAGACCCTGAAAACCAAGGCCGGTCAGAAAGCCGCCCGCCGCATCGGCATCGGGCAGAAGTGCTAGGGCCAGCATGCCCAGAACGGTGCCGAGGCCCGCGCCCGACAGCCCGCGCAGGGTAAAGCGGCGCACGAAAGCCTGGGCGATGAACACATCCCGCGCGCCCACCAGCCGCAGCACGCGGATCACCTGCCCGTTCGCCGCCAGCGCCGCCTGCGCGGCCAAAGTGATCATCCCCGCCGTCGCCCCGCCGATCAGCAAGAGCGATACGAGGCCCAGAAACCGGATGCGCCCCGCCGCGGTGACAAGGGGTTGCCGCCAGCGGCTGTGGTCATCGAGCACCGCGCCCGGCGCCTCGGCCGCCAACCGCAGACGCAACCCCTCGGCGTCAAAGCCCGAGGAGGATTCCACCAGCTCGATCAGCTGCGGCAGCGGCAGGCTTTCCACCGGCAGATCCGGCCCGAACCAGGGGTCAAGCAGCTTTTTCATCTCGGCATCGTCGAGCGGGCGGTAGGAGTCGAGCCCCGGCGTGGTCTTCAGCGCCTCCAGCACCGCCTGCGTCTGCGCCAGCATCTGCTCGGGCGGGGCCGAGATGCGGATGGTGGCGGTACGTGCCAAAGCATCCGACCAGCGATGCGCCAGCCGCCCGGTCGCCATCGACAGCGCAAGCGCAAACACCGCCAGAAAGGCCATGGCGGCGGCGGTCAGCACCGTCAGCCGCGCGGTAAAGCCGGTGGGCGGCACCACCCGGTCGGGGCCACGGCTCTCGCTCTGCAACAGGGCCATCACGCGCGCGATCACAGGTCTGCCCCCGCGAGTTGCAGGCGGCGGTTCTGAATGCGCAGCACGCGGGCGGGCACCTGTGCCTTGGCGGCGCGGATCAGGTTCAGGTCATGGGTGGCGATCAGCACGGTCTTGCCCATGCGGTTCAGCTCCACCAGCAGTTTCAACAGCCGCAAGGACATCTCCCAATCAAGGTTGCCCGTCGGTTCATCGGCCAGAATGATCTCGGGCGACATGATCACCGCACGGGCCAGCGCGGCGCGTTGCCGCTCGCCGCCCGACAGATGCGGCGGCAGGGCGTTCATCTGCGGCGCAAGGCCCACCCAGGACAGGAGGTCATGCAATTCCTGCGCCTGAATCGGCGTATCCGACACCGTCAGCGGCAGTGCCACATTTTCGGCCACAGAGAGGTGATCGAGGAATTGGCAATCCTGATGCACCACGCCGATCCGGCGGCGCAGCACGGCCACGTCATCGCGGGTGGCGGCGCGCACCTCCTGCCCGAACAGGCGCAACTGGCCCGAACTGGGCATCAATTCGCCGTAACACAGCTTGAGGAAGGTGGTCTTGCCCGCGCCGGAAGGGCCGGTCAGAAAGTGAAAAGACCCGGGCACCAGCTTCAGCGTCAGATCGGACAGAAGTTCCCCCCCGCCATAGCTCATTGCCACATTCGTCAGCTCGATCACGTCGCGCGTCCCCTTTTCACGTCCCGTCAACATGTTGCCGCCCGAAATGGGCGCAAATGCTTGGATAACGGATCGCCGCTTGCTACAACATGTCTGGAAGAAATGCCAGAATGGCATCAACGCAGGGCAGGGTGGGAATTTGATGCGGCTGATTTGCCCCAATTGCAGTGCTCAATATGACGTTGACGACAGCGTCATCCCCGATGCCGGGCGCGATGTGCAATGCTCGAACTGTGGTCAGACATGGTTCCAGCCCAGTGCCCGCTATCTGCGGGAGGCCGCCGAAGCCGAGGCCAGCGCCCCCGGCGCGTTTGAAGAGGAATGGGACGAACCCTCGCCCCTCGCGGCCGAGCCGGTGGGACGGATGACGCGCAAGGGCGCGGCGGAGCGCGAGGCCGCGACCGCAGCAGCAGCGCCTGCCAGTGCCGAAGCCCCCCAGCCCCACGCGTCGCCCGACACGCCTTCTGAGGCGCCCGCGTCCGCCGGGGCCACCGCGCCCGCCGCAGAGGCGCCGGCACCACCGCCTGCCCCTGTGCGCTCGGAGAGCGAGCAAACCCGCCGCGCGCTGGATGACAGCCTGCTCGCCATCCTGCGCGAAGAGGCCGAGCGCGAGGCCCGCGCGCGCCGGGCAGAAGGCATCGTGCTGGACAGCGAGCCCGAGTTCAACCTGCCCCCCGCCGGAAAGGGCCGCGACGTGCCGATGGCCAGCGCACTCGCCGCCGCGGGTGTCGACAGCATCGCCCATCTGCGCGGCACGCCGGAAGGGACCACCGCCCCGCCCGAGGACGAGCCCGTCCCGCAGCACCGCCGCGAATTGCTGCCCGACATCGAAGAGATCAACTCGACCCTGCGCGCCACTTCGGACCGCCAGCACGAACCTGCCGCCCGCGATGCGCCGCAGACCGAGGCGCACCGGCGCTCCGGTTTCCGCTTTGGCTTTTCGATGGCGGCGATGATCGCGGTGACCGGCACCGTGTTTTACCTCTTTGGTCCGCAGATCTCGGCCGCCGTGCCGCAGCTCGCCCCGGCCGAGGCCCGCTATCATGCAATGGTCGATGTCGGGCGCCTCTGGCTGGAGCAAAAGGTGCAGCTGCTGGTGAAACAGATCAGCGCCAGCGGCACCTGACCCCGTCGGACTGGCCCCGTCGGACTGGCACGGTTGTCACCCGGTCAAAACTGATCCAGCAGGCGTTTCAGATAGTCCAGCTCGGCTTCCGGGCGCAGCCGTTCGCCCGAGCGGCGGCGGATTTCGTCCAAGAGATCGCGCGCGCGGCGATAGACATCTTCGCCCTGCAACAGGTTTTCGCCCGACCCCTGCGTGCCGCTTTGGCCCATATTGCGTCCCAAGGGATCGCGCGGCACCTCGCGGTCGCCGCCCTGCCCGCCCGCGCGCGCCTGATCCTGCGCGTTCTGATCGCCGCGCTGCCCCCCCTGTTGCTGCGCCAATGCCTCGCCCAATGAGCGCATGCCCTCGCGCAGCGCCTCGATCGCATCGGCCTGCCGGTCAAGCGCCTGACCATTATCGCCATCGCGCAGGGCCTGCTCTGCCTCTTCCATTGCCCGGCCCGCCTCATCCAGACGCTGGCGCGCGGTGTCATCCGCCTCGGACCCGGTGCGCGGCAAAAGCCCCTGCTGGCGGCCGAGTTCGCGGCGCAGATCGCGCTGACGGGTGGCCAGATCGCGGCTGTCCGCCCCCTCTCGGCCTGCCCCCTCTCGACCCGAGCGGTCCTGCCCGGTGCCATCTTGCCCACCGGGCGCCTGCGGACCTCCCGGCTGGTCGTTCTGGCCCTGCTCGCTGTTCAGGCCCTGCCCGCCCTGCGGACCCGGGTCGCTGTTGCGGCGCGGGGTGCCACCGGGGTTGAAATTGTCCTGCAGATCACGGAAGGCCTGATCTGACAGATCCTGCTGCTGGCGCAAGGTATCGCCCAGATCCTTCATCGCCTGCTGCCCCGGACCGCCGCTTTGGCCGCCCTGCCCCTGGGTGACCTGCAGGTTCTGCATCATCCGCGCCAGCTGATCGAGCAGCTCCTGCGCCTCGGCCATCCGGCCCTCTTCCATCAGCTTCTGGATCTCGTCCATCATCTGCTGGATCTGATCGCCGGTGATGCTCTGCGCATCCGGCTGGTTTTGCGCGAAACGATCCGCCGGGTCCTGCTCCTGCCCACGTTCGGCCAGCATGGCGATGTAATCATCGGTGGCCTTCTTCAGATCCTGCATCAGCTTGGCGATCTCATCGGGCGAAGCGCCATTGCGCATCGCCTCGGTCAGCCGCTCCTGTGCCTGCTGCATCGCGGCCAGCGCATCCGAAAGACCACCATCCTCCAGCAGCTCCGCCACTTTCCAGAAGGCCTCGGCCAATTCATCGCGCAATTCGGGCGTCAGCGGCCCCAGTGTCAGCCCCTGATCCAGCCGCCGCATCGCCACCCGCAGCAAGAGCCAGGCGCGCTCGTTGCGCATGAAACCCTCTGGTCTATAGGTCACCGCATGCAGGATCTGCGCCACCCGCGGCCCGTTCGCCGCCGACCACAAAAGGTCACGCCGCATCTCGATCACCGCCGCCGCGATCGGGTCAAAGAAACGCTTACCCGGCAGCTCCAGCGACAAAGGCGCCGATTGCCCGGTCTGCCCGCGCCCATCGGTGACCTCGAGCTGGATCTTGACCGGCAGATTGGCCCAGGGATGCATTGCAGCATCCTCGACCAGAACCTCCGAGAAATCCGCGCGGTTGCCGGAGAGCGGCAGCGGCAGATCGAACACCAGAGGCTCACGCGGCTCCGGCGCGAGCGCAAGACCAAAGCGCCGGTCAACGGCCGCCATGTCGAGGGTGATCGTCGCGGTGCCGCCCGTCACGGCGTAGTCATCGCTCGCGTGGAAACTCTGCGACAGCTTGCCATCCGCCCGCCGGGTCGCGGGCGACAAAGGCTCCACCTGCGGCGCGCGGTCGGGCAAAACGATCAGCTCAAAATTGCGGCCTGTCACGCCGGAGATGCGCACCTGCCCCGTATGCTCCGCCACGAATTCAAAGGATTGCACCCCCTCCGGCGCCGCGGGTGCGGCAGCCCCCGCGGGGGCCTCGGGCGCGGCAATCGGCGCGGACTTTGGCTCTGAAACGGATTCGTTCAGCGCGATCTCGCCCGGCGCGCCATAAAGGCGGAAGGTCAGCCGCGTGCCCGCCGGAATTTCCAGCGGCACCTCGCCCAGCGGATTGAGATAAAGGCCCGGCCGCCCGGTGTAATGCGGCGGCTCCGCCCAGCCCTCCCATGAGGGGCCGCTGGCCTGTATCGCCCCCCCGGGCGCACCCGGCACCACCACGCCGCTCGGCGCACGGCCCCAGAGGCCAAAGCCCAGCGCCATCACCAGCGCCGTCATCGCCACAAGCCGCAGCGCAAAGGGATCGCGGCGCGGCAGATCGGGCTGCGGCGCCACCGGGCGCAGACCGTCCAGCCGTGCCGACATGCGGGCCAGATGCGCGGCCCAGAGCGCCTGCGCGCCCGCATCCGCGCCGCCCAAGGCCATGGAATCGCTCAGCGCCGCAATCGGCCGCCCCGGCAATCCGGCATCCAGCCGCGCCAGAGCCTCGGCCTCGGTCGGCCAGCGGAAGCGCCGCGCGCCCCACCAGATGCCCAAGCCCATGGTCAGCAGCCAGCCCAGCCCCAGCCCGCCGCGCAGCCAGAGCATATCAACCTCGGTCGCGCCGAAGGCAACCAGCGCCACGCCGGCCACCACAAAGCAGAACAGCGGCCAGAAGCAGCGCAAAACGCGCTCCAGCACCATGCCCGCCTGCGTCAGCCCCCGCGCAGCCCTGATCTTTGCCAATGCCGGATGCGGCACGGAAGCAGCGGGGCGCGGCGCCCCCTCAGGGAGATGGTCGGGGGCGGAATTCAGGGTCATGCGCCTCGTCTTGGCCCGTTTGCACGGGGCGGTTTTCGGAAGACTGCCCGGTTATTCTGCGGAAAGCCATGCGGGAATGCTATCGCGCCCCAGGATTTCCTCATAGGTCGGACGCGCCCGGATGACAGCGAAGTGATCCCCGCGGACCAGAACTTCCGGGATCATCGGCCGGGTGTTGTATTCCGAGGCCATCACCGCGCCGTAGGCCCCCGCCGAGCGGAAAGCGACCAGATCGCCGTCGGTCAGCGTGGGCAAAGCGCGTGCCTTGGCAAAGGTATCGCCCGTTTCGCAGACCGGCCCCACCACGTCATAGGGCTGCGCGGTGCTGGCGGCCTCGGCCTCCTGCACCGGGATGATATCGTGATGCGCGCCGTACATCGAGGGGCGCACCAGATCGTTCATCGCCGCATCGAGGATCAGGAAATCGCGCCCCTCCCCCTCTTTCAGATAGATCACCGAAGAGACCAGAATCCCCGCATTGCCCGAGATCAGCCGCCCCGGCTCGATTTCGATCTCACAGCCCAGATGCCCGACGGTTTCGCGGATCACCTGACCATATTCCATCGGCAAGGGCGGCGCCTCGTTCGAGCGGGTGTAGGGAATGCCCAGACCGCCACCGAGATCGAGGCGGCGGATATCATGGCCATCGGCGCGCAGATCGGCGTAGAGATCCGCCACCTTCAGATAGGCGGCGCGGAAGGGTTCCAGATCGGTCAGCTGGCTGCCGATATGCACATCAATCCCCACCACATCGATGCCGGGCAGGCTGGCCGCCTCGGCATAGACCGCGCGGGCCTTGGCGATGGGAATGCCGAATTTATTCTCGGATTTGCCGGTGGCGATTTTCTCATGCGTCTTGGCATCCACATCCGGGTTCACCCGGATCGCGATCGGCGCCACCTTACCCAGACGGCTGGCCACCTCGGAGAGGGCCCGCAGTTCCGGCTCGGATTCCACGTTGAACTGACGGATGCCGCCTTCCAGCACCAGCGCCATTTCTTCGCGGGTTTTGCCGACGCCGGAGAACACGATGCGCTCGCCCGGCACGCGCGCCGCTTTCGCCCGGCGGTATTCGCCGCCCGACACCACATCCATCCCGGCCCCGAGATCGCCCAGCACCTTCAGCACCGCGAGGTTGCCGTTGGATTTCACCGCGAAACAGATCATGTGATCCATGCCCGCCAGTGCCTCCTGAAACAGGCGGAAATGCCGGGTCAGCGTGGCCGTGGAATAGACGTAGAACGGCGTGCCGACGCTGGCCGCAATCTCGGCAACCGAGACGTCTTCGGCATGCAACACACCGTTTTTATAGAGGAAATGGTCCATCAGATCACCTTGCGGGTTCGCAGGAAAAGGTAGAGCGGCAGCCCGCAGGCGACGCCAATGAAAAAGGTGGCGGGGATCGCCCAAAGCGCGCTCCAGTTCCGGCGCACCCGGGTTTCGGCAAGGATCCATACCGTCAGGACCAGCGCCGCAATCATCAGATCATAGGCGAGCCCCGTGGCCGCCCGGTTGGCCATCCAGCCCGAGGCCAGCGCCGGGAGGCTCCAGTCGTTCGCGCTCAGATGCGCCAGAAACTGCCGCATCGGCAGGACCGCGCCCAGCACCGCCAATGTCAGATAGCACAGGCGCAGCGGCGAGGGCATCACAGACGGCTCACCACGCCCACCCGCGCCTCACCCGAGATGCTCAGGCCCGGCGGCGGGGTGGTTTTGGCGGCGGGGGGCTGCGGTGCGCCATCGACGCCGCAGGCGGCCAGCGCCAACAGGCCGAGCAGAAATGCCGGGCGGATCATGGTGTCACCCGGATGCCAACGCCGCCGAGACTGCCCGAGAGTGAGGGAACCACCCGCACCCCCTCTGGCGTCACCCGGACATTGGCATTGGCCCGCGGCTGGGCGCAGGAAGCCAGCAGCAAAACCAGAGGAACGAGACATTTCATCGGGCACTCCTTGGGGGCAGGACTCTGGGTTGGCAGACATCGGGGGCGCAGCTATCTGGAGCAGGCGTTTTTCAGGGTACAGATTCAACAAGATACGCGGTCATCGGCACAAAGGCCCCCGGCGATACCGGGGGCGCGCCGGATCTCAGAGTTTGGCTTTCCAGCGGGCCACTTGCGCGCGCACCTGTTCGGGCGCGGTACCGCCATAGCTTTGACGCGAGGCAACCGAATTGTGAACCCCCAACACATCAAACACCGCCTGGGTGATCCCCGGATGCACCGCCTGCATCTCGGCCAGGGTCAGCTCGGGCAGATCGCAGCCCTTCGCCTCGGCCGCCGCCACCAAAGTGCCGGTGACATGATGCGCATCGCGGAAGGGCAGACCCAGCTCACGCACCAGCCAATCGGCCAGATCCGTCGCGGTCGAGAAGCCGCTGGCCGCCGAGGCCGCCAGCTTGTCGCGGTTGACCGTCAGATCCGAGATCATCCCGGTCATCGCCGCCAGCGCCAGCATCAGTGTGTCGGCGGCGTCAAAGGTCTGCTCTTTGTCTTCCTGCATGTCCTTGGAATAGGTCATCGGCAGGCCCTTCATGATGGTAAAGAGCGCCACGGTCGCCCCCAGCACCCGGCCGATCTTGGCACGGATCAGCTCGGCCGCATCCGGGTTGCGCTTTTGCGGCATGATCGAGGAGCCGGTGGACCATTTGTCCGACATCGCCACAAAACGGAACTGAGCCGAGGACCAGATCACCAGCTCTTCCGCCAGACGCGACAGATGCATGGCGCAGATCGAGGAGGCGGCAAGGAATTCGAGCGCGAAATCGCGGTCGGCCACGGCATCAAGGCTGTTGGCGGCCGGGCGGTCAAAACCCAGTGCCTTGGCGGTCATGTGCCGGTCAATCGGGAATGAGGTCCCGGCAAGGGCGGCGGCACCCAACGGGCTTTCGTTCATCCGCGCCCGGGCATCGGCAAAGCGCGAGAGGTCGCGGCCCAGCATCTCGACATAGGCCATCATATGGTGGCCCCAGGTCACCGGCTGCGCGGTTTGCAGATGGGTAAAGCCCGGCATCACCCAATCGGCCCCCGCCTCGGCCTGCACCAGAAGCGCCTGAATCAGCGCGGTGATCGAGCTCTGCGCCGCATCGCATTGATCGCGCACCCAGAGGCGGAAATCGGTCGCCACCTGATCATTGCGCGACCGCGCGGTGTGCAGACGCCCCGCCGGTTCGCCGATGATTTCCTTCAGGCGCGCCTCGACATTCATGTGAATGTCTTCCAGCGCGGTGCGGAACGGGAATTTCCCCGCCTCGATCTCTGACAAGACCGTGAGCAGGCCTTCCCGGATCGCCTCGGCATCGTTACTGGTGATGATACCCTGTGCGGCAAGCATCGCCGCATGGGCCCGGCTGCCCGCGATATCTTGCGCATAGAGCCGCTGGTCGAACCCGATCGAGGCATTGATCGCCTCCATGATCGCATCCGGCCCGGCGGCAAAGCGCCCTCCCCACATCTGGTTGGAGGAGACGGTATCCTTGGCGCTGTCGGTCATCTTGGGCCCTTCCCGGAGGCAATATGGTTCGCTTATCTGCACTCGCTCTTTATACGGCCCTTGGCCTCTGTGCAAATCTCACGGCGATCCCCGCCATGGCCGCCGACCTGACGCCGCTGCGCAGCGGCGCGATGAACAAGCTGGTGATCGCCGAGGCGCCCGCGCAGCCGGAAAACGTGCTGGAGGTTGAGCTGCCGATGCTGAGCGGCGGCAATGCCCGCCTGGCCGATTATCAGGGGAAAGTGGTGCTGGTGAACTTCTGGGCCACTTGGTGTGCGCCCTGCCGCAAGGAGATGCCCGCGCTGGCGGCGCTGCAATCGCGGCTGGGGGGCGATGATTTCAGCGTGGTCACCGTGGCCTCGGGCCGCAACCCGGAACCCGCGATCCAGAAGTTCTTTGCCGAAGCCGGGGTCGAGGGGCTGCCGGTGCTGCGCGACGAACGCCAAAGCCTCGCGCGGCAGATGGGCGTTCTTGGCCTGCCGGTCAGCGTACTCTTTGACCGCGAGGGGCGCGAAGTGGCGCGACTGATCGGTGATGCGGCATGGGATGGCCCCGAGGCAGAAGCTGTCATTCGCGCAGTGATGGGCGACTGATCGGCGGCCCGCAGGTCGGCGCAGAAGATTCGCGCCACCCCAAAGGATTTGCCTCAGGTGTTAAGACGTTTTTGGCGCGCCATGCGAGGGGGAAGCGCCATACTTTTGATGGGGCGCAGCAATTTCAACAAGATAGACCACCTCGCAGTCTTTCATCAAAATTGGTTAAAATCCAAAGGTTTACTCCTTCTTAGCTGCTTTTGTCCAAATTGGGGCCAAGTGAAGGAGAGACCCATGTCCAGACACGAATTCTCAAAAGGGCTGATCGAGCCAGGGCTGGCAAGCCCGCTGGATTTCGCGGTGACGCAACGCGACCGCGAAACCATGGGCATGGTGCGCGCCGCCATCGACCGCCGCGACGTGGTGCTGGCCTTCCAGCCCATCGTTCAGGCCACGCGGCCCGACCGCCCGGCCTTCTACGAAGGGTTGATCCGCCTCCTTGATGAAACCGGCCGCATCATTCCGGCCAAGGATTTCATTGAAACCGTTGAGAATACGGAAATGGGACGCCAGATTGACTGCCTCGCGCTGGAAATGGGGCTGATTGCGCTGTCCGAAGACCCGTCTTTGCGCCTTTCGATCAACATGTCGGCACGCTCCATCGGCTATCCGGCCTGGATGAAAGCGCTGAACAAGGGCCTCGCCATCGACGAAACCGCGGCCGAGCGGCTGATTCTGGAGATCACGGAAAGCTCGGCGATGGCCGTGCCCGAACTGGTCACCGTCTTCATGCAGGATTTGCAGGCGCGCGGCGTGTCCTTTGCGCTGGATGATTTCGGCGCGGGCTACACCTCGTTCCGCTACCTGCGCGAGTTTTACTTCGACATCATCAAGATCGACGGCCAGTTCATCAAAGGCATCGCCGACAGCGCCGACAATCAGGTACTGACGCAGGCGCTGGTGACCATCGCGCGGCAGTTTGACATGTTTACCGTGGCCGAATGCGTTGAGAACGCCCGCGACGCCGAATTCCTGATGGGCATGGGGATCGACTGTATGCAGGGCTATTATTTCGGTGCGCCGACGATCATGCCACCGTGGAAAACCCCGCCCGCGCGAAAGATGCGCGCCTGATACCTCTTTTAGGGCCTGTGCCAGCCGCACAGGCCCTTTTCATCTTCATACTTTCGTCACGCAAGAAAATTGCGCGGCAATGCGCGCAGCACCTGCCCCTGCGGCAGCATTGCGCTTGACCTGCCCTCTCCATTGGTCATTCTGCACGATGAAGACGGGGGTTTCGGCGCCCGGATCCGCAGATAGGGGAGAGGACCCACATGACCAATATCGTTATCGTCTCGGCCGCACGCACGGCCGTCGGCAGCTTCAACGGCGCCTTCGCCAACACCCCGGCGCATGAGCTGGGTGCAACCGTCCTCGACGCCGTTGTGACCCGTGCGGGCATCGACAAAGCTGAAGTTTCGGAAACCATCCTCGGTCAGGTACTGACCGCGGGCCAAGGCCAAAACCCGGCCCGTCAGGCGCATATCAACGCTGGTCTGCCGATTGAGGCCGCTGCCTGGGGCATCAATCAGGTCTGCGGCTCAGGCCTGCGCGCCGTGGCGCTCGGCGCCCAGCACATCATGCTCGGCGATGCGGCCATCGTCATCGCGGGCGGTCAGGAAAGCATGTCCCTCTCGAACCACGTCGCGCATCTGCGTGCCGGGACCAAGATGGGCGACATGAAGATGACCGACTCGATGATCAAGGACGGCCTCTGGGACGCGTTCAACGGCTACCACATGGGCCAGACCGCCGAGAACGTCGCCGCAAAATTCGGCATCAGCCGCGAAGAGCAGGACGTCTTTGCCCTCGGCAGCCAAAACAAGGCCGAAGCCGCGCAAAAGGCCGGTAAATTCACCGATGAGATCACCGCATTCATCGTGAAAACCCGCAAGGGAGACATCGTCGTTGATGCCGATGAATACATCCGACACGGCGCCACGCTGGAATCGATGCAAAAGCTGAAACCGGCCTTCACCAAAGACGGTACGGTCACCGCCGCCAATGCCTCGGGCCTGAACGACGGCGCTGCCGCCGTGCTTTTGATGACCGAGGAAGAGGCGCAACGCCGCGGCCTGACCCCAATGGCCCGCATCGCCTCTTATGCCACCGCCGGGGTTGACCCGTCGATCATGGGCTGCGGCCCGATCCCGTCGAGCCGCAAGGCGTTGGAAAAGGCTGGCTGGAAAGCCGCTGACCTTGACCTGATCGAGGCGAACGAAGCCTTTGCCGCACAGGCGGGCGCGGTGAACAAGGAAATGGGCTGGGACGTGTCGAAGGTGAACGTCAACGGCGGCGCCATCGCCATTGGTCACCCGATCGGTGCCTCGGGCTGCCGCATCCTGAACACCCTGGTGTTCGAGATGAAGCGGTCGGGCGCGAAAAAGGGTCTCGCGACGTTGTGCATCGGCGGCGGCATGGGCGTTGCCATGTGCCTCGAAGGGCTGTAATTGCTGCAGCTGCAAACGGGCGCGCAATATTGTTGCGCGCCTCAATTCATTTAAGTAACACTGTTTCAAAGAAGTCTGGCTAAGGAGGAATCATGTCCAGGGTAGCACTCGTCACCGGTGGCTCGCGCGGCATTGGCGCAGCGATCTCGATCGCGTTGAAAGCCGCGGGCTATAAAGTGGCCGCGAATTACGCGGGCAATGACGAGGCCGCGGCGGCGTTTACCGCCGAAACCGGTATTCCCACCTACAAATGGTCGGTGGCCGATTATGACGCCTGCGCCGCGGGCGTGGCGAAAGTGGCCGAAGATCTGGGGCCGATCGATGTGCTGGTGAACAATGCGGGCATCACCCGCGACGCCATGTTCCACAAGATGACCCCGGGCCAGTGGAAAGAGGTGATGGACACCAACCTCTCTGGCCTGTTCAACATGACGCATCCGCTCTGGACCGGCATGCGCGACCGCAAGTTTGGCCGCGTGATCAACATCTCCTCGATCAACGGGCAGAAGGGTCAGGCGGGTCAGGCCAACTACTCCGCGGCGAAAGCGGGCGATCTCGGCTTTACCAAGGCGCTGGCGCAAGAAGGCGCGCGCGCGGGCATCACCGTCAACGCGATCTGCCCGGGCTATATTGGCACCGAAATGGTCCGCGCCATCGACGAGAAGGTGCTGAATGAGCGGATCATCCCGCAGATCCCGGTCGGCCGCCTGGGCGAACCGGAAGAGATTGCGCGCTGCGTGGTCTTCCTTGCGGCAGAGGATGCGGGCTTCATCACCGGCGCCACGATCACCGCCAACGGCGGGCAATATTTCGTCTGAGCCCTTGCGCGCGACGCGAAATTTCCGCACGACGTCCAAAGGCCCGCAGGTTGCGGGCCTTTGCTTTGGGAGACACCGATGACCGACACCGCGCCCGAAACGATCACCGCTGCCGCACGCACCGCCACCCGGCGCGCGACGCTCATTGGTTTTTCGGCGGTTGCCCTGTGGTCGCTCCTGGCATTGTTCACCGTCGGCTCCGCGCCGGTGCCGCCCCTGTTGCTGAACGCGCTGACTTTCGGAATCGGCGGCCTTCTGGGGCTGGTCTGGGTGGCGCTCAGCGGCAATCTGCGCGAGTTGCGCGATGTCAGCTGGAAGGTTTATGCCTTCGGCACCGCCGGGCTTTTTGGCTATCATTTCCTGTATTTC
This sequence comes from Phaeovulum sp. W22_SRMD_FR3, assembly GCF_052113705.1. Lineage (NCBI taxonomy): Bacteria > Pseudomonadati > Pseudomonadota > Alphaproteobacteria > Rhodobacterales > Paracoccaceae > Phaeovulum > Phaeovulum sp. W22_SRMD_FR3. The sequence continues at coordinate 67,288 of NZ_JBGQOG010000004.1, read as the reverse complement.
TCGGCCCTGCGCATGGCGCCTCCCGCCGAAGCCGGGCTGATCGCCTATCTCTGGCCCCTGCTCATCGTGCTTTTCTCGGGGTTTCTGCCCGGCGAGCATCTGGGCCGGTTGCACATCATCGGCGCGCTGATGGCCTTTGCCGGGGCCGCGATGATCGTCGTCAGCAACGCCAACACGGGCAGCACCGGGCCCTCAGGCTCGGCACTGCCCGGCTATGGGCTTGCCTTTCTCTGTGCTCTGACCTGGTCCGCCTATTCGCTGGGCTCACGCCGACTTGGCAGGGTGCCCACCGCGGCAGTAGCGGTCTATTGCCTGGCGACGGCAGCCCTCTCGGCTGCCGCGCATCTCGCGCTGGAGCCCAGCCTCTGGCCCGTGGGACCGATGGGATGGGCAGCCGTCATTGCTCTCGGCCTCGGCCCGGTGGGCCTGGCCTTTTACACATGGGACATTGGGGTGAAGCGCGGTGATATTCAGCTTCTGGGCACGGCTTCCTATGCCGCACCGCTTCTGTCCACTCTTGCCTTGATTGCAGCCGGTGCTGCACGTGCCAATACCGTTATCGTAGCGGCAGCGGTGCTGATTGCTGCAGGCGCGGCGCTGGCTGCAAAAGCCAGCCGCCGGTAGGGCATACCCGCCGCAAACGACAAGCGGGCAGCCCTGACGCAGCCGGATCTCTCCGGCTCTGCGCTTAGCTGGTAGACAGCCTCGAAATCTCTTCCTTGATGCGAAGTTTCTGCTTTTTCATCTCAGCGATGTCGAGAGCTGGCGTCGCGGGGCTTCGCTGTGCCCGCTCCACCGCATCCGAAAGATGCTGGTGCTTTCTCCGCAGTTCCTGAAGGTGTGAACTCAACGACATGGCCGTCTCCTCTACCGTGAACATGTCTTGATTCCATCACAAAACCCGAGTCGTGTCACGCGCCGAGAAGTTAATTTCACCAGAATATGACGGCTTTGCGAAACATTGCTAAAAAATCAATTACCAAGCAGCAATGAACCGCCGTGACGCAAGATCGTGACCGCTGCGGGGTTGAGATCTTCACCATCGCTGCCATGATGCGGCGCGGCATGCAGCACGAAGGGCGCCAGCAGCCGGAAGGGCGATCTGGCGCCTTTGCGGGCCTGCACAATCACCCGCCCGGCGGCACGCCCCTGCCGCGGCGCGAGCGGCAAGACAGTGATTCCCCCCGCCCGTCCGGCCAAAGCCACGATCAGATCCGGCAGCCGGTCGGCATTCTGGATCAGCGTCACATAGCCCCCCGGATGCAGCCGTTTCAGCGCCGCCGTCACCCAATCCGCCTGAGTGGTTTCCTCGCGCTGCGCGGCCTCGCGCCCCGGGTCCGCGGCGGCTGTGCCGCCCTGCGCGGTGAAATAGGGCGGATTGGCGATCACATGATTAAAGCTCTGCGCCCGCAACGCGGCGGGCGGGTGCCGCAGATCCCCCTCGAACACCTCAAAGGGGATGGCGTTCGCCACGGCATTCCCCCGCGCCAGCGCCGCATAATCGCCCTGACGCTCCAGCCCCGCCAGCCGCAGCCCCGGCACCCGGCGCCCCAGACAGAGGCTGGCCACCCCCGCCCCGCAGCCCAGCTCCAGCACCGATTGCCCCGCCCGCGCCGGACAGGCCGCCGCCAAGAGCACCGGGTCCATCGCGGCGCGGTAGCCATGCCGGGGCTGGGCGATGGTCAGCTGCCCGCCCAGAAACCCGTCCTGCGTCAGATCCTGCGGCGTGAACATTCAATCCGTCGCTATATCGGCATCGCGCAAGACTGCGCGGGCCATGAACAATTCAGTGTCGCGCACCATCACCCGGCGCGGCAATATGCCAATGCCGCCTTCGAGTACGCTCATATGGACGTCCATCTGAAAGGTCGCTATACCCTCGCCCTCAAGAAGGGCTGTGGCGATGGCGATCTTCACCGGGTCCGTGCTGCGAAAAAGCTCTTTCATAGGCCAAGGCTTACGGGCAAGCATCGGCCCTGTCGAGACCGTGGAGCGAGAAGAGGGAATGGCAATGTCGCTGGATGACAAGGCACAAAAACCGCACGATCTGCTGGCGATGGCACTGGCCGATGACATGGCGGCGGTGAACGCCCTCATCCGCGACCGCATGGCCTCGGAACATGCGCCGCGCATTCCCGAAGTGACCGCGCATCTGATCGAGGCAGGCGGCAAGCGGCTGCGGCCGATGCTCACCCTCGCCGCCGCGCGGCTGTGCGATTATGCGGGCCCCTATCACATCCATCTGGCGGCCACGGTGGAGTTCATCCACACCGCCACCCTCTTGCATGACGATGTGGTGGATGAGAGCGCGCAGCGGCGGGGCCGCCCCACCGCCAACCTGCTTTGGGACAATAAATCCAGCGTGCTGGTGGGCGATTACCTCTTTGCCCGCGCCTTCCAGCTGATGACCGAAGCCAACAACATGCGGGTGCTGGAGATTCTGGCCAATGCTTCGGCCACCATCGCCGAGGGCGAGGTGCTGCAGCTGACCGCCGCACAGGATCTGGCCACGGATGAAGCGGTTTATCTCAAGGTGGTGCGCGGCAAGACGGCGGCGCTCTTCTCGGCGGCCACCGAAGTGGGCGGCGTCATCGCGAGCGCGCCCACCGAGCAGGTCAAGGCGCTCTATGCCTATGGCGACGCTTTGGGAATCGCCTTCCAGATGGTGGACGACTACCTCGACTATGCCGGGACGCTGGCGACGATCGGCAAGAACCCCGGCGATGATTTCCGCGAGCGCAAACTGACGCTGCCGGTCATCAAGGCTGTGGCGCAGGCCGATGCGACCGAGCGCGCCTTTTGGCAGCGCACCATCGAAAAGGGTCAGCAAGGCGACGGCGACCTTGAGCAGGCGATGGCGCTGTTGGCCAAATACGGCACGCTGGAGGCGACCCGCGCCGAAGCCACCCTCTGGGCCGATCGCGCTGTCTCGGCGCTGGACGCATTGCCCGACCTGCCGATGCGGCAGATGCTGGCGGATCTCGCGTCCTATGTGGTGGCACGGATCAACTGATCCGCTGCCGCCCTGGCGAAAGCACAGCCGGGCCGCGAAACCCGGCCTCTGCCAAACCGCACATTCCAGCACTGCTGCGCGGCGGCGGGGTCAGCGGGCCAGAAGCCCGGTCTCTTTCACCCACCAACCGGGCTCGGCAGCCCAGAGCACGCGGGCGGCCTCTTTGGCCGCGTCGCGCCGCGCGAACAGCCCGAAACAGGTGGCGCCAGAGCCTGACATCCGCGCCACAGCGCAGCCCGGTTGCGCCGCCAATGCCGCAAGCACCCGCCCGACCACCGGCGCCACCGTCAGCGCCGGGGCCTCAAGGTCATTGCGACAGTGCTGCAAAAAACCCACCAGATCCGCGACATCCCCGAACGTCGGCAGGGTATCCGGCATCGGCGCACCGTCTTTTTCGGTCAACGCCGCGAACACCGCAGGCGTCGGCACCATCACCCCGGGATTGACCAACACCAACCACAGCGGCGGCAGCGACGGCAGCGGGGTGATCACTTCCCCCACACCCTGCATCCGCTTGACCCCCGGCTTGAGGCAGACCGGAACATCGGCCCCCAGCTTCATCACCATCGAGGTGAGCGGCAGGCTCCGCTGCCACAACGCCGCCAGACCGCTCAGCGCCGCCGCCGCATCCGAAGAGCCGCCACCAAGCCCCGCCGCATGCGGCAGGTGCTTTTCAAGCCGGATCGCCGCATTGCCGCCGCCGAGCAGCCGCGCCGCCTTGAGAACAAGGTTTTCCTCGCTCTCCGGCACACCCGAGGCCATCGGCCCCTCCACGCTCAGGCTCAGCCCCGGCCCCGCCGCAAAATGCAGCCGGTCCCCCAGTTCGGTGAAGACCACCAGACTGTCGAGCAGGTGATAGCCATCCGCCCGCCGCCCGGTGACATGCAGCGTCAGATTGACCTTGGCGGGGGCAAGGCGCTCAATCAGCATCGGTTGATTTCAACGGCGGCTGCTTTTCGTCGATCAGCACCTGATCGAGGCCCTTTTCCAGCTTGGCCCGGATCCGGGCGGCATCGGCTTCGGTCTCGGGGCCAAAGGAAAGCGCGCGGCGCCACTGGAATTCGGCCTCGCGCTTGCGGCCCACCGCCCAATAGACATCGCCCAGGTGATCGTTCACCAGCGAATCCACCGGCATCTGCTCAATCGCCTTTTCCATATTGCCCACGGCATCGGCATAGCGCCCCAGCCGGAATTCGGCCCAGCCCAGACTGTCGAGGATATAGCCCGCCTCGGGCTGCGCCGTGGCGGCACGCTGGATCATGTCCAGCGCCTCATCGAGGTTCTGCCCCCGCTCGACAAAAGAATACCCGAGGTAGTTCAGCACCTGCGGCTGATCCGGGTTCAGCTTCAGCGCCAGACGGAAATCCTTCTCCGCATTGTCCCATTGCTTGAGCCGCTCCTCGGCGATGCCCCGCGCGAAATAGACAAACCATTGCTCCGGCGCGGGATCGCCCAACAGGCTGACCGCCTTGTCATAGGCCGCCAGCGCTTCCTTGTACCGCTCCAACTGGCGCTGCGCATCGCCAAGCTCAACCCAGATGGCGACCAGATCAGGCCTGGCGCGGGTCAGCGCGGTCAGCACTTCGATCTTGGCATCCACCTTGCCCGCCTGCCCCAACGCATTCGCGCGCCCCAGTTCGGCCGCGGTGAACGAGGGGTCATCTTGCGGCACCTTGGCATAGACCGCCGTCGAGAGGTCAAACTGGCGCTGCTGATCCAGCAGACTGGCCGTGAGCAACAACGCGTCGATGTGGTCCGGGCGCAGATCCACCGCCAGCCGCGCATAAACGAGGGTGATCGCCTCCGGCAATTCATTCGACAAAGCCGAAGCGAGGGTGAAGAACACCTCGGACATTCCGTCTGCGGGCGAGGTGACGGCGGTAAACGGCACGGTTTTTCCCGCCGCCAGATCCGCCCGCAAGCCCGCCAGCGCCGGGTCGAGCTCGGGGCCAAAGACCTTGTCGATCAGGGCCATCGCATCCGCGTCGCGCTCAAGCTGCGACAGGATCTGGGCATGGGCAATGACCCCGCGCCGGGTCGGGCGCAGCTCAACACCTGCATCCCCGGCAAAGATCTTGTCCGCCGTCTCGAAATCCCCCACGGCGGCCAGCGCCAGCGCCTTGTGATACGCACCAAACACCGCCATCGTCGGGTCTTGCTTGGCCAGGGCGTCAAAGGCGGCACGCGCCTCGGACATCTGCCCCATTCCGTAATAGGCCCAGCCCTGCACCAGCCCATCGAGCAGGGTGCCGCCGTTGATCCCCTCGGCCACGCGTTTTTGCAGCGCGTCAAACTCGCCCGCCTCGGTCATGGTGGCAATCTGCACCAGCGCGGCAATCGGGCTGCCCTTTTCGCGGCTGATGTCCATGGTGGCGGCAAAGGTCTTGGCGGTGGTCATGTCATCCATGCCCACCAGCGCGATCAGCTCGGATTCCTGCAAGAAAGCATTGCCCGGATCGCCCAACAGCGCCTGGCCGTAATAATTAGCCGCCTCGCGGTAATCGCCGTCCAGCGTCGCCGTGCGCGCGGCCAGATAGGGCCCCGCCAGATCAGCGCGCGCCGCGCCCAGGCCCCAGCCCGCCCCGAGGGGCAGCCCCAGCACCGCCGCAAGCAACATCGGATGGATCAGGCGATTGAAAAGGCGCAAGGCAATACTCCATGACAGGTCGCCCGCAGGGTATCTGCCCCCCCGCGCCATGGCAATGCGGGGCGCGCGCAGCAGGCGCGCCCTCGCTGATAAGTTACATGTTGGGGTAGTTCGGCCCGTCACCGCCCTGCGGGGTCGTCCAGTTGATGTTCTGGCTCGGGTCCTTGATGTCGCAGGTCTTGCAATGCACGCAGTTCTGGAAGTTGATCTGGAAGCGCGGGCCATTCTCGCCCTCGAGCACCTCATAGACCCCCGCAGGGCAATAGCGCTGCGCCGGTTCGTCAAACTTCGGCAGGTTCACCGAAATCGGCACGCTCGGGTCTTTCAGCTGCAGATGGCAGGGCTGGCTTTCCTCATGGTTGGTGAAGGAAAACGCCACATTGGTCAGCCGGTCAAAGCTGAGTTTGCCATCCGGGCGCGGATAGTCGATTTTCGGGAATTTCGACGCCTCGCCGGTGGCGGCCGCATCGGTTTTCCCGTGTTTCAGCGTGCCAAACAGGCTGCCGCCAAAAATCGAGTTCCACCACATGTCAAAGCCGCCCAGCGCCAGCCCGCCCCAAAGGCCAAGCTTCGACCACAAGGGTTTCACGTTGCGCACCTTTTTCAGGTCCTGCGCAATCGGGCCCGAGCGCAGATCGGTCTCATAGGCGGTCAGCTCATCGCCCGCGCGACCCGCTGCCAGCGCCGCCGCCGCCGCATTGGCCGCCGCAATCCCCGAGAGCATCGCATTATGGTTGCCCTTGATCCGCGGCACGTTCACGAGGCCCGCCGAGCAACCCAGCAGCGCGCCGCCCGGGAAGACCACTTTCGGGATCGACTGATAGCCGCCCTCGGAAATCGCCCGCGCGCCGTACGCCACGCGTTTGCCGCCTTCGAGCAGCTCGGCAATCATCGGGTGATGCTTGAAGCGCTGGAATTCCATGTAAGGGTAGAGATGCGGGTTCTGATAGTTCAGGTGTACCACAAACCCGACATAGACCTGATTGTTCTCAAGGTGATAGACGAAGGAACCCCCGCCCGCATTATTGCCCAGCGGCCAGCCCATCGTATGGGTGACCGTGCCCTCGCGGTGCTTCTTGGGATCAATCTCCCAGATCTCTTTCATGCCGAGGCCAAATTTCTGCGGCTCATGCCCGGCGCCCAGATTGTGCCGCGCCATCACTTCCTTGGCCAGAGAGCCGCGAACGCCTTCCGACAGGAAGACATATTTGCCCAGGAGCTCCATCCCCGGCTCATAGCTGGCGCCCATCGAGCCATCGGCCTCTTTGCCAAACTCGCCCGCGACAACCCCGGCGACCCGGTCAACGCCGTCAGCGGTTTTGGCCCAGACGATCTGGCTCGCGGCCATACCCGGGAAAATCTCGACGCCCAAAGCCTCGGCCTGTTCGGCCATCCAGCGGCAGACATTCGCCATCGAGACGATGTAATTGCCGTGGTTGTTCATCAGCTTCGGCATCGGCCAGTTCGGGATGCGGATCTTGCCCGCCTCGCCCAGAACGTAGAAGTTGTCGTGCTTGACCTCGGTCTTGATCGGCGCGCCCATGCTGCGCCAATCGGGCAGCAGCGCGTCCAGACCACAGGGGTCGAGCACCGCGCCCGAGAGGATATGCGCGCCGACTTCGGATCCCTTTTCCAGCACCACCACCGATAGATCGGGGTCGATCTGCTTCAGGCGGATCGCTGCCGACAGGCCCGCCGGACCCGCCCCCACGATCACAACATCATATTCCATCGACTCGCGTTCGATCTCGGCCATCCCGCTCCCCTTTGCCGCTTGCATCTGCTGGCTCTGCTCTCGGCGAACTTGGTAGCCGACAGTGTCCTGCCACGCAATCGTTACGCGGCGATGCAGCAAATAATGCCTTTTCATGCGCCCCCAGCGCTCAAGAGCGACAAGATGCAGCGAAAACGGCCAAATTGCGCAGGCAAAACCCCGCCGAGAGCGCCGGGCCGGACGCCGGGCCGAACAGTATCGCCCGCGGCGCAGATCCGAAATTGGTGACAAGCCCTTGACTTTCAGCCGCCATCACGGATTTACACGAAGAGCGTGGCACAATTTCAGACAACCGCGAACAGAGGCCCTCATGGAAAAGATACCGATGACGCGGGCGGGGTTCACCGCGCTCGAAGAAGAACTCAAAGCCTTGAAATCGGTGGAGCGTCCCGCCGTGATCAAAGCCATTGCCGAAGCGCGCGAACATGGCGATCTGTCGGAGAATGCCGAATATCACGCCGCCCGCGAAAAGCAGAGCTTTGTCGAGGGCCGGATCAAGGAACTGGAAGCGATCATCAGCCGCGCTGAAGTGATCGACCCGACGAAACTGTCGGGCTCGGTGAAATTTGGCGCGACCATCAAACTGGTGGACGAAGACAGCGACGAAGAGCGCACCTATCAGATCGTGGGTGAGGCAGAGGCCGATATCGAGAACGGCTTGCTGAACATCCGCTCGCCGCTCGCCCGGGCCCTGATCGGCAAGGACGAGGGCGACAGCGTCGAGGTGCGCACGCCCGGCGGCGACAAATCCTACGAAATCCTCTCAATCCGCTTTATCTGAAGCGCGATGGCTGGCCCCGACACCTCTTCCCCGGCACATGACGCCCCGACCCCGGCCGAGGCGGCTTTGGCGCGCGGCCTGGCGCGCGACGGCCTGATCCGCGCGCCGGTGGCAGATGGCAGCATGACCGGCGGGGAAAAGCTGGCGCTGGGGGCGGCCTTCGTCTGGCTGTTGGTGCTGGGCGGGTTCTTCTTCCTGCGCCCGGCAGATGCAGAGCCGCTGCGACTGCTGGATCTGGTGTTGGTGCTGGTGGGACTGTTCATGCCGCCCGCCATGGTCTGGCTGGCGGCGGTGAACGCCCGCACGGCGCGGCAAACCCGCGCCGAAACCCAGCGCCTGCAACAGTCGATCGACGCGTTGCGTCAGGCCTGGGTGGCGCAACAGGCCAAGATGTCGCGCCCTTCGGTCGAGAAAAAGCTCGAGGAGATCGCGGCCGCCACCCGGCAGACCGAAAGCGCGCTGGCCACCTTCACCTCGCGCCGCGACACGGGGGCCACCGTGCCTTCGGCCGACCGCAAAGCGGCCTTTGCCGCGCCGCGCCCCGCAGACCCTGCCGAGGATCAGCAGGCCCTTGCCCTGGGCACCCCGGCCGAGGATCTGCGCGCGCCGGTATCGGTTGGCGACTTTGTCAAAGCCCTGAATTTCCCGGACAATCCCGAGGATCGCGATGGGTTCCGGGCGCTGCGCCGGGCGCTGGAAGACCGCACGATGGCCAAGCTGATCCGCGCGGCGCAGGATGTGCTGACCCTGCTTGCGCAGGATGGCATCTATATGGATGACCTCAAGCCCGACCGCGCCAAGCCCGACCTCTGGCGCCGTTTTGCCAAGGGCGAGCGGGGCCGCGAAGTGGCCTCTCTGGGGGGCATCCGTGACCGCTCCAGCCTGGCGCTGACCTCTGGCCGCATGCGGCAGGACACGATTTTCCGCGATGCGGCCCATCACTTCCTGCGGCAGTTCGACAAGACCTTCACCGATTTCGAGGCCAATGCCACCGACGTCGAAGTCGCCGATCTGGCCGAAACCCGCACCGCACGCGCCTTCATGCTGCTGGGCCGGGTGACGGGCACCTTTGATTAAACGCCGGTCTGGCGTCCCCGGCAGGGCTGCGGTTCAGACCGGCCGCGCCATCACCACCACCGCGTCATAGGCATAGAGCCTGCGCACCAATCCGCTTGCGTGATGCGGATAGAGGTGGCCGCGGATGACAAAGCCTTCGCGCGCATAGAGCGCCCGGGCCCGCAGATTTTCCGCGACCACATCCAGACGCAATTCCGAATGCCCGCGCCAGCGCGCCTCGTCGCTCAATGCCGCCAGCAGCGCCGCGCCGATGCCCTGCCCCCGGCATTCCGGGGCGACCACCAGCCCGTCCACCACCAGGGCCTGCGGCTCGATGTCGTGGTTGAGCAGCCACAGACAGGCCTGCCGCCACAGCCCGCCCCACCAGCCATAAACCGCCCGCAGATCACGGGCCTCTCCGCCGACGAACGCGCCCTTTGCCGAGCGAAATCCGCCGACGCCACAGAGCACGCCCTCCGCCGTCAGCGCCACCACCGCATGATCATGCTGCACGACCCGGGCGATATAACGAAGCGCCAATGGCTCGGGGCCCATCACGGCGCCGAGTTTGCCCGCAAAGGCCTGCCAATAGAGCCGGGCCGCCGCCGGTGTTTGCGCGGGCGGCAGACCATGCTGAATGCGGATACCCCTCATCCTGCGGCGCCGGGGGCTGGCGGCGCAAGGACCGCGATCATCGCCTCTGCCGCCGCCAGATCCTCCGGCGTGTTGAGATTGCCAAACGGATCCGCCGCAGCCTGCGACGCCCCGGCCCCGATCCCGGCCCCGATCAGGCCGAACGGCACTTCGACAGCCGCATCCAGCCCGAATCGCAAGCGACGCGTGCCGGTGGCCAGCGCCGCGCGCAGCGCCGCCGCAGCCCCCGCCACCGGGCGCAAGGCGCAGGTGTAATGCATCCGGCCGAGGCTGCTGGCGCAGGCTGCCCCCCCGCCCGCAGACGCCGCCGCCTGCAACCGGGCCACCAGATCGGACGGCAGAAAGGGCGTGTCCACCGCCACCGTCACCAATGCCTCCGCGCCCTGCGCCGCGGCCCAGTCCAACCCCGCCAGCACCCCCGCCAGCGGGCCCAGACCCTGCGCCTCCCGCGGGTCGGCCAGCACCGGCACGCCGGGCAACAGCGCGGCAAACCGCTCAGGCATCCCATTGGCCGACAGGGCAAAGCGCGCGACCTGCGGCGCCAGGCCTGCGGCCACATGCGCCACCAGCGGCCGGCCAGCCAAAGACAGCAGCGCCTTGTCCGCACCGCCCATCCGCCGCGCCGCACCGCCCGCAAGGATCAGCCCCATGATTGCCATTTCAACCTGCCCGCCAGGCATCGGTGCCACGCCCCGCAAGACCGTCACCGCGCCGCCATTCTGTGCATCCGCAAGGGCCATCCTGTGCGAACCTGTCTGGTCCGCATCTGCACGGCACCTTGCATCCGCCATCCCGTGGCCTATGACTGACCCATCGTCCCGGACAGAGCAAGCAGACATGTCAAATCCCGTTCCTCCCCCGCATACACCCGGCCGTGCCTATTGGCAGGGGGTACAGTTGGCCCTGCCCTTCATATTGGTCGTGGTCCCTTTTGGCCTTCTGTTTGGCGTTGCGGGCACCGAAGCGGGCCTGACGCTGGCGCAGGTCATGGGGTTTTCAACCCTGGTCATCGCGGGCGCGTCGCAGTTCACCGCCCTGCAGATGATGAGCGATTCTGCCCCGATCCTGCTGATCATCGCCACCGCGCTGGCGGTCAACCTGCGGCTGGCGATGTATTCCGCCAGCCTTGCGCCGCATCTGGCCCATGCCAAAGGCTGGCAAAAGCTGCTGGTTGCCTATGCGCTGTTTGACCAGAATTACGCAGTGACCATCTCCGATTATGAAGCGCATCCCTGGCGGACCCTGCGCGACAAGCTCGCCTTTTACGCAGGCGCCGCCACGCCGATGCTGCCGGTCTGGATCGGTGCGACATTGGTCGGCGCCACGGTGGGCCAGGCGATTCCGCCGTCATTCGCGCTGGATTTCGCCGTGCCGATCACCTTTCTGGCAATGATCGGCCCGATGCTGCGCACGCTGGCGCATGTGGTGGCGGCTTTCGTCTCGGTCGCGGGCGCGCTGGCGCTGGCCTTTCTGCCCTCGGGCGTGGGCCTGTTGATTGCGGCCGTGCTGGCGATGATTGCCGGTGTGCAGACCGAGCTTTGGATGAAAAGGCAGCGCGGCTGATGTATTACTCTACGCTTGAAATCTGGACGATGATCCTGGCGCTCGGACTGGGCACCTTTCTGCTGCGCCTGTCCTTTCTGGGCATGACCGGCAAACGCAGCCTGCCCGAGAGCCTTCTGCGCTATCTGCGCTATACGCCGGTGGCCGTGCTGCCCGGGTTGGTGGCACCGGGCGTGCTTTGGCCCGCCGGTACCGATGGCATCTTTGACCCGGCCCGTCTGATCGCCGCCATGATGACGGTGGTGGTGGGCATCGTCACCCGCAACACATTGGCGGCCATCTGCGCAGGCGCACTGACACTCTACGCCGCGCTCTATCTCCTCGGCTGAGCGCGCGCCCCGGCTGAGTGTGCCCAGACGGAGCCCGCCCAGACGGAGCCCGCCATCCCCCGAAAATCAAAAAGCCCCGCCGAAGCGGGGCTTTTTTCATCGCGCGATGGGCACTGTTACCGCCGACGGTCTGTCGCCTGCACCATCAGCACATCCGTGTGGTTTGCGGGATCGCCATCGTAATTGTCTTTCGAGGTCACGCCCGGCAGTTCCGCGAACCGCTTGGACAGGCTGATCGGGCTGAATGTGCGGCCGATACCCTCAAATCCGGGCACCCCCGACAGTACATCCGTGACGGCCGACGCACAAAAGGCCTTGGGTGCCGCCCCATGCGCCTCGGCGCGCTGGATCAGCATCTCGGCCACTTCCGGCGAGACCGGCACCTTCTGCTCGCGCACGAAATAGGTCTCGCGGGCGTGATAGTCGATGTAGAATGCCTTCATCTTGTCGGTGATGCCGAAATGCACATCGTTCCGCTCGGGCACATTCGGGTGATACCAGGTGCCGGCGGGATCGAACATGATCCGCTCGCTCCCGTCGATCATCAGACCCGAGTGCCCCCCCTGACCGCGTGGAATCCCCACAACGGTGAACAGGGTGACAGAGGGCGGATTGCCCGAATGATAGGCCGCGGCGCGCACCTGTTCATCGGGGGCCCATTTCGGCTCAGCGCCGCAGGCCGCCAGGGCCAGTGGCAACACCAGCCAGATCAGATGCCGCAGCATGCGCATCCCTTTCTTTGGAAAATCAGGCGTTGGCCAAAGCCATGAACACCAGAACCGCACAGATCACGATGACCGAGCGGGTGGTGAAGGTGATGAAACCGTTGTAGGTTTTTTCCTGGGCGCGGATGTCCATCTTGCCCGGTACGAAGTCAGCCATCTTGCTCTCCTGACGAAATATTCACGGCTGGACCTAGCCGAAAAATCCTGCGCTGTCACGCCCCGAGGGGCAAATGTATCCGCAAAACCTGCCTTTGTTGTAGGGCGGTCTCAGCGTGCATCAAGGTCTGCCGAGAGGCGAAATCCGATGCGGCGCGGCGCTTCCTCGGGCACAACCTTTTGCGCGGCCACCAGCATGACATTCAGCTGGCTGACATGCTGCACCAGCTGCATCTTGGCGCCCTGCTCATCGCGGCCATAAAAGGTCAGCAGATCGGGGGCGAAATAGCCCATGCCCTCGATGCGGATCACCCCCGCCGCCGTCCCGGCAAGGCCAAGCCCCACCTCATGTTCGGCATCCAGATGTTTCTCGAAATCGGCGATGTAGAGCACCAGCCGCTCATAGGCCCATTGCGCCTCGCTTTTTTCCGCCACCGTCTCCCGGGTCAGCGATTGCGGCAGCGGGCGGCATTCCGGGCTGTCCACCCCCGGCACGCAATGGAACGCATGCGCCTGCGGCAGCGCGGCATTCTCATGTGCTTCAGCGGTGGTCATGATGTCGGGTGCGTCATTGCTCATGCCAGTCTCCACAGATGCGCGCCATCGGCGCGGGTCTCCGGGGCGATAACGCCTTGATGCCACAAATGGTTCAGATGCGCGACGGCCTCGACCAGCGCCAGCCCGTATTCCGCCGGGCCAATGGCGCGCTTGAACAACAGCGGGAAACATTCCGCCGCCGTGCGCGGCCCCTCAGCCAGTGCCTCGGTCAGGCGGTCGAGCGCGTTCAGATGGTTCTCAATCATCTGCCGCAGGCGCAGCGGCAGGCCGGTGAAGGGGAGTTTATGCCCCGGCAGCACCAGATGCCGCCCCTCGGCCAGGGTCTGGAACCGGCGGCAGGCGGTCAGCCATTCACCCACCGGATCAGCGAGCGGCTCCGAGGCATAGACCCCGAGATTGGCCGAGATCGAGGGCAAAAGCTGGTCGCCGCCGATCACCAGATCATCCTCAAGGCTCCAGAAGGTGGCATGTTCGGGCGCATGGCCATCGCCCATATGCACCCGCCAGCGCCGCCCGCCCATCTCCAGCACTTGCCCCTCGGTCAGCCGTGTATAGCCCTGCGGCAAAGGATGGACGCAATCGGCGAAATTGAAGGGCCGCTCCGCCGCGCGCTGCGCATATAGCGCCGGGTCCATCCCGGCGGCGCGCCAGAAGGCCAGCGTTTGCGCACTGGGAAGGGGCTGCTCATCCAGCACCAGCATCCGCGCCATCAGCCAACTGGTGCGTGTGGTCCAGAGGGCGGCGCCGCGCGCCATCAGCCAGCCCGCAAGGCCGATGTGATCGGGGTGGTAATGTGTCACCACCACCCGCCCCACCGGCTTGCCCGCCAGCGGTCCGGCCAAAAGCCCCTCCCAGATCGCGCGGGCCTTGGGCGTGTCCAGACCGGGGTCAATCACCGTCCAGCTGTCGCTCTCTTCCAGCGCATAGGCGTTGACATGGTCAAGCGCCATCGGCAGCGGCAGGCGCAGCCAGAGAACCCCCGGCGCCACCTCTTGCGCGACACCAAAGTCAGGCGCGTCGGCCCAGGGGTAGCGGATCACCATGGCCTCAGCCGCGGCCGCCGCCCCAAGTCCCGATGCGCCCGCCGCGCTCATGCGCCCAGATCCTCGGCGCTCAGCGCATAGAGCCCCGCCGATCCGGCCCGCGCCTCGGCCAAGGCGGCGGCATATTGCGGCAAGAGCCGTTGGATATAGACAGCGGCGAGCGCCTTGCGGGCGCCATCCCCGACCAGCGCCGCTTTCAGGTGGAAATGCGCGCCCAGCACCCGCGCAAAGGCCCGCAGATAGGGCACCGCGCCCGCAAAACGCTCTTGCGCGGGCTGGCCGAGCAGCCATTCGGTGGCCTCGCGCAACGCCTCCGCCGCCTGCCAGACGCTGTCGGCCAGATCGGGCAGCGTGGCGCGCGCCGATGCCGCGGCCTCTTCGACCTCGGCCAGCAGGCGAAAGGCCGCCGCGCCGTCATCCATCATCTTGCGGCCCACGAGATCCATCGCCTGAATGCCGTTGGTGCCCTCATAAATCGCGGTCACCCGGACATCGCGGTAAAACTGCGCGGCACCCGTCTCCTCAATGAACCCCATGCCGCCATGCACCTGCACGCCCATTTCCGCCACCGAACAACCAATGTCGGTGCCATACGCCTTGGCGATCGGCGTCAGCAGCGCCGCGCGCGCCTGCCATTCCGCCGCCGCCTCCGGTTTCACCCCGCGCGCCATATCCAGTGAGACAGCGCAGGCCATGGCGATGGCGCGGGCGGCAAAGACCTCGGCCTTCATCGTGGCCAGCATCCGCCGCACATCGGCATGGTCGATGATCGCGCCCATCTGCTGACGGTCGCGGGCATAGTCCACCGCCTTTTGCGTCGCCGCCTCGGCCACACCGATGCCCTGAATCCCCACCGCCAGACGGGCGTTGTTCATCATGGTGAACATCGCGGCCATCCCCTTATGCGGCGCGCCGACCATCCAGCCCGTCGCCCCCTCAAAGGCCATCACGCAGGTGGGTGAGCCGTGCAGACCCATCTTGTGCTCCAGGCTGACCACTTTCAGATCATTCGGCACCCCGGGCTTGCCCGCCGCATCGGGCAGGAATTTTGGCACCATGAAGAGACTGATCCCCCGCGTCCCTTCGGCCGCCCCCGGCAGCCGCGCCAGCACCAGATGGCAGACGTTTTCCACGACATCGCTGTCGCCCCAGCTGATGTAGATCTTCTGCCCAGTGATGCGGTAGCTGCCATCCGCCTGCGGTTCGGCCTTGGTGCGCAGCGCGCCCACATCCGATCCCGCCTGCGGTTCGGTCAGGTTCATCGTCCCCGACCATTCGCCCGAGATCAGTTTCGGCAGATAGAGGTCCTTGATCGCGTCGGAGGCGTGATGCTCCAACGCCTCGATCTGGCCCTGAGTCAGCAAGGGATTCAGCTGCAACGACAGGCAGGCACCCGACATCATGTCGTTCACCGCCATGTTGATCGCCTGCGGCAGCCCCATACCGCCATATTCCGGCGCGGCCGCCACCCCGACCCAGCCGCCCTCCGCAATCGCCTTGTAGCCCGCCGCGAACCCGGGCGAGGTGCGCACCACGCCGTTTTCCAGCCGCGCGGGATGCAGGTCACCCGGGCGTTGCAAGGGGGCCATCACCTGATCGCAGAGCCGCCCCGCCTCGGTCAGGATCGCCTCCACCGTCTCCGGCGTGGCCTCGGCGAAACGCGGGCAGGCCGCCACCGGTGCCAGCGGCACCACCTGATCCAGAATGAAGCGGAACTCCGCGACGGGCGACGAATACGGCATGGCTCTCTCCCTCGGTCGCGCTTGGCAAGGCGGGGCCATGCGCGTATGCACGATCTAACGCCCCGCAGGCTAACGCAAGACCCTGCCCCGGCAACCCCAACGCTGCGTCACACGATGAACATTGAAACCCGCCTGCTGGAGCCCACCACCGAAGGGCTGACAACCGCCGCCGATATCCTGCGGGCGGGCGGTCTGGTCGGCTTTCCCTCCGAGACGGTCTATGGCCTTGGCGGCGACGCCCGCAATGACCGGGCCGTGGCGCGGATCTATGAGGCGAAGGGCCGCCCGAGTTTCAACCCGCTGATCGTGCATCTGGCCGATCTCGAGGCCGTGTCCCGCTATGCGGTGCTGGGCGATGAGGCGCGGCGCGTGGCCGAGGCTTTCTGGCCCGGCCCGCTGACCCTCGTGCTGCCGCTGCGCCCGGATTCCGGCCTGTCGGAACTGGTCACCGCCGGTCTCGGCTCGGTCGCCATCCGCCTGCCCGCGCATCCGGTCACCCGCGCCCTCTTGCGGGCCTTTGACGGGCCTTTGGCCGGGCCCTCGGCCAACCCCTCCGGCAAGATCAGCCCGACGTGGGCCGAGCATGTGATGACGGGTCTTGCGGGCCGGATCGAGGCGGTGGTCGACGGCGGCGCCTGTGAAGTGGGGGTCGAATCGACGATCCTCGCCTGTGATCCACCCGTTCTGCTGCGCCCCGGCGGCATTCCGTCTGAGGCGCTGGAGGCCTGCCTTGGCGTGCCACTCGCCCTGGGAGGTGACGCCGACAAGCCCAGCGCCCCCGGTCAGCTGTTGTCGCATTACGCCCCCGGCGCGCCGGTGCGCCTTGAGGCCCGCGCGCGGCAGGGCGATGAGGTCTGGCTGGGCTTCGGGCATGATTGCGCGGGTGCCGAGCTGAACCTCTCCCCCTCCGGTGATCTGGTGGAGGCGGCGGCGCAGCTCTTTCACCTGCTGCGGGCGGCGGATGTTCTGGCGGGCGGCAGCCGCCGCATCGCGGTCGCCCCGATCCCCGATCATGGTCTGGGGCGCGCGATCAACGACCGTCTGCGCCGCGCGGCAGCGCCGCGCCCATAGCCCCGCTCCCGTAACGCGCGCGCCGCTCAGGCATGGCCCGCGGCGGAAGAGAGCGACAAAGGCTCCACCCCCATTGAGCGCAAGGCCCCCTCCCATTTGGCCCCCGGTACGGTGCCCAACACCAGATCCAGAGAGCTGTCGGTCGTCAGCCAGCCGTTGTCGAGAATCTCATTCTCCAGCTGCCCCGGCCCCCAGCCGGAATAGCCCAAGGCCAGAATCGCCTGCTGCGGCCCGGTGCCCTGCGCCATATCGACCAGAATGTCGCGGGTCGCGGTCATCGCGATGCCGCCGCCCAGACGCAGCGTGCCTTCGCCATCGGCCCGCCGCCCTGGCCAGTCGCCCGAATGCAGCACAAAGCCCCGCCCGGTTTCCACCGGCCCGCCAAATTGCACCGGCACCGAGATCGCCCGGTCGCCCTGCGGCACCTGAATGTCGAGTTGATTGAGCAGATCGGAAAAATCCAGCTCGGGCAGCGGCTTGTTGATGATCAGCCCCATCGCGCCCTCAGGCGAATGCGCGCACATATAGACCACGCTATGTTCAAAGCGCGGATCGCCCATCCCGGGCATGGCAATCAGGATTTTGCCGGTCAGGTCCATAGGGTTCTCCTTCTCCTCAGCATCACCCGCCGCCCCGCGCCGCGCAAGGGGCGGTGCGCGATTGGCTGTGGCATTCGTGCAAGACTGGGCCCAGATGGCGCGTTTGTGACTTTCCCGCAGGCCATTCCCGGCGCTAGGTGAAGGCATGATGACCCCGATGACCCTCGATTCCCGGCCGCTGCGCAGGGGTGCCGCGCTGGCGCTCGCGCTCAGCCTGCCCCTCTGCGGCGCTGTGATGCCCGTTCCGGCGCAGGCACAGGACTTGCCGCCGGGCCTCGTCGAGGCCGATCTGCTGCCGGGTTGGGAAACCGCCACCGGCACGCGGATGACGGCGCTCCGGGTTGAGCTGGATGCCAATTGGAAGACCTATTGGCGCGCGCCGGGCGATGCGGGCATCCCGCCGCAGTTTGATTTCAGCCGCTCGCAAAACGTGGCCTCGGTGGCAATCCACTGGCCGCGCCCGCAGGTCTTTGACCTGAACGGCATGCGCAGCGTCGGGTATCTGCGCGAAATGATCCTGCCCATCGAGATCACCCCTCGTGACCCCTCCCTGCCGGTCGAGATGGAGGCGGATGTCGCCATGGGGATCTGCCATGACATCTGCGTGCCGGTTGAGCTGGGCCTGCAGATGGAGCTGAGCGGCCCTGGCGCGCCCGATGCACAGATCCGCACCGCGCTGACCCAGCGCCCCGAGACCTTCCGCGGTCAGGCCAGCTGCCACATCGAACCGATTGCCGATGGCATGCGGGTGACCGCCGAGATCAAAATGCCCAGCCTCGGCGCGGGCGAGGTGGGCCTGTTTGAGTTGAACGGCGCCCCGGTCTGGATTTCGGACAGCGACAACAAGCGGCAGGGCGGGGTACTGGTAACCAGCGCCGATTTCGTGCCCGAAGATGCCAAACCCTTCGCGCTCGACCGCTCGGCGCTGACCATCACCGTTCTGGGCGATCAGGGCCGCGCGGTCGAGATCCGCGGCTGCAAGGGCTGAGTGCCGCTCAGGCCTTGCCCGCAGCGGGCGGGGCCGCGATGAAGCGCGGCAGGATGACCGCCGCCAACCCCACCAGGCCCAGCGCGATCAGGGTAAAGAGGCCCAAAGCCTTCGCCATGCCCTGCCCTTCATAGCCCGCCAGCCCCAGCGTCGCCGCCATCGCCAGCGCCATCAGTGCGGCCATCCCCCAGAGCGCCAGCCGCGCGCGCCGCCCGCCCGCATGCCGCCCGGTCAGGCCGCGCCGGAACGCCCGCAGATGCCGCCCGAGATCGAGCTGCACCGCCAGCAAAGCGGGCACCACCAACAGCACGATCAACAGCCCGAAGCCGAGGCCATAGCAGAGCGTGATCACCGTGGGCTTGAGGAACAGCGCCGCCGCCGATTTCTCATAGAGCAGCGGCGCCAGCCCCAGCACCGTGGTCAATGTGGTCAGGAGCACCGGCCGCAACCGGTCGCCCACCGCATCCACGATCGCCGGCACCAGCCCACGCTTTTCGGCATATTCATCGACGGTCGAGACCAGCACGATGGAATCGTTGATGATGATCCCCGCCATGCCGATCAGCCCGACAATCGAGAACATCGACATCGGCAGGCCCCAGATATAATGCCCCCAGATCGCGCCAATGAGGCCGAAGGGAATGACCGACATCACCACCAAGGGCCGGGTCCAGCTGGCAAAAATCCATGCCAGCACGATGTAGATCCCGATCAGACAGAAGGCGAGGCCCAGCAGCGCATCGCTCAGGAAATCGTTTTCCTGCTCGGCCAGCCCGGCCAGCTGATAGGCCACGCCGTGATCCTCGGCCAGACGCGGCAGGATCACCTCTTTCAGCTCTTTGGTGATCGCATTGGCGCGGTCAGGATCATCCTCGGACAACTCGCCCGTCACCGCCACCAGCCGCAGGCCATTCTCGCGCCGGATGGTGGAGAAACCGGATTTGGTCGAGACGGTGACAATGTCCGACAGCGGCACCCAGGCCCCGCTCGGCGCACGCAACTGCATGGTTTCGATGAAATCGGCGGCCAGTTCGTCGTCGGGCAGTTCCACCCGGATCGAGGCCGAGCGCGGCCCGTCGGCAAAGGTTGCGGCCTCGGTCCCGTTCAGACGGCTGCGCAATTCGCGGCCCAATTCCTCGATGGTAAAGCCCAGCGCCTTGCCCTGCGGCGTCAGATCCAGCACCAGCTCGTTCTTGTCATAGGAGAGGTTATCCTCCAGCGCCGATACTTCCGGATAGGCGGCCAGCGTGCCTTTCAGATCCTCCGCCGCCGCCTTCAGCTCAGACGCCTCCGCACCGGAAAGATCGACCGAGATGCCCGCCCCGCCCGGCCCCGCGCGATAGCCGCGAAACGACAGCTCCTCCAGCAACGGTGATTTCGGCGTCGCCTCTTGCAGCGCCGCGATGAATTCCGCCGAGGAATAGGGCCGGAAATCCGGGTCGATCAGCTCGATCGAGACCGAGCCCAGCTGATCCTCATCCTTGGTGTCGGAACTGGCCAGCGCCGAGCCCGCATTGCCGCCGATCTGCGCCAGTGTGTATTTCACCGGATTGGTGCCAAACTCCGCCTCATATGTCGCGCCAAGATCGGTCACCGCCTTTTGCATGCCGGTCAGCATTGCCATCGTGTCGGCGCGCGTCGCCCCCGGCAGCATTGAGAAATTGCCCGTCACCGTCGCCTGTTCGGGCGCGTTGAAAAACCGCCATTGCACCTGACCCGACAGGATCAGCGTCACCTGAAAGGCGAGCAGCGCCAGCGCCGCCGCCAGCACCGGATAGCGCGCCCGCACCACCCCCGCGGTGATCCGCCGCATGATCCGCATGCGGAACCAGTCAAACCCCCGGTTCACCTGCCGCGAGGGCCAGTCATACCACGGCGTCTTGTCGATATGCGCCAGCGCATGCGCCATGTGGTTGGGCAGGATCAAAAAACATTCCATCAGGCTGGCCGAGAGCACGGCGATCACCGTGAAGGGAATATCGCCGATGATATTGCCCATGCGCCCGCCGATCACCATCAGGCCCGCAAAGGCGATGACCGTGGTCGCGGTCGAGGAAAACACCGGCGCGGCCATCCGCATGGCGGCATTCTCCGCCGCCTCCACCGCCGGTTCGCGCAGATGGCGCGCGCGGAAATCGGCGTGCTCGCCCACCACAATCGCATCATCCACCACGATGCCCAAAGTGATGATCAGCGCGAAGATCGAGATCATGTTGAAAGTGAGGCCCGCCATATACATGACCGCCACCGCCGCCATCATCGCCACCGGAATCCCCGCCGCCACCCAGAGCGCGGTCCGCGCATTGAGGAACAGGAACAACAGCCCCAGCACCAAAGCCAGCCCCTGAATCCCATTGGTCACCAAGAGGTCGATCCGCTGGGTGATCTGCGCCGAGCGGGTGTTCATCAGATCGATATGCGTGTCTTTCGGCAGCGTCAGCGCCATCGTGTCCACGACCTTTTGCACGCTGTTCTGAATGCCGATGGCATCGCCCTGCGCCGAGCGGCCCACATTGATCACCATCGCCGGATTCGGACCGACGTAGTAGGCACGGTTGCGCGTGGCCCCCTCGGTGCGAATGTTTGCCACATCGCCGATGGTCAGGTTCGAGCCATCGGGATTGGCGCGGATCACCAGACTGGCGATGTCGGGGGCCGAGCGTTTCTCTTCGCCGGTGCGCACCCGTGCGGCACCGCCCGCCACATCGCCCGCAGGCTGGGTGGCGGCTTCGGCGCTGATCAGCCCGGCAATCTGGCTCAGCGTGACATCATGACGGATCAGGTTGAGGCTGGGCACCTCGACCACCGTTTGCGGCGCGGCCAATCCCTGAACGCTGGTCCGCGTCACCCCTTCGGCGTAAAGCCGCACCACCAGCTCATCCGCCAGCCGCCCCAATTGCTCGGGCGAGAGCGGGCCGGTGATCACCACATCGGTCACCGTATCGCGCCAGGTGCCGCGGGTGACTTCGGGCGTTTCCGCCTCCTCGGGCAGATCGCCCGAGGTGGAAAGCGCGGTCTCCACATCATTCACCGCCCGCGCCATATCCCAGCCGGGCTCGAACTCCAGCACGATGCGCGCCGAACCTTCGGTCGCCCGCGCGCTTGAGGCGTCCACCCCCTCCACCGCCAGCAGCGAGGGTTCCAGCACCTGCACGATGGCGCGGTCGACGTCATCCGCCCCCGCCCCATCCCATTTCACCGTCACCCGGACCTCTTGCACCACGCTGTCGGGAAAGGTCTGCGCCCGCATCCGTGGCAGGGCCGCCAACCCCGCGCCGATCATCAGCACCAGCACGATATTGGCCAGCGTCCGGTGCCGGGCAAAGATCGAGAGGATCCCCCGCGCCCGCATCGCCACGCCCCTGCCCTCTGCCGGAACCGCCATCCTCAGCCCCCCATCCGGGTTTCAAGCCGCTCAATCACCTGCGCGGGCACCTCATCTTGTTGCAACTGCGCAAGGATCCGCGCCTTGGCCTCGGCGGGCATCCGGGCGTTGCCCTCGACATAGGCGATCAGTTTCGCCCGCCGCTCCGGGCTCAGCACCACGCTTTGCGCCGTCACCGGGGCGGCCGCTGCTGTCGGCGGCGTCGCCGGGCCGGTCGCAGCGCTCTCGGACCGGATCGGCCGCACCCTCAGCCCGGCGCCCAGCAGGGGAGAGCGTTCGGTGACAATCTCGCGCCCGCGCAGGGCGGCGGCCGCGACGATGACCGCATCGCCCTGACGGCGCAGAATTTTCGCGGGCAAAGCCTCCAGCCGCTCATCATCGGTCAGCGCCAGAACCATGCCATCGCTGCCCACGGCACTCGCGGGCACTTCGGCCACATCCTGCAATGCCGGTTCCGCCAGCCGCAGGGTCACGAAATCGCCGGGCCGAAAGCCCGCACCGCCTTGATCGATCTGCGCGTAAAGCAGACGTCCGGTCAGCCCCTCGCCCACCTCCGCGCCCACCCGGCTCAGATGTGCGGTGGCGGTCAGCTCATCCCCCGCCACCTCCAGCGCCACCTCGGCCTGCGTCGGCGTCAGCTGGCCCTCTGCGTTCAGCAGCCGGGCATATTGCGCGGTCGAGACCCGGAACGACACTTCCAGCGCCGCCGGATCGATCAGGCTGGCCAATTGCTCATTGGTCGAGACCAGGCCGCCCTGCACCACCATCACGCCCGAGAGATTCCCGGCGAAATCGGCGCGGATCTCGGTATCGGCCAGCTTGCGTTCTGCTTCGCGCAGCGCGATCCGTTGCCGCTCCAGTGTGGTGCGCGCCTGATCAAGCTTGCTCTGCGCCGTACTTTGCGCCGAACGGCGGGTCAGCACCGCCTGTTTCGCGGTGCTCGCCGCCAGCTCGGCGGTTTCCTGATCGGCCACGGTGCCGATGCCACCCGCGCGCAGACTGCGCTGCCGGGTCAGCGCCTGCTCGCGCAGCCGCGCCTGTTCCTCGGCGGCGGCCAGATCATCGCCGGTGATGGTGACGGCCCGCTCCGCCTCGGCCAAGGCCGCCTCGGCCTCCGAGACCGAGGCCACCAATGTATCGCGCGCTGCCTGCGCCTCGGCCGGGTCCAGCTGCACGAGAAGTTCCCCCGCCTGCACGCTGCCCCCTTCGAGGAAGTTTGGCGACAAATGCAGGATACGCCCGGCAGTGGCGGCGCGGATCTCAAGCTGCCGCAGGCTTTGCACCTGACCATAAGAGGTCAGCACCGGCGTCAGTTCCCCCACGGTGACCGGCGCGACATTGGCGGAAAACACCCGCTCGCGCGCCTGACGCGGAAAGGCTTTCTCCGCCGCGCGGGCATCCAGCGTGGTTTTCAGCATCCAGCCGCCCGCCCCGAGCAGCGCCACCGTCATCGCCACCAGAAACAACCCCATCAGGCTGCGGATCCAAAATCGCATGCGTATCGCCCTTTTATCGGCCGCGTTCGTCTGCGCGTACCACTCCCCGTCCATCCTTGCCCAGAGTACGGGCAAAACGCCGGATGCAGAACGATCTTGCGCAGACATTCCGTCGCAGGATGCACAATTTTTTGCGAGAGACGGCACGGCAGGCCCGGCATTCTCAGGCCCCGGGCCCGGAGAGCTGGCCCTCAGGCCCCGAGTTTCGCCCGCAGCGCCAGCAGATCCGCCCAGGCCTGCGCCTTGCCCTGCGGCTGCATCAGCAAAGCTTGCGGCGACAGGGTCGCCAGCACCGGCCGGTCAAAGGCGCTGGCCCATTGGCCGCGCAGCCGGGTGATGCCCTTGCGCTCCAGCACCGCGCCACAGGCGGCATTGCCCATACAGAGGATGACCTCGGGGGCCGCCAGCGCCACATGCCGCGCGAGGAAGGGGCGCATCATCGCCGCCATCTCCTCCTCGGGGTCGCGGTCCCCGGGCGAGCGCCAGGGCAAGGCGGGCAGCAGATAGGCCCCGGCCATCGGGTCCGGCCCGCCGACCGACAGGCCAATCGCCGCCAGCATCCGGCCCAGCAACACCTCGGCGGCGCCGGTGATCACCCGGCCCGCCATATCCTCCTCGCGCCGGGGCGCATCAAGGATCACCATCACCCGCGCCGCCGGGTCGCCCTCGGCAAAGATCGTGGTCCGCGCGCCCTTTTTCAGCTCGCAATGCCCGAAGGCCTCCAGGGCTGCCGCCAGCTCCGCCAGACTTCCGGCGGCTTTGGCCGCGAGATCCGCCTCGGCGGCGGGCACAACCGGCGGTGGCGGTGGCGGCAGATCCAGCGCAGCCCCGCGTTTGGGCAGGCTGATCTCGCTGCCCGCCGCCTTCGGCGCGGGGGCCACACGGTCGGGCAGATCATAGCGGTTGAGCGGCGCATCCAGCATCGCCTCATCCACACCCATCTCCAGCTGCCACTGCATCAGGGCAACGGCGGTGTGAAAATCCATATCGGGCGGGCTGAGCGATTCCATGGCCGCCAAGCTAGGGCCGCGCTGCGCCAAGGTAAAGCCGTGCGCCGCCCCGCCCCCGCCCGACCGCCGCGCGAGAACCCCGGATCCGGCGCCTTCCGGCTTGCCTGACGCGCCCCCATTTGCCATAAGCGCCCGAGACCGGATCGGGGAGATTTCCATGGCATTCCGCGCGCGTCACCTGTTGGGGATCGAACATCTCGCCCCCGATGAAATCCGCAGTGTTCTGGATCTGGCCGACAAATACGTCGATCTGAACCGCCGCACGGTCAAGCGCACCGATGCTTTGGCGGGTCTCACCCAGATCAACATGTTTTTCGAGAACTCCACGCGCACCCAGGCCAGCTTTGAGCTGGCGGGCAAGCGTCTCGGCGCCGATGTGATGAACATGTCGGTGGCCAGCTCCTCGGTGAAAAAGGGCGAGACGCTGATCGACACCGCGCTGACGCTGAACGCCATGCACCCCGATCTGCTGGTGGTGCGGCACGGCTCGTCCGGGGCGGTCAACCTGCTGGCCAGCAAGGTGAATTGCGCGGTGCTGAACGCGGGCGACGGCCGGCATGAGCATCCGACGCAGGCGCTTCTGGATGCGCTGACCATCCGCCGCGCCAAGGGCCGGATCCAGCGGCTGACCGTGGCGATCTGCGGCGATGTCGCGCACAGCCGGGTGGCGCGCTCAAACCTGATCCTGCTCGGCAAGATGGAGAACCGGGTGCGGCTGATCGCGCCCCCCACCCTGATGCCCGCGGGGGTGCAGGAATTCGGTTGCGAGGTCTTTGACGACATGCGCAAGGGTCTTGAGGGCGCCGATGTGGTGATGATGCTCCGTCTGCAAAAAGAGCGGATGGACGGCGGTTTCATCCCGTCAGAGCGGGAATATTACCACCGCTACGGGCTGGATGCCGAGAAACTCGCCTATGCCAAGCCCGATGCCATCGTCATGCACCCCGGCCCGATGAACCGCGGCGTTGAGATCGACGGCGAGATCGCCGATGACATCAACCGCTCCGTCATTCAGGAACAGGTGGAGATGGGCGTGGCGGTGCGCATGGCCTGCATGGATCTTCTGGCCCGCAACCTGCGCGCCGAGCGCGGCCGCGCCGCCGCCGGTGGCATGGATGTCTGACCCCAAGAACACCGGCCGCGATGGCGTGCACGCCTACCGCCCCGGCCCCGAGAGCGAAGTACCGAAAGCCGAAGGCGAGGTGCTGCAGGCGGTGTTCCTGCCCGATCTGCGGCGCTATTGGTCCGATCAGGCGGCACTGGCGGCGATGGGTGCCGCCGCTGTGCTCCTGGTGATGCCGATGCTGGGCAAGGGCAGCCAGATCTGGGCGGGCCTCCTCGGGGTCTTTCTCGCGGTGGGGCTGCGCGCGCTTTTGGTGAAGTCCGAGGTTTTCGCCCGCCGCTGGCAGCTGACCGACCGCCGCCTGATCGGCCCGCAGGGGCGGCAGCTGGCGCTCGGCGATCTGGTCACCGTGCGGCGGCTTTTTGGCGATGTGCAGCTGGTCAGCCGCACCGGGCAAAAGCATCTGATCAAACATCTGGCCGATACGCAGGGCGTGATGGACACCATCCTGGCCGCCCGCGACGCAGGCCAGGCCGAGGCGCACCAGCGCCGTGACACGCGGACACCAACGGATCTTGGGGAGACGGCATGACCCTTTTCTTTGAAAACGCCCGGCTGATCGACCCCGAGGCGCTGACCGAATCCACCGGCAATGTCATCGTCCATGCCGGAGAGATTGCCGCCATCGGCGCGATGTCCGCCCCGGCGGATGCCACCGTCATCGACTGCGGCGGCAAATGCCTCGCCCCCGGCATCGTCGATTGGGGCGTCAAGATCGGCGAACCCGGCGAGCGTCACCGCGAAAGCTTCCGCTCCGCCGGCCTCGCTGCCGCGGCGGGCGGCGTCACCACCATCGTCATGCGCCCTGACACCCATCCCGCCCTCGACACGCCCGAGATGCTGGAATTTGTCACCCGCCGCGCCGCCGCTTCGGCCCCGGTGCGCATGGCGCATATGGCGGCGCTGACCAAAGGCCGCGAGGGCCGCGAGATGACCGAGATCGGCTTTTTGCTCGATGCCGGTGCCGTGGCCTTCACCGATTGCGATCATGTCACCACCGATAACAAGGTGCTCAGCCGGGCGCTGACCTATGCCCGCAGCCTTGGCGCGCTGGTGATCGGCCATCCGCAGGACCCGGGCCTGTCAAAAGGCGCCGCCGTCACCTCCGGCAAATTCGCCAGCCTGCGCGGCCTGCCCGGCGTCTCGCCGCTGGCCGAACGGATGGGCCTCGACCGCGATCTGGCCTTGGTCGAGATGACCGGCGCCCGCTATCACGCCGATCAGATCACCAGCGCGCGCAGCCTGCCCGCCCTCGCCCGCGCCAAGGCGCAGGGGCTCGACGTCACCGCCGGGATCTCGATCCACCATCTGACGCTGAACGAACTCGACGTCGGCGATTACCGCACCTTCTTCAAGATGACGCCGCCGCTCCGCTCGGAAGAGGACCGTCTGGCGATGGTCGAGGCGGTGGCCGAAGGGCTGATCGACACCATCGGCTCAATGCACACGCCTCAGGATGAGGAATCCAAACGCCTGCCCTTTGAAGAGGCGGCCTCCGGCGCAGTGGGGCTGCAAACCATCCTGCCCGCCGCGATGCGCCTCTATCACGCGAACATGCTCACGCTGCCGCAACTCTTCCGCGCGATGGCGCTGAACCCGGCCAAACGCCTTGGCCTGCCGCAGGGCCGCCTCGCTGAGGGCGCCCCCGCCGATCTCGTGCTTTTTGATCCCGATGCGCCTTTCGTGCTCGACCGCTTCACCCTGCAGTCCAAATCCAAAAACACCCCGTTTGACGGCCAAAGGATGGAGGGCCGGGTGCTGGCCACTTTCGTCGGTGGCGCCCAGGTCTATGCCCACACCTCCAAAGGAGCCGCCGCATGATGCCCACACTTGAACATGGGGCCGCGATCCTCACCCTCGCCGCCACTTTCGGCTATCTGCTGGGCTCCGTGCCCTTCGGTCTGGTGATCACCCGCGCCATGGGCCTCGGTGATCTGCGCCAGATCGGCTCGGGCAATATCGGCGCCACCAATGTGCTGCGCACCGGCAACAAACCCGCCGCCCTCGCCACCCTGCTGCTCGACAGCGGCAAAGGCGCCATCGCGGTCCTCATTGCCCGCGCGCTGATCGGCGAGGATGCGGCGCAGATCGCGGGCGCTGCCGCCTTTTTTGGCCATGTCTATCCGATCTGGCTGAAATTCAACGGCGGCAAAGGCGTCGCCACCTTCCTCGGCACGCTCCTCGCGCTCGCCTGGCCGGTCGGCCTCGCCGCCTGCGGCCTCTGGGCGCTCACCGCCGCCGTCTCCCGCATCTCCTCGCTTTCCGCCCTCGTGGCCGCCGCGCTCGCGGTCCCTGCCGCCCTCCTGCTCGGCCGCCCCGAAGTCACCCTCTTGGCGCTGCTCCTCGCCGCCCTCGTCTTCTGGCGCCACCGCAGCAACATCGGCCGCATCCTCGTCGGCACCGAACCCAAAATCGGCAAAAAGAAATAGGGCCACCCCGAAATCGGAGCGGCCCCTTTCTTCTTGGCCAAAATACCTCGGGGGTGAGGCCCAAAGGGCCGAGGGGGCAGCGCCCCCTCCCTTCCCCCCCCAAGGGCTCAATAGCAATAATCGTCGTAAATCCGCTCCAGCGGCGCCTTGGCCTCGCCCGCATAGCGCGAGAGCAGCTCATCCGCCGGGACACGGCCCGTGGCCACGCTTTGCGCCAGCACATCGAGGAACCCGGTCTCATCCGCCGCCTCGCCGCCATCGCCACGCCCGCGCGCCGCGAGGCCCGCCCGCGCAATCTCCACCACCTCACGCGCCAGATCCTGCATGTGGATGCTGCCCACCTCGGCCTGCAAGGCGGAAACCGACGCCGCCACCCGCAACGCCTCGCGCGTCTCCGCATCCCAGCCCTTGACGAGATCCCAGGCCGCATCCAGCGCCCCCTGATCATAAAGGAGCCCCACCCAAAGGGCAGGCAGTGCGTTCAGATGCGCCCGGTCGCCCGCATCGGCTCCGCGCATCTCGATGTATTTCTTGACCCGCGTCTCCGGAAAGACCGTCGTCATATGGTCGGCCCAGTCCGACAATGTCGGCACCTCGCCCGGCAGCGCGGGCAGCTGACCCTTCAGGAAATCGCGGAAGCTTTGCCCCAGAGCATTGATGTATTTGCCGTCGCGGTAGACGAAATACATCGGCACATCGAGGACGTAATCCACATAGCGCTCATAGCCCATCCCCTCCTCAAAGGCGAAGGGCAGCATGCCGGTGCGCACCGCGTCGAGATCGCGCCAGATGCGGCTGCGCCACGACTTATGACCATTCGGCTGCCCCTCGAAGAAGGGCGAATTGGCGAAAAGCGCGGTCGCCACCGGCTGCAGGGCCAGCCCGACGCGCAGCTTTTTCACCATATCCGCCTCGGAGGCGAAATCGAGGTTCACCTGCACGGTGCAGGTCCGGTACATCATCTGCGTGCCATGGGTGCCGACGCGCCCCATATAATCGGTCATCAGCCGGTAGCGGCCCTTCGGCATCATCGGCATTTCGGCATGCGTCCAGATCGGCGCCGCGCCCAGACCCACGAAACCCGCCCCGATCCGCTCGGCCACGGTCCGCACTTCGCGCAGATGGGTCTCCAGCTCATCACGCCCCTGATGCAGGGTCTCCAGCGGCGCGCCCGACAGCTCGAACTGCCCGCCGGGTTCGAGGCTGAC
The DNA here is from genome assembly GCF_052113705.1 of Phaeovulum sp. W22_SRMD_FR3. Classification (NCBI taxonomy): domain Bacteria; kingdom Pseudomonadati; phylum Pseudomonadota; class Alphaproteobacteria; order Rhodobacterales; family Paracoccaceae; genus Phaeovulum; species Phaeovulum sp. W22_SRMD_FR3. The sequence goes on along the minus strand of NZ_JBGQOG010000004.1, from coordinate 37,938 downwards.
ATTGGCGCCGTTCTTGGTCAGGCCGATGATATTCTCTTGCTCCAGCACCGGCGCCCAGCCAAAGCCGTCGCGCAGCCCCTCCAGCATCGCCTTGATCGATCGGCGGCCCTCATAGGGCAGCGGTTCCAGCGTGTCCTTGGAATAGCCGAACTTCTCATGCTCGGTGCCGATGCGCCAATCGGCGCCGGGCTTTTCGCCCGAGGCCATATAGTCCGCCAGCTGGTCGAAATGTTCAATCGGGCCGCCGCCCTGTTGTGGAATGGACATGGGCGCTCCGGCCTGAAAGGGGGGACCGGCGGGCCAGAGCCGCCGTCCGTTTGGATGACAGAGGTGGCGCGCCTAGACTCTCAAGTCAAGACCGCGCGGGCGGGTCTTTGCCACAGCACCTGCACAACCGGGCCTGCGCCATTGCGCGGCTGTTGCAATGCCGCGCTGAGCCGCGCCATATCAATGCCCGGCAAAGTGGCAAAAGCATCAAAAAGCTGCTCGGCCCCCGCCGCCGCCAGCGGAATCAGCAGCGCCTGCCCGTCGAGGGTTTTCAGCCGCCAATGCAGCTGCCCGGTCAGGCTCAGCAGCCTGATCTCGGCCAGATCGCGCAGGCTGATCACGCCGCCCAGCGCCGCCCCTGACCCCGGGCGGAAATAGGACAGCTGCCCCTCGTCCCATTCGACCAGCCCGGGTGCCCCGATGGGTCGCGCAAAGGCCAGCCTGCGCCAGCCGATCAGCCCCCAGCCCGCCGCAAAGGCCATCAACAAAAGCCCCGCCGGGATCAGGATCAATCCGCCCAGCCAGATCAGCCACAGACCGATGGCCGCGATTGCGGCGGCCAGCCAGACCTCCTGCCAGCGCAGCAGATGATCGCGGACCGCCGGGCGGATCAGGCTCATCGCCAATCCCCGAGCGCGGCCTGCCAGAGTGTCAGCGCCGCGCAGGCCGCCGTATCCGCCCGCAGAATGCGCGGCCCCAGACTGACCGGCGTCACGAAATCGAGCGCCCGCAGGCGGTTGCGCTCGGCCTCTGAAAACCCGCCCTCCGGCCCGATCAGGATTGACCAGGGGCCGGGCGCAAGGCCCGCCAGCGTCTCGGCCGCGCCCACCAGGCTTTCATCGGCCCAAAGGATGCGCCGCGCCGGGTCCCATCCGGCCAGAACCTTGGACAGCGGGGCCAGATCGGCCACTTCGGGCACATAGGTGCCGCCGCATTGCTCGGCCGCCTCCAGAGCATGCGCCTGCAAGCGATCCTGCCGGATCCTGTCGGCATTGGTGAACTCGGTCTGCACCGGACAGATCCGCGCCGCGCCCAACTCCGCCGCCTTTTCCACGATGAAATCGGTGCGCGCCTTTTTGATCGGCGCGAAGAGAAGCCAGAGGTCGGGCGGGTTCAGTTGCGGCGCCGAGACCTCGCGCGGGGTCAGCGCGCCGCCGCGTTTGGCGGCGGTGGTCACCTCGGCAATCCATTCGCCGTCCTGCCCGTTGAACAGGCGCACAAGGCTGCCCACCCCCTCGCGCATCACGCCAAAGAGATAATGCGCCTGCGCCTCGGTCAGGGGGATGGGTTGCCCTGCGACCAAGGGGTGCTCTACATAAAGTCTGATCTTCGCCTGTGCCATGGAACGGACCATATGACCGAGATGACGGAAATGCCAGAGAGCCCGAAGGCCGCACCGCACGCCGCCGATGGCATGGTGGCCGATGCGGTGGCCGACAATTGGGTGGACCGTCTGGCCCCCCGCTGGACCCGCCCCTATCTGCGGCTGGCGCGGGCTGACCGGCCGATCGGCAGCTGGCTTTTGCTGCTGCCCTGCTGGTGGGGTCTGGCGCTGGCGGCGGCGGTGGACGGGCCGCGCTGGATGGATCTGTGGATCGCGGTGGGCTGCTTTCTGGGCGCCTTTGTCATGCGCGGCGCGGGCTGCACTTGGAATGACATCACCGACCGCGCGTTTGACGCGCAGGTGGCCCGCACCCGTTCGCGCCCGATCCCCTCGGGGCAGGTGACGGTGCGCGGCGCGCTGATCTGGCTGGTGCTGCAAACGCTGATCGGCGGCGCGGTGCTCCTGAGCTTCAACTGGGCGGCCATCGGCATGGGCGTCGCCTCGCTGATTCTGGTGGCGATTTACCCGTTTGCGAAACGCTTTACCTGGTGGCCGCAGGTGTTTCTGGGCCTCGCCTTCAACTGGGGCGCGCTTCTGGCCTGGGTGGCGCATACCGGCAGCCTCGGCCTGCCCGCGGTCCTCCTCTATGTCGCGGGCATCAGCTGGACCCTCTTTTACGACACGATCTATGCGCATCAGGACAAAGAGGATGACGTGCTGATCGGGGTGAAATCCACCGCGCGGCTCTTTGGCGACAAGACCAAGGGCTGGCTGGTGTTCTTCATGATCGCCACGGTGGTGCTGCTGACCGCCGCCGTCCTTGTGGCGTTGCTGCCTGCTGGCGCCGCGCCGCTCGTGCTGACCCTCGCCCTGATCGGCCCCTGGGCAATGGGCTGGCACATGGTCTGGCAATTACAAAAGCTTGATGTGGACAATCCGGCGATCTGCCTCATGTTGTTTCGCGCGAACCGCGATACCGGCCTGATCCTTGCGCTGTTTCTTGCCATCGCGGCCCTGGCCTGATTGATCCCCCCGCCCCCGCCTCTTATGGAGGGGGCACCCGCTCCGAGACAAAGGCACCCCGCCCATGCGCTTAGGCCCGACCCTGTTGAACACCACCGCCTTTTCGCTGGCGCTGGTCCTCTCCGCGCTGATCGCCGGAGGCGGCTCGACGGTGATCGAGATGCGCACCAGTTCGCTCGTGCGGGTAACGCTGGAGGCGGCGGGGCATTCCTGGGCCGGGGTCTCGGCCGACGGGTTGCAGGTGACGCTGACCGGCACCGCCCCCTCCGAAGCTGAGCGGTTCCGCACGATGGCGCTGGTGGGCACCGTCATCGACGCGTCGCGGCTGATCGATCTGACCGAAGTCGCGGTGAAGGAAACCGCCGCGCCGCCCGCCTTCTCGATGGAAATTTTGCGCAATGACGACGGGATCTCGCTGATCGGGCTGGTGCCGATGGGCGTTGACCGCGACAAGCTGATCTCTGACCTGAAAGGCATCGCCGCGAATGGCAATGTCACCGACCTGTTGGAGGCCGCCGATTACCCGGTGCCCGAGGGCTGGCAGGCGGCAATGAATTTCGGCATCACCACATTGAAAACCCTGCCCCGCTCCAAAATATCGGTGGCGGCGGACAAGGTTGCGGTGACCGCGCTGACCGACAGCACCACAGAAAAGGGCCGGGTTGAGACCACGCTCAGCCGTTCTGCCCCCAAAGGTGTGCGCCTCTCTCTCGACATTTCGGCGCCGCATCCGGTGATTACCCCCTTCACCCTGCGCTTTTTGATCGACGAGCAGGGCCCGCGTTTTGACGCCTGTTCCGCCGATACAGAGCGCGCCAGCAGCCGCATTCTCGCGGCGGCGCGCGCGGCGGGTGCCACCGGGGCGCTGGGCTGCACCGTGGGGATGGGCGTGCCCACCCCGGCCTGGGCCGATGCGGTGACGATGGGGCTGGCAGCGATGAAGGAAATCGGTGCGGGCTCAATCACCTTCTCGGATGCCGATATTTCGCTGATCGCCGCCGACAGCGTCAGCCAGGCCACCTATGACAAGGTCGTGGGCGAGCTGGAATCGAACCTGCCGGAGGTGTTCTCGCTGACCTCGGTGCTGACCGAAAAGCCGAAAGCCGATGTCGCGGGTCCGCCCGAGTTTACCGCCACCCGCGGCGAGGATGGCAAGGTGCAGCTGCGCGGACGGCTGAGCGATGAGGCCCTGCGCACGGCGGTGGAAAACCTCGCCAAGGCGCGGTTCGGCAATGCCGCGGTCTATGGCGCCACGCGCACCGATGACACCTTGCCCGGCGGCTGGCCGGTTCGGGTGCTGGCGGCGGTGGATGTGCTGGCCGCGCTGGAAAGCGGCAGCGTCACGGTGACGCCCGACACCGTCCGGGTGAACGGGGTCACCGGCGACACGCAGGCCTCGGACAAGGTGGCGCGGGTGCTCTCGGACCGGCTGGGCGACGGCGCGCGGTTCAACCTGTCCATCCGCTATGACAAGCGGCTGGACCCCGTCCTCGGGCTGCCGACCGGGGCGGAATGCGTGCAGATGCTGAACGACGCCCTGGCCGCCAACAAGATCAGCTTTGAGCCGGGGTCCTCGGTGATCGTGACCGGCTCCTCGGGGATTCTCGATACTTTGGCCAAGATCATGGGCAAATGTCAGGACTTCAAAATGGAGATCGGCGGCCACACCGACAGCCAGGGCAGCGAAGGGTTCAACCAGCAGCTGTCGCAGGACCGCGCCGCCTCGGTGGTGCAGGCACTGATGGAGCGGCGGGTGCTGACCGGCAATCTCAGCGCGCGCGGCTATGGTGAGTCCGATCCCGTGGCCGACAACGGCACCGAGGAAGGGCGCGAGGCGAACCGCCGCATTCAGTTTGTCCTGCTGGATCCGACACCGGATGAGACGTCGGCGGGCACGGCAGATCCGGCGGCCACAGCGGATGGCGCGCCAGCGGCGGCGGATGCCGAGACGGATGCCGCCCCCGACAGCGACGGCATGCCGGACATGTCAGGCGAGATCGTCTTTGATGAGGATCCGGATGCGGTGCCGATGGAAGAAGGCGGCGAAGGCTTTGTTGGCGAGGGCAGCAATGCCCTGAGCCCGGCCGAGGAAACGGCCGGGCCCGACGCCTCCGATACCGACCCCGGCGCGGCCAGCCCCGAGACACCGGCCGAAACCGCCCCCAATACGGCAGCCGATGCAGAAACCGGCACCGCAGCCGAAACGGGCACCGCAGCCGAAACGACTTCCGCGGCGGGAGCGCCGGAGGGTGTCAGCGCGGCGGCGGATGGCTCGATCGTGATCGACGTGCAGAGCCCCGACGAGAGCACCCCGCGCCCGGCGCCCCGCCCGGCTCAAGGCGGGAATTGACCCCGATGCGCCCCAAAGACCCCATTCGCGGCATGCGGCAGGAACCCCAGACATGAACAGAAACGAATTCATCATTGCCACCGCGATCATCCTGTTTGTCGCGTTCACGCTGGGGTGGTTTGCCAGCTGGCTGATCCACCGCCTGACCCGCGTCACCCGCGCCGATATGGGCGAGCTGGAGCAGATGGCGCAGGCCCTGCATGAGGCCGAAGAGACCCGCGATGAGGCGCTGGCCTACATCGAGAACCGCGAGAGCGAGTTGCAGAACCAGCTTAGCCAGACCGAGGCCGAATTGCGCGCCGCCATGGATGGATTGCGCGATGCCCGGCACGAGGCCGAGGAGCTGCGCGGCTATATTGACCGGATGCAGGCCAAAGGCTGAACGCAGAACGCCGGGCATAGGACCGGAGCACGACCCCGTCCGAACGCCCCCACCCGACCGCCGCGCTGAGCGGGCGGGTGCGGCGTCCGGGCGGCATCGTTTTGGGCCGCGACAAGGCCGGGCCCGCGCGCCAGCATCCGCTTTGTGCCGCGAAGGCCGTCGCGCCCGGCAGAAACCGCCCCGCAATGGCGCGCGAAACGCGCCGGGTGGTGAAAATCCCGCGCCCTGCCCGCCGGATCTGCGGCAGGGCGTCGGGCGGCAGGTCTGCAAAAAATGGCACGGCCTCAAAAATGGCTGAAGATGAACGGTGTTCAGGCCCGGTGCGTCACGCGCAACCGGTCACGCCCCCCGGGACACCGGGCGCACCATCGGCGCCGCCGCGATCACCAGAGGTGCGAGCCCCTCGCCGCCCGCCGCCACCTGCGCCAGGAGTTCGGCCCGCATCGGCGGCGCCCAATTGTCGCTGATATGCGCCGCGACGGCCGCCGCCTGATCGCCGCTCTGGCTGACAAAGAAGCTGGCGATCTGATTGGCCATGCGGGTGATCTTACTCTCGCTCATGCCGGGCACTCCTGTGTCATCCGTTCGGGATGCGTGTGTAGGTCAAACCGCGCGCCGCGCGCACGGGAAATCAGCGTCAGCCCTGCGGCTTCGGCATGGGCCAGCGCGAGGCTGGTGGGGGCAGAGGCGGCAATCACCACCGGTGCGCCGAGCATTGCCGCCTTTTGCACCATATCCACCGAGAGCCGCGAGGTCAGCACCAGCACCCCCGCCGCGACATCGGTGCCGCGCGCCAGCAGCGCCCCCGCCAACTTGTCCAGCGCATTGTGCCGCCCCACATCCTCGCGCAGCGCCACCAGCCCCTCTTCGGGGTGCCAGAAGGCCGCCGCATGGGCGGCGCGCGTCGCGTCCTGCAAGGGCTGTGCCCCCTCCAGCGCCGCCATCGCGCGGGCGGGATCGCCGGGCGCCAGCCGTAGGGCCGAGGGCGGCACCATCGGCAACACCCGCAAAGCCTGCGCCAGACTGTCGATGCCGCAGAGGCCACAACCCACCGGCCCCACCATGCTGCGCCGCCGCTCGGCCAAAGCCGCGCCGGTGCCGGGGGTCAGCCAGGCCCGCGCCTCAATCCCCTGCGCGCCCTGATCGACGATCTCGACCCGGGTGATCCGGGCGGCATCGGCCACCAGCCCCTCGGTCAGGGCAAAGCCGCGGATGAAATCCTCCAGATCGCCGGGCGAGGCCATCATCACCGCCTGCGTCGCGCCGTCAAAGACCAGCGCCACCGGAACCTCTTCCGGCAGCGCCAGATCGCGCGCGGCCCAGCCGCCCTCGAAATGGCGAACCGGATGCGGGGACCAGAGCGGTCTCATCCGCGCCTCACTCGGCGGCGGGCAGGATGCGCCGCGCCGCCTCGGCCTGCGCGGCATAGTCCTTTTGCCATTCGCTGGGGCCGTTCGAGGGCAGCACCTGCACCGCCGTCACCTTGTATTCCGGGCAATTGGTCGCCCAGTCGGAATTGTCGGTGGTGACCACATTGGCCTGCGTATCGGGGTGGTGGAAGGTGGTGTAGACCACCCCCGGTGCCACCCGGTCGGTCAGCGTCGCGCGCAGGGTCGTGTCGCCCGCGCGGGAGGCGAGGCGCACCCAATCCCCCTCTTTCACGCCGCGGTTTTCGGCGTCATGCGGGTGGATCTCCAGCCGGTCCTCGGCATGCCATTCGCTGTTCGCGGTGCGCCGGGTCTGCGCGCCGACGTTATACTGCGAGAGAATCCGCCCGGTGGTGAGCAAGAGCGGGAAGCGCGGGCCGGTCCGCTCATCGGTGGCGACATATTCGGTGCGGATGAACCGCCCCTTGCCGCGCACGAACGCGTCGATATGCATGATCGGCGTGCCCTCGGGCGCGTCATCATTGCAGGGCCATTGCACCGAGCCCATCTCATCGAGCAGCGCATAAGAGACATGGGCGAAAGAGGGGGTGGTCGCCGCAATCTCATCCATGATCTGCGACGGATCGGTATAGGTCCAGTTGCCGCCCATCGCATTGGCCAAAAGCTGCGTCACCTCCCAATCGGCATAGCCATTCTTCGGCGCCATCACCTTGCGCACGCGGTTGATGCGGCGTTCGGCATTGGTGAAAGTCCCGTCTTTCTCAAGGAAAGAGCAGCCCGGCAGGAAGACATGCGCGTAATTCGCGGTCTCGTTCAGGAAGAGGTCCTGCACGATGACACAGTCCATCGCCGCCAGACCCGCGCTGACATGTTTGGTGTCGGGGTCCGATTGCAGGATGTCTTCGCCCTGCACATAAAGCCCTTTGAAGCTGCCATTCACCGCCGCATCCAGCATGTTCGGAATGCGCAGCCCCGGCTCGTCGGAGATTTTCACCCCCCAGGCCGCCTCGAAGATCCCGCGCGCGGTGTCATCCGAGACATGGCGATAGCCCGGCAATTCATGCGGGAACGACCCCATGTCGCAGGAGCCCTGCACGTTGTTCTGGCCGCGCAGCGGGTTCACGCCCACGCCGCGCCGCCCGATATTGCCGGTCAGCATGGCGAGGTTGGCGATGGACATCACCGTGGTCGAGCCCTGACTGTGCTCGGTGACGCCGAGACCATAGTAGATCGCGCCATTGCCGCCCTGGGCGAAGGCCCGCGCCGCCTGCCGGATCAGATCGGCGGGGACGCCGGTGACCGTCTCCACCGCTTCCGGCGCATGGGCGGGATCGGTGAGGAAGTCGATGTAATCGGCATATTCATCCGCGTCGCAACGCTCGGCGATGAAAGTGTCATCCTGCAAGCCTTCGGTCACGATCACATAGGCCAGCGCGGTCAGCACCGCCACATTGGTGCCCGGGCGCAGCGGCAGATGCCAGGCCGCGCCCATATGCGGGGTGGTCAGCAGGTCGATCCGACGCGGGTCGATGACGATCAGCTTCGCCCCCGCCCGCAGGCGCTTGCGCAGGCGGCTGGCGAAAACCGGATGCCCGTCGGTCGGGTTGGCGCCAATGACGATCACCACATCGGTGTCTTCAACAGAATCGAAATCCTGCGTCCCGGCCGAGGTGCCAAAGGTCTGTTTCAGCCCATACCCGGTGGGCGAATGGCAGACGCGGGCGCAGGTGTCGGTGTTGTTGTTGCCAAAGACCGCGCGGGTCAGTTTCTGCACCAGATAGGTTTCTTCATTGGTGCAGCGCGAGGAGGTGATCACCCCGATGCTGTCCACCCCATGCGCCGCCTGAATGCCCTTGAGCTTGGTCGCGGTGAAGCTCAGTGCCTCGTCCCAACTGACTTCGCGCCAGGGATCGGTGATCCGCTCGCGCACCATCGGCTTCAGGATCCGGTCCTGATGCTGGGCATAGCCCCAGGCGAAACGGCCCTTGACGCAGGAATGGCCGCGGTTGGCCTTGCCGTCTTTCGAGGGCACCATCCGCACCACCTCATCGCCGCGCATATGCGCGTCAAACGAGCAACCGACGCCGCAATAGGCGCAGGTGGTTTTCACCACCCGTTCCGGCGTGCCGATGGCGGTCACCGATTTCTCGATCAACGTCGCGGTCGGGCAGGCCTGCACGCAGGCGCCGCAGGAGACGCAATCGCTCGCCATGAAACTCTCGTTCATCCCGGCGGTGACGCGGCTGTCAAAACCCCGGCCCGAGATGGTCAGCGCGAAAGTGCCCTGCACCTCTTCGCAGGCCCGCACGCAGCGCGAGCAGACGATGCATTTCGCCGGATCATAGCTGAAATAGGGGTTGCTGTCGTCGATCGGCATGTATTGCGGGTTCGTGCCCGTGGCGGCGCGGCGCAGAAAATGGTTCTCGCCCGGCTCATAGCGCACGTCGCGCAGGCCGACGGCCCCGGCCATATCCTGCAATTCGCAATCGCCATTGGCGGCACAGGTCAGGCAATCAAGCGGGTGGTCAGAGATATAGAGCTCCATCACCCCCTTGCGCAGGGTCTTCAGACTCTCCGTCTGGGTCTTGACCTTCATGCCGGGGCTGACGGGTGTGGTGCAGGAAGCCGGGGTGCCGCGCATCCCCTCGATCTCGACGAGGCAGAGGCGGCAGGAGCCGAAAGCATCCAGCATATCGCTGGCGCAGAGTTTCGGAACTGAGATCCCGGCCTCTGCCGCCGCGCGCATGACCGAGGTGCCCGCGGGCACGGTGATCTCCATGCCGTCGATGGTCAGGGTGACCGGCGCGCCGTGTTTCGCAGGCGTGCCCATGTCCTTGGTGGGGATGATGAAATCTTTCATTCCGCAGCCTCCAGCGGGGCCTTGGCAGGCCGGTCAAAATCCTCGGGGAAATGCGTCAGCGCCGACATCACCGGATAGGGGGTAAAGCCGCCCAAAGCGCAGAGCGAGCCGAATTTCATCGTGTTGCAGAGATCCTTGAGGATCGGGATACCGCTGGCATCGCCCGCCGCGATCCGGTCGAGGGTTTCCGCGCCGCGCACCGCGCCGATGCGGCAGGGGGTGCATTTGCCGCAGCTCTCCACCGCGCAGAATTCCATCGCGAACCGCGCCATGTGCAGCATGTCGGCGGTATCGTCAAAGACCACCATCCCGGCATGGCCCACCAAACCATTTTGTCCGGCGAATTCCTCATAGCCAAAGGGCAGGCCGAAATCGGAAACCGGATGGAAAGCCCCCAAGGGACCGCCCACCTGCACCGCCTTCACCGGGCGGCCCGAAGCGGTACCGCCACCAATTTGCTCGACAATCTCGCCCAGAGTGATGCCAAAGCCGGTCTCATAAAGCCCACCGAACTTCACATTCCCGGCGATCTGCAAGGGGATGGTTCCGCGCGAGCGGCCGATGCCGATGTCATTATAGGCCGCCGCGCCATGGTCGAGAATGAACGGCACCGCCGCAAGGCTGAGCACGTTGTTCACCACCGTCGGGCGGCCCAAGAAGCCCTCCAGCGCCGGCAACGGCGGTTTTGCCCGCACCACGCCGCGCTTGCCCTCCAGCGAGTTCAAAAGCGAGGTCTCCTCGCCGCAGACATAGGCCCCGGCGCCGACGCGCACCTCCATGTCAAAGGCAGGCCCCTGCCCCAGCACCGAAGCCCCCAGCAGCCCCTCCGCCCGGCCAAGGGCGACCGCCTTCGACATCACCTCGATCGCATCGGGATATTCAGAGCGGATATAGACATAGCCCTTGGTCGCCCCCACCGCGAGACCGGCGATCACCATCCCCTCGATCAGGGTGAAGGGATCGCCCTCCATCAGCATGCGGTCGGCAAAGGTGCCGCTGTCGCCCTCATCCGCGTTGCAGACGATGTATTTCTGCGCCGACTGCGCCCCTGCCACGGTTTTCCACTTGATGCCGGTCGGGAAGCCCGCGCCACCGCGCCCACGCAAGCCGGAGGCGGTGACCTCGGCCACGATCTCGTCGCCCGTCAGGCCCAGCGCGCGGGTCAGCCCGGCAAGGCCGCCTTCGGCGCGGTACTCGGCCAGCGACAAGGGATCAATGCGGCCACAGCGGGCAAAGGTCAGCCGGGTTTGCGATTTGAAGAACGGGATTTCTTCCGTCAGGCCCAGGGCCTTCGGATGCGTCTCTGCGGCGTCGAAAAAACCTGGCAGATCCTCGGGTTCCATCGGCCCAAAGGCCATCCGCCCCGCCGGGGTTTCCAGCTCCAGCAGCGGTTCCAGCCAAACCATGCCACGGGTACCGTTGCGCACCACGGTCAGGTCGATGCCACGTTTCGCGGCTTCGGCTTTGGCGGCGGTCACCAGTTCATCGGCCCCAAGGGCGCGGGCGGCGGCATCGCGGGGAATATAAATCTTCATGCGCCGATCTCCGATTTGATCTTCGCCAGTTTCGCGGCATCCAGCCGCCCGACCAGCTTGCCATCGACCTGCGCCGCCGGGCCACAGGCGCAAAGGCCCAGGCAATAGATCGGCTCCAGCGTCACCTTTTGATCGGCGCGGGTTTCGCCCATCGCACAGCCCAAAGCCGCCTCGGCCTCGGCCACCAGCGCCGCACCGCCCATCGCCTGACAGGCCTCTGACCGGCAGAGCTTGACCACATGGCGGCCCGCCGGTTCCGCGCGGAAATCATGGTAGAAACTCATCACCCCATGCACTTCGGCGCGGGTCTGGCCAAGGGCGGCGGCAATCTGCGGCAGCGCCGCCTCGGGCACAAAGCCATAGTCCGCCTGCACCGCATGCAGGATCGGCAACAAGGCCCCCTCAACCCCCGCATGGGCGGCGAGAATTTCGGTCACGCGCTCTGCGAGACCCTCGGGCTGCGCCGCATCCAACATGGCTGTCCTCCTTGACTGGCTGCCTTCGGCCTAACAGGGATGATAGAGAAATCAATATTGATATCCCGTTGGGCGATTTGATTTACCTATCAATCTTCCGCGATGCGCCGCGCCTCGTCCAACAGCGCCTCCAGTGTCGGCGTGTGCGGATCGCGCGCCGCCACCACCAGGCCCACACGGTGATGCGCCTCGCCGCCCGACAGCGGGCGCGCCACCGCCCCGGCGGGCAGCGCGATACCTTCGGCCAGAGCCTCGGGCAGGATCGCCGCCCAGTCGCCGGTGGCGACATGGCTGAGCAGCGCGAGGGTGGAGTTCGACTCGACCCGCGGCGCCACCTCGGCCCCCGCCCGCGCCAAATGCGCGTTGACCAGACGGCGGTTCTGCATGTCCGGCGTCAGAAGACACAGGGGTCGCTGCGCCGCCTCAGCCCAGCTGACCGGCCCCGCCTCCGCGCTGCGCTCGAGCAGGCGATAGGTTTCGAGATACAGCGGCACCTGCGTCAGCCGCCCCAAGGGTTCTGCGTCGAGATAGGTGATCCCGGCATCCAGCGTCAACGCCTCGATCCCCTCGCGGATCTCGGAAGAGGAACAGGACAGAATGGTCAGCCGCGCGCCGGGATTGCGGGCCAGAAACGGGGCCGTCAGCCGCGCCACGCGGGGCAGCGCCGTGGGAATGCAGCCCAGCCGCAGATGCCCCGCCACCCCATGCCGCGCCGCGCGCATCTCTTCCTTCAGCGCGCGGGCATCCCCCACGATCCGCTGCGCCCAGACCAGAACCCGCTGCCCCTCCGGCGTCAGCCCCTGATAGCGCGAACCGCGCCAGACCAGTTGCACGCCCAGCTGATCCTCAAGCGCGCGCAGGCCCGAGGAGAGGGTGGGCTGGGTCACCCCATAGCTTTCCGCCGCGCGGCCAAAGTGCCCCTCGCGCGCCAAAGCAATGAACATTTCCAAGCGATCAATCATCGCCAAAGCCTATGCCATCGGCCCGCCGAACGGCAGGGGAAAAACCACAGGGCGCTGCAGACGGCGGGTCCGCGCGCCTGCCGCCGCGATCCGCAGGGGAAAGCCGCGCCCCTTACCGCTTTTCTTGCGGCATTCGGCAGGTTTTCGCGGGGCCGTTCTTGTTTGGCGTCTTCCTGCGGCCTACATGCCGGACATGGATATCAAGCGCTTCATTCCCTTCGCCAAATCACCGCCGAAAGTGGCCGTGGTCCGCCTTTCCGGTGCCATCGGCATCACCCGGCCCGGTGCCGCGGGCCTGTCAGATGCGGCGCTGGCGCCGCTGTTGCAGCGCGCGTTCAAACGGGGAAAGCCGGTGGCGGTGGCGCTGCTGATCAATTCCCCCGGCGGCAGCCCGGTGCAAAGCTCGCTGATTGCCGCGCGCATTCGCCGTCTGGCCGAGGAAACCGGCGTGCCGGTGCATGCCTTTGTCGAGGATGTCGCGGCCTCGGGCGGCTATTGGCTGGCCACAGCGGCGGATGACATCTGGGCGGATTCCGCCTCGCTCATTGGCTCGATCGGCGTCATCTCCTCGGGCTTCGGGCTGGACGGCTTCATCGCCCGCCACGGGATCGAGCGGCGGGTGCATACGGCGGGCACCTCCAAGAGCTTCATGGACCCGTTCCGCCCGCAAAAGCCCGAAGACATCGAACGGCTGAAAGCGATCCTTGAGCCGATGCATGCGATCTTCAAGGCGCAGGTCACCGGGCGGCGGGGCGCGAAACTGAGCACCGAGCGTGACCTCTTTACCGGCGATGTCTGGCTGGGCGAAGAGGCTGCACGGCTGGGCCTCATCGACGGGGTGGCGCATGCGGTCCCCAAGCTGAAGGCGCTTTACGGCGAGAAGGTGCGGCTGATCCCCTATGGGCAAAAGCGCGGCCTGCTGTCGCGGTTCGGGATGAACCTGGTGGGCGGGGCGCTGGATCTGGCCGAGGAACGCGCGCTCTGGGCGCGGTTCGGCCTCTGATCCATGGTCAAGATCATCACGCTGTTCCTGATCGTGATCGCGGCACTGGCTGTGTTCGGCCGCTTTCGCATCAGCGGATTTGGCAAGAAGAAACCGAAGAAACTGACGGCGCGTTGTCTGGCCTGCGGGCGGCCGCGCATCGGAACCTCCCCCTGCCCATGCGGCGGTGCGGGCAACAAGGGGGCGTGAATGCTGCTGCATTTGGGGATGATCGCGGGTGGCCTCGTGCTGCTGGTGATCGCGGGCGATATTCTGGTGCGTGGCGCGGTGGGGCTCAGCCTGCGGCTGGGGATACCGGCGCTGATCGTCGGGTTGACGGTGGTGGCCTTTGGCACCTCGGCACCCGAGATGCTGGTCTCGGTGGCGGCGGTTCTGGACAATGCGCCGGCCATCGCTCTTGGCAATGTCATCGGCTCCAACATCGCCAATGTGCTTTTGGTGCTGGGTCTGCCCGCGCTGATCGCCAAGATCCGCCCCGAGGGGAAGGACACCCGGCAAAGCTATCTGATCATGATCGCGGCCTCGGTGCTGTTCATCGGCCTGTGCTGGCTGGGGCCGATCCGCTGGCCACATGCGCTGGTGCTGCTGGCGGGCCTCGGGCTGATGCTGGCGGTGCAAATCCGCGACGCGCTGGCGCATCGGGCCGCGGGCGAGGCGCCCGAGCCGGACGAGGCGCTGGAGGGGGCCGATCCCGAGATGCCTTGGGCCAAGATCGCGCTGTTTCTGGTGCTGGGCCTGATCGGCCTGCCGCTCGGCGCGCATTATCTGGTGGAGGGTGCCACCCATGTCGCCCGCGCTTACGGCGTCAGCGAAGCGGTCATCGGCCTGACGCTGGTGGCCATCGGCACCTCGCTGCCGGAGCTGGCCACCTCGGTCGTCGCGGCAATGAAAGGGCGGGCGGATGTGGCACTGGGCAATGTCATCGGCTCCAACATCTTCAACCTGCTGGGCATCATCGGCGTCGCCGGGCTGGTCGGGCCGCTGCCGGTGCCGCCCGAGATGCTGCGCTTTGACCTCTGGGTGATGCTCGGCTGTGCGCTGTTGATCGGGCCGATCATTTATCGTGGCTGGCCGATCGGAAAACGCTGGGGCACGGCGCTGGTCGGGCTATATGCAGCCTATGTGGTGGTATTGATCGTATAGGAATGAGGCGGGCATGACGCGCGACACCCGGACCGGCCCCCTGACGGGGGCCGTACTGATCACCGGCGGGGCGAAACGTCTGGGCCGAGCGATGGCCCTGCATCTGGCGGGCCGCGGCTATGATCTGGCGCTGCATTACGACAGCTCGGCCGAGGCCGCCGAAGCCACCGCCGCCGAGGCCCGCGATAGGGGCGTGCGCGTGGTCACCCTGCAGGCGGATCTGCTGGACGAGGCGGCCACCGCCGGTCTGGTCCCGCGCGCGGTGGCGGCGCTGGGGCCGCTGGGCCTGTTGATCAACAACGCCTCGATCTTTGAGGAAGACAGTCTGCAGACCGCCACCCGCACCAGCTGGGACCGGCATTTCGGCTCGAACCTGCGCGCGCCCTTCGTGCTGACCCAGGCCTTTGCGGCGCAGGCGCCCGGAATGGACCAGACGGGCACCGAGCCCCGGGCGCAGGCGCTGGTGGTGAATATGGTCGATCAGCGCGTGCGGCGGCTGACCCCGAAATTCATGACCTACACGCTGGCCAAGGCCGCGCTCTGGACCCTGACGCAGACCGCCGCCCAGGAACTGGCCCCGGCGGTCCGGGTGAATGCCATCGGCCCCGGCCCGACCCTGCAAGGCGCACGCCAAACCCCTGAAGACTTTGCCGCCCAGCGCGCAGCGACCGTTCTGCACCGGGGCGCGGACCCGGTGGATATCTGCGCCGCACTGGACTATCTGATCGCGGCACCCGCGGTCACCGGCCAGCTGATATGCGTGGATGGCGGGCAGCATCTGGCCTGGCAAACCGCCGATTCCACCCTGCAGGAATAGCTTTCCGTTAACGCAAGCACGAAAAAGGATAGGGGGTTGTCCACTTTGTCGCGCCCTGTCACGAAGCCGTTATGAATCTGTTAAGAGTTTCAGGGGTTTGCCCGCAGTTTAAAAAATTTCAAAGCAATATCAATAACTTGATATTTCGCCTAAAAAATAAGCAACCCAATCAAGCCCCAAGAAAACAAGGCGGAAACGATGCTCCGGAAAACTTCCCAACAGAGTTATCCACAGATTCCGTGGACAGGTTTTCTCTTGCGCCAGCTGGCGTAAGATTGCAGCGCGACAAGGGAATCGAGAACCATGATTGATGAGACGCCCGCATCTGATTCTGCCGCTACGTCAACGGCACTGACCGGGCATGCGCTGATCCAGAATTACCTCAAAACGCTTGACGGCTCGCCGGGCGTTTACCGGATGCTGGATGATCAGGGCGCGGTGCTTTACGTCGGCAAGGCGCGCAATCTGCGGGCGCGGGTGTCGAATTACGCCCGCCCCTCCGGCCATTCCGGGCGCATCGCGCGGATGATCCGCGAGACCCGCTCGATGATGTTCCTGACCACGCGCACCGAGACCGAGGCGCTGCTCCTGGAGCAGAACCTGATCAAGCAGCTGAAGCCGCGCTACAACGTGCTTTTGCGCGACGACAAGAGCTTTCCCAACATTCTGGTCGCCAAATCGCATCCGTTTGCGCAGATCAAAAAGCACCGCGGCGCGAAATCGGAAAAGGGTGACTACTACGGCCCCTTCGCCTCGGCCGGTTCGGTGAACCGCACGCTGACCCAGTTGCAGCGGGTGTTCCTGCTGCGCAACTGCACCGATGCGGTGTTTGAAAGCCGCACCCGCCCCTGCCTCCTCTATCAGATCAAGCGCTGCTCGGGGCCCTGCACCGGCAAGATCGATCTGGCGGAATATCAGCACACGGTGCAGGACGCCGAGCGTTTCCTGCAGGGCAAATCCACCAAGGTGCAGGAGGATCTGGCGGTCGAGATGGCCCGCGCCTCGGAAGCGATGGAATTTGAACGCGCCGCCGCGCTGCGCGACCGGATCCGCGCGCTGACGCAGGTGCAGCAGGGTCAGGGCATCAACCCGCGCGGCGTGGCCGAAGCGGATGTGATCGCGCTGCATATGGAGGGCGGGCAGGCCTGTGTGCAGGTGTTTTTCATCCGCGCCAATCAAAGCTGGGGCAACCGCGATTTCTACCCCAAGACCGGGTCCGGCGCCGAAGAGGCCGAAGTGCTCGAAGCCTTCCTCGCGCAATTCTATGACGACAAGGAACCGCCGCGCCTCATCCTGATCAGCCATCCGATCGAGGATGAGGATCTGACGCTGGCCCTCCTGACCGAGCGCGCCGGGCGCAAGGTGGAGCTGGCGGTGCCCCTGCGCGGCGAAAAGGCCGAGCTGATGGAGAATGCCGCCCGCAATGCCCGCGAAAGCCTCGCCCGCAAGATGAGCGAAAGCGCCGCGCAATCGCGGCTGCTGGAAGGGCTGGCCGAGGCCTTTGGGCTGGAGGCCGCCCCGAAACGCATCGAGATTTACGACAACAGCCATATTCAGGGCACCAATGCGGTGGGCGGCATGGTGGTGGCGGGGACCGAGGGCTTTATCAAAAGCCAGTACCGCAAGTTCAACATCAAGGGCGAAGAACTGGTGCCGGGCGATGACTTTGGCATGATGAAAGAGGTGCTGACCCGCCGCTTTGCCCGCCTGCTGAAGGAAGACCCGGATCGCGAGAGCGAAGCCTGGCCCGATCTTTTGCTGATCGACGGCGGCGCCGGACAGGTCTCGGCGGTGGCGGAAATCATGGTCGAGATGGGGGTCGAGGATATCCCGATGGTCGGCGTCGCCAAGGGCGTGGACCGGGATGCCGGCAAGGAAGAATTCCACCGCCCCGGCCAGCGCCCCTTCGCGCTGCGCCACAACGATCCCGTCCTCTATTTCGTGCAACGTCTGCGCGATGAGGCGCACCGCTGGGCGATCGGCGCGCATCGGGCGAAACGCGCCAAACAGGTGGGCGCGACACCGCTGGACGAGATCCCGGGCGTCGGCGCCGGCCGCAAACGCGCGCTCCTGCAGCATTTCGGCTCGGCCAAAGCGGTGGCGCGGGCGGGGCTGCCGGATCTGGCTGCGGCACCGGGCATTTCCGCCACCTTGGCGCAAAGCATTCATGACTTCTTCCATGGCACGAAATGACAGGATAGGGTGCGCGACATGAGATGGACCGTACCCAATATTCTGACCGTGCTTCGCCTGCTTGCCGCCCCCGGCGTGCCGGTGATGTTTTTGTATTTCTCGCGCCCCTGGGCGGACTGGGCGGCGCTGTCGCTGTTCATCGGTGCCTCGGTCACCGACTGGTTCGACGGCTATCTGGCCCGCGCCTGGAAGCAGCAAACCAAGTTTGGCACCATGCTGGACCCGATCGCCGACAAGGCGATGGTGGTGATCGCTTTGGTGGTGATCACCGGCTATTCCGGCATGAACCCCTGGCTGATCCTGCCCGCCACGCTGATTCTATTCCGCGAGGTGTTCATTGCCGGGCTGCGCGAATTCCTCGGCGCCGACAGCGCCAAGCTGAAGGTCACCAAACTGGCGAAATGGAAGACCACGGCGCAGATGGTGGCGATTGCGGTGATGTTTCTCGGCACCGGCCTCACCTATATCGTGCATGGCCGCGGCCCGGAGGCGGGCGGCGAAGTGCATTGGGCCGATGGCGCGGCGGGCTGGGCCACCACTTCCGGCCTCGTGCTGATCTGGATCGCGGCCATCCTCACCGCCGTCACCGGTTGGGATTATTTCCGCAAAGCCCTGCCCTATCTGCGGGAGCCGGGCCTGTGATCGAGGTCCTCTATTTCGCCTGGGTGCGCGAACGCATCGGCCTGCCGAAGGAAAAGCTCGAAACCGGGGCCGCGACGGTCACCGATCTGGTGGCCGAACTCAGCGCGCGTGATCCGCGCTATGCCGCCGCCTTCGCCGATCTCAGCGCATTGCGCGTCGCCCTCGATCAGGAACTGTCGGATTTCGCCGCCCCGCTGGCGGGCGTGCGCGAAGTGGCCTTCTTTCCGCCGATGACCGGGGGCTGAAATGCGGATCACCGTGCAGGAACGTGCCTTTGACCCCGCGCAGGAACTGGCGCAATTCGGCACCGGCCGCCGCGACATCGGCGCCGTGGTCTCCTTCACCGGCCTCGTGCGCGACGACAGCGGCAGCCTGCAGGCGCTCGAGATCGAACATTACCCCGGCATGACCGAACGCGCGCTGACCCAGATCGCCGAAGAGGCCAGCCGCCGCTGGGATCTGGCCGATCTCATGATCCTGCACCGCCATGGCATGCTCGCGGTGGGCGAACCGATCATGATGGTCGCCACCGCCGCCCGCCACCGCGCCGCGGCCTTCGCCGCCGCCGATTTCCTGATGGATTTCCTGAAATCCCGCGCGCCGTTCTGGAAACGCGAAATCACCGCCAGCGGCACCACCTGGGTTGCCGCCAAAGACAGCGACGAAGACGCCCTCACCCGCTGGTAGCGTTGCGCGCCCTTGCCCTTCTTCTTGGCCGAAATACCTCGGGGGAACGGCCCCAGGGGCCGTGGGGGCAGCGCCCCCCTTCAGAGGTTATCGCCCACCCGGAACCCTTCCGGTATCGCCGCCCGCCCTTCCAGAACCAGATCTGCCATCACCGAGGCCACCTTTGGCGCCATGCCAAAGCCGATCTTGAACCCGCCATTGGCAATGAAATGCCCCGGCCGCCCCGGCCATTCCCCCAGCATCGGCGCCCGGCTCTTCGCCCGCGGCCGCAACCCGGCCCAGCGGTCCACCACCGGCGCCGCCGACAGGACCGGACAGAGCTGACGCGCCGCCGCGATCAAGGCCTCCAGCTGATCATCGGTGCTCTGCGCCGAAACATAGTCCCGCTCCGTGGTCGACCCCACCGCGACCGTCCCATCCGCATGCGGCACAATGTGCAGCCCCTCGGCAAAGAGCTGCGGCACATCCCCTGCCGCATGGGCAAAAAGCGCCGACTGCCCCTTGATCCCCGCGCCCATGCTGCGCCCCAGATCCGCTGACAGCGCCGCCAGTCCTGCTGCGCCGGTGGCATGCACCACCCGCCCGCGCTCTTGCGCTTCACCAAAACAGATCTCGCCGCCCATGGCGGTGATCGCCGCCGCCAGCGCCCGCCCTGCCGCCCGCGGATTGGCGCGCCCGGTCAGCGTGTCATGCACCACCAGCCCGGTCGGCGAGGCGGGTGCAAAATCGCCGAACGCCGCCACCGGCACCACGCGCCACAAGGCCCGCCCCTGCCACAATGCCGCCGCTGACACCGCCCGCGCTTCGGCCCGCGCCACCGCCGCCGCATCCGCCAGCGGCTGAATCCGCCCCAGCCTCCCATAGCCGGGATCAATACCGCCCACCGCCATGACCTCGGCCCAGAAGGCTTCGGCCATCAGCAGGCTTTCCAGCTGAAACTGCTTTTTCGGATTCCAGTTCTCCGGCACATGCGGCGCCAGCGCCCCCACATGCCCCCCGCTCGACCCGGCCCCGATGAGGTGGCACTCGATCACCCGCACCTTCGCGCCACGGCGTAGACATTCCCAAGCGATACTGAGGCCGAAAATCCCCGCCCCGCGCACCGTCACCTCAAAATCCGCGTCACCGATTGCCATTCCGTCCGCCCTTCGCCATGGTCGCGCCAACCACGGGTTAGAACAGATGCATTCCCCAGACCAGAGCTCCCTTGAATGGAAAGACGGCATCGTCCCGGTCTCGACCCGGTTCGATGACCCCTATTTCAGCCTCGCCAACGGGCTGTCGGAAACCCGGCATGTCTTTCTGGCGGGCAACGATCTTCCCCAGCGCTTCCGCCCCGGCTTTCACATTGCCGAACTCGGCTTTGGCACCGGGCTGAACCTGCTGGCCACGCGGATCGCCGCGGCCGATCACCCCGGCCCCCTCCGCTTCACCAGCTTTGAGGCCTTCCCGCTCCCCGTCGCCGATATCGCCCGCGCGCTCGAGGCCTTCCCCGAGGCTCGTGCCGTGGCCGATCCCTTTCTGACCGCCTGGGCCGCAGGAGAAACCCGCTTCCCCCTCGGCCCGCTGGCGGTCGAGGTGATCCTCGGCGATGTCCGCGACACCCTGCCCCGCTGGCAAGGCGCCGCCGATGCCTGGTTCCTCGACGGCTTCTCCCCCGCGAAGAACCCCGAGATGTGGGCGCCCGAGCTGATGGCCGAGGTCGGACGCCACACCGCTGCAGACGGGACTTTCGCCACCTATACCGCCGCGGGCTTCGTGCGCCGCGGCCTCGCCGAGGCGGGTTTCACCGTCGCCCGTGCCCCCGGGCATGGACACAAACGCCACATGAGCCGCGGTCACAAGGCCGCTCCGGAGCCGCAACCGTGACCGAACAGAACACCCGCAAAGGCATCCTGATGATGGTGCTGGTCACCCTCATCTTCGCCGTGCAAGACGGCATCTCGCGGCATCTGGCCGAGACCTACAACGTCTATATGACGGTGATGATCCGCTACTGGTTCTTCGCGCTCTTCGTGATCGCCCTCGCCGCGCGCAGCCCCGGCGGGTTGAAACGCGCCACCCGGTCGGCCTTTCCCAAGGTCCAGCTCTTCCGCGCGCTGCTGCTCATCGTCGAGATCGTGGTGATGGTGCAGGGCTTCGTTTATCTCGGCCTCGTCGAAAGCCATGCGGTCTTCACCAGCTATCCGCTGCTGATCGCCGCGCTCTCTGGTCCGGTGCTGGGTGAAAAGGTCGGCTGGCGGCGTTGGGTGGCCATCGGCATCGGCTTTGTCGGCGTGCTGATCATCCTGCAACCGGGCTTCCGGGTCTTTGCGCCCGCCGCCCTTTTCCCGCTGGCCGCCGCGCTGATGTTCGCGCTCTACGGCCTCCTGACCCGCTATGTCGCGCGCGAAGATCCGGCCTCGGTCTCCTTCTTCTGGACCGGCACCGTCGGCGCCGCCGCCATCACCCTCGTCGGGGTCTGGCATTGGCAAAGCATGAGCGGTGACGACTGGCTGTGGATGGGCGCACTTTGCCTCACCGCCATCAGCGGCCATTGGCTGCTGATCCGCGCCTATGAGGTGGCAGAGGCCAGCGCCATCCAACCTTTCGCCTATCTGCAACTGGTGTTCGCGGCCAGCATCGGCCTCGTGGTCTTTCACGAAACCCTCGCCCCGAATGTGGCGCTCGGTGCCGGCGTCGTCGTCTGCGCGGGCCTCTTCACCCTCTGGCGCGCGCGGATCAAAGCCGCAAGCTGAACGGTCCCCGCCGCCGTCCCGCCGCTTTCTTCTTGGTCAAAATACCTCGGGGGAATCGCCGCCAGGCGATGGGGGCAGCGCCCCCACTTCCCGGCGCGCCGCCACCAAGGCGTCGCCCCGGCGCAAGGTCAGCGCCCTTTCAGCTCCTCGCTCAGCGTGATCGGCACCGGCTTGCCCGCCAGCCGCGCGCGGTAGATCGGCAGCGCCTCCGCCACCCGCATCACGTAATTGCGGGTCTCGGTGAAAGGGATCATCTCGATCCAATCCACCACATCGACGCCGGGATCGCGCGGGTCCCCCTGCTCGGTGATCCAGCGCCGGGGCCGCCCCGGCCCCGCATTATACCCCGCCGCCACCAGCGCGGGCGAGGTGCCGAACTCCTGCTGCAGCCCGACCAGATAGGCCGCGCCCAGCTTGGCGTTGTAATCCGGATCCCGGGTCAGCCGCCCGCCCTCATAGGGAAGACCCAGCTTGTCCGCCATCATCTTGGCCGTGCCCGGCATCACCTGCATCAGCCCCTGCGCCCCGGCCCCCGAGACGACCTTCGGGTCAAACTCCGATTCGCGCCGCGCGATGGCCAGCACCCATTCCGGCGGCATCCCCATGCCCGAAGCGTCAAACCCCGGCAGCGGATAATAGGCCGCGGTCAGCATCTCGCCGCGCTCTGCCGCCGCTTTCGCCAGCATCAGCGCCAGATGCGCATCCTGCCAGTCCAGCGCCAGCTTGGCCAATTGCGCGATCTGACTTGCCGAGAGCGTCTCGGACAAATGCAGCAAGAAGCGTTCGGCCAGATCAATGTCCCCCGCCGCCCGCAACAAGACCGCCGCCTGAAACACCGGCGCGGCGGCAAAATCGGCATTCTGCCAGTCGGGCAGCGGCCCGCCGACCAGCGCCGGATCCATCGGCAGCCCCGCCCGCTCGGCAGCCAAAAGCCCGTAGAAGGCCGTCTGATAGGTCGCGGCAAAGGCATAGGCCTCGCGCGCTTCCGCCGCCTTACCCATCGCCTCATAGGCGCGGCCCTGCCAATAGCCCGCGCGCGACAGGCTGATCGGGCTGTTCACCCCTTCGCGCAAGCGGGTGAAATGCCGCTCGGCCGTCGGCGCATCCCCGAGTTTCAGCGCCGCATAGCCCGCCAGCCATTCCAGATCGGCAAAATCCCCGCCCGAGGTCAGATGGTGATTGGCCGCCAGCCGATAGGCCCTCCGGTACTCTCCCGCCCGCAGATCGCGCCGCGCCAGATTGGCCCGCGCCTTGGCCCAGAGCGCGGGTGCGCCCAAAGCTTCGGCGCTGACCGAACGCTCGAGCATCAGATCCGCCGCGCCTTCCTCGGCCCCATGCGCATTACGCCAGGCGGCCCGATCCCGCGCCAGCCCCGATGACCCCGCCATCGCATCCGGCACCGCCTTGACCAGCGCATCCACGCCCTTGTCCCCCGCCTGCAGCGCGATGCGCGCCTGCGCGACGGCAAGGGTGCCCGGCGTCACCAGCGGCAGCATCCGCCGCGCCTGCGCCAGGGAACCCCGGTCCAGCAAGGCGGCGATCCGGCCGCCGTGCTGCGGTTTCAGCTCGTCGGGATAGAGCGCCAGAAACTGCGCCTCCTCTGCCGGTGTCAGATCCAGCCCGCGCCAGGCGGCGACCACCACTTTCTCGGCCTCGGCCTTCTGACCCGCCGCGCTCAGCGCCGCCGCCAGTGCCAGCGCGCCGGTGCCGGTCTGCGGCGCCTCCTTGCCAAACCAGCGGATGATCTCGGGGCCTGGCACCTCGGCCATCGCCCCTTCCGCCTTTTTGCGCAAGAGCGGCATGCCGGGCCATTCCGCCCGCCGCCCAGCAAAATCGGCATAGGCGGCAAAGCTGCCCTCACCCGCCCGCAGGCGCTGCCATTCGATGATGTCAAAGGCCAAAGGCCCCGAGGCGCGGGCGGCATTCAGCGCCCCGCTCCAGTCCTTGGCATCGGCCTTGCCCAAGGCCTGGGCCAGCGCCGCCGGATCATCGGCGCGCGCGGCTTCGGGGCTGGAAAGAGGCACGGCGAGAACCGCGGCGAGAACGAGGTTTCGGAGCATGGATCGACCAATTGTGCAGGGCGTGCCCTTTCCTGCCTGTCCCCCCCAAAATCCGCAATACACAAACTTGGCAAGAGGCCGCGCCTCGCCTATGGTCCCGCCGATTCAACCGGGCGATTCAGCCCAATTTCAAGGAGCGTGTCATGTTCAAAGGGTCCTATCCCGCATTGGTCACGCCGTTTAAGAACGGCGCCCTGGATCTGGACGCGCTCAAGAAGCTGGTCGAATGGCATATTGCTGAAGGCAGCAACGGCCTCGTGCCCGTCGGCACCACCGGTGAAAGCCCGACCGTCAGCCATGAAGAGCATATGCAGGTGATCGAAGTGGTGGTGAAAGCCGCCGCTGGCCGCGTGCCGGTGATTGCCGGGGCCGGGTCGAACTCGACCGCCGAGGGCATCCGCCTCGTGCAGCACGCCGAACGCGTGGGTGCCGATGCGGCATTGGTCGTGACCCCCTATTACAACAAGCCGACGCAACGCGGCCTGATCGCGCATTTCACCGCGCTGCATGATGCCTCGGACCTGCCGATCATCATCTACAACATCCCCGGGCGCTCGGTCGTCGACATGAGCCCGGAGACGATGGGCGAACTGGCGAAACTGCCGCGCATCGTCGGGGTGAAAGATGCCACCGGCAAGATCGAGCGGGTCAGCCTGCAGCGCGAAACCTGCGGCCCGGATTTCATCCAGCTGTCGGGCGAAGATGCGACCGCGCTCGGGTTCAACGCGCATGGCGGCGTCGGCTGCATCTCGGTGACGGCCAATGTGGCACCGCGTCTTTGCGCGGAATTCCAGGCGGCGACGCTGGCGGGTGATTACGCCAAAGCGCTGGAATATCAGGACAAGCTGATGCCGCTGCACACAGCGATCTTTATTGAGCCGGGCCTCGTGGGCGCGAAATACTGCATGTCGAAACTCGGCCTCTGCAGCCCGGAGGTGCGGCTGCCGCTGACCGAGCTTTTGGACAGCACCAAGGCGGCGCTGGACGCCGCGATGCGCCATGCGGGCCTGATCTGACCCGCAGGCACAGGCGCCTGTCAGAGCCTGCAGCGCGCCACAAGGCCAGAAACCGCCCCCATCAGAGGGCGGTTTTTTTTCACCACATCGCCCGCAGGCGGGCACAGATCACGATCCGGATTTATGGCCCCCTTACGCCTGAGGAAGGTGACATGGCCGGTCCGGGGCGCAACGGGCGGCAAGCGGTCAGGCGCCAGCCCGCCCGGCATTAACCTTCATGCCCCTGACCAAGGACGGTTTCCCTCGAAACAGGCGCCATCCACCAGCACGGCGCGCGCCGACAACCCGGCGTCGAGCAGGCTGAGCGAGGCGCGATACCCCGGCGCGATCACCCCAAGCTCCCCCCCGAGGCCAAGGGCGCGCGCCGGATGCGTCGAAGCCATGCGCAGAGCCTGCGGCAAGGGCAAACCAACCGCCTCCACCAGATTGCGCACCGAGGTGTCCATCGCGACATGCGCGCCCGCGAGGCGGCCTTCGGCATTGGCGAGCCGGTCGCCTTCGCGGAAAATCTGCTGGCCATACAGGTCGAAACTGCGGCTGTCTCCGGCCAGGGTCAGCATCGCATCGGTCACCAGACAGAGCCGCCCGCCCATCAGCCGCGCGGCCAGGGCGATGTTGGCCCAGTCCACATGCAGCCCGTCGGCGATGATCCCGGCGAACAATCCAGGCGAGGCGAGGACCGCACCAACCACCCCCGGCTCGCGCCCGGTCAGCTGTGACATCGCGTTGAAAAGATGCGTGGCGCCGCGCAATCCGCAGGCTTCGGCGGCACGGATCTGCTGCGCGCTGGCGGCACTGTGCCCGACCGCCACAATCACCCCGGCCTGCGCCAGCCGCGCCAGCGCCGATTCTGGCTGGCATTCGGGGGCAAGTGTCAGCAACAGGACACCGGGAAACGGCGCGCTGAGCGCCGCGATATCCGCCTCGGTCAGGGGCCGGATGGCCGACGGCGGATGAATGCCGGGTCGCTCGGGCGACAGGAATGGCCCCTCGAGATGCACCCCCAGAATGCCGGGGCTGCGCGCCTCTATCGCGGCCTGCCCCGCCGCGAGGGCCTGCAGATAGTCCTGCCCCGGGGCGGTGATAAAGGTGGGCAGCACATGCGCCGTGCCCCCCTGCCGCGCGCCATCGGCAATCCGCGCCAAAGCCTCCGGCGTCGGGTCAAAGTTGAACTGCGTGTCCCGCGCACCATTGATCTGCAGATCGATAAAGCCCGGCGCCACGATCTCGGCCCCCGGGCAGATCGCCGCCTCATCGCCCCGCGCCGGACGGATGGCCCGGATGCGCCCGGCGTCGATCTCGATCACCTGATCGCGCCGCGGCTGATCGGACAGGCCATCATAGAGCCGCTGCGCGAAGACCTTTTGCACCAATGTGCCCTTTGCGTCAGACGGGGTCACGGTCTTCGCCCTCCGGATGCACATGGTGGTAGTAGTCCTGCAGTTGCAGGGCGCTGGCGGCAGCGGCATCCAGAACGATGGTGGCGCGCGGATGCAGTTGCAGCGCCGAGGCCGGGCAGAGGGCCGCCAAAGGCCCCTCGATCATCGCGGCCACCGCTTCGGCCTTTTCGGCACCCGTCGCGAGCAAGAGGCAATGGCGCGCGGCAAGGATGGTGGCCACACCCATGGTGATCGCAAAGCGCGGCACCGTGTCGGCATCGGTGAAATACGGCCGGTTGGCATCTCGGGTGCTCTCGGTCAGGGTTTTCACCCGGGTGGGCGAGCCGAGGCTGGAGGTGGGTTCGTTGAAACCGATATGGCCGTTGCGGCCAATGCCCAAAAGCTGCAGGTCAATGCCGCCCGCCGCCGCGATCCGCGCCTCATAGGCCTGCGCTTCTGCCTGCGGGTCGGCGGCATCGCCGCGCGGCAGGTGGCACCGGGCGGGGTCTATGTCGATATGCTCAAACAGCGCCGAGCGCATATAGACGTGGTATGAGGCCGGATGATCGGGGCCCAGTCCGACATATTCGTCAAGGTTGAAGCTGGTCACCCCGGCAAAGCTCAGCCCCGCCGCATGCAAAGCGCGCAGCCGGGCATAGAGCGGCAGCATGGTGCCGCCGGTGGCCAGCCCCAGCACGGCACGGGGCTTGGCGCGCAGGGTTTCCGCCGTCAGCGAAGCGGCTTTTGCCACGGCGGCCTCGGGGGTTGCGAGAATGAGTACCTTCATAGCCTGTCGTCCTGTCTGTTGTCCTGCACCGCCAGCGCCAGGGCGCCTAGGAGTGCGCTGTCCTGTCCAAGCGCGGCGGTGACCAAAGCCGGGCTAAACAGCGCCGGTTCCGCCGCAAGATGCCCGGCGACGCGGCCGATATAGCCGGGCGCCAAGCCAATGGAGCCCCCGAGTGCCACGCGGTCGAGGCCGAGCGCCGTGGTGAGATCGCCGATCACTCCGGCGAGGGCGGCGGCAGAGCGTTCGATCAAGGGCTCGGCCCAGGCCTCTCCCGCCGCACTCGCGGCGAAGACCCCCCGCGCATCAAGGCCCGGATGGCCCGCCTCTGCGGCGGCGGCGGCCAGTGCCCGGCCCGCCGCGATCCCCTCCACCGTTGCCGCGCGCCCCGATCCGCAGAGGCCACGGCCGAGCCTGCTGCCCATGAAACCCACATGCCCGGCAAGACCATTGCCGCTTTCAAGCAGGCGACCGCCCAGCACGATGCCGCCGCCAACCCCGGTCGAGGCGGTCAGATAGAGGAAATTCTCCGCCCCCTGCCCGGCCCCGAAACGGGCTTCGGCCCAGGCCGCCGCCGCCGCGTCATTCACCGCCCGCGCCGCGCCAAAGGCCGCGTGCAGTGCCGCGCCCAGCGGTGCGCCCGCAATCGCGCCGAGCGTGCCCTGATTGACCGCGTGCCATTGCCCGTCCCGCGTCAGGCGCCCGGTGACGGCCACGCCCAGCGCCATGCCGGACTGATGCCCAAGCTCGGCGAGCAGCGCCGCCATCGCCGCGATCTGCCCCTCCAGCCCGGCCCCGGGATCGGTGGCGACCTGACGGCGCGCGACCAGCTGCCCGCCCGCAACCCGGGCGGCCGCGATCTTGGTGCCGCCAAGGTCGAGGGCGAAACCGTCCAGTCGGGTGCGGCTGTCTGGCATGGTCATGCCCGGCCCCTGGCCAGCGCCGCCGCGAACCAGCCGGTTGCATGCTCCAGCCGGGTCAGCGCCGAGCCGACGGTGACCGCATCGGCCCCCGCCGCCAGTGCCGCCGCGGCGAGATCGGGGCTGTTATAGCGCCCCTCGGCCATCACGAACCCGCCCAGAGCGCGCATCGCCCGCAGAAGCGCCAGATCCGGCAGCGGGTCCGCGCTCAGCGTTTCTTCGGTATAGCCCGAGAGGGTGGAGCCCAGAATCTCAACCCCCAGCGCCTGCGCCGCCTTCGCCTCGGCAAGGGTCGCGCAATCGGCCATCGCCAACCGCCCCGCGCCGCGCACCGCCGCCACCAGATCGGCGAAGGGCACGGGGCGCGGGCGTGCAGTCGCATCCAGCGCCACGATGTCGGCGCCCCGGGCGATCAGCCCCGCCACATCCTCGTGCAGCGGTGTGATCCGCACCGGGCTGTCGGTGAGATCCCGCTTGAGGATGCCGATGATCGGCACCGACACCCGCGCCCGCACCGCGGCCAGATTGTCGAACCCTTCGATCCGCAATCCCGCAGCCCCGCCCGCCACCGCCGCCTCGGCCATCGCCGCGACGATCCCGGGCCGGTCCATCGGGCCGTGATCCACCGGCTGGCAGGAGACGATCAGCCTGCCACGGAGTACTTCCAGAATATGTGTCATGTCAGTCCATCAGGTTGGGCAGGCCCGTGGCCAGCACGGGGAAGGTGCAGACAAGGATCAGCACCACGATTGGCGGGATCAGCCAGGGCAGAATGGCGCGGGCCAGCCGGTGGTAGGGAATGCCCCCCACCTGCGCCACGACAAACAGCGCCATGCCCATCGGCGGGGTCAGGATCGAAATCATCAGGTTCAGCACCACGACAATCCCGAAATGCACCGGATCAATGCCGAACCCCAACGCCACCGGCACCAGAATCGGCACCACGATCAAGAGGATCACCAGGCTTTCGATAAAGGCACCCAGCACGAAGATCATCAGATTGACGGCGATCAGGAAGCTGACCGGGCCACTCGCAAGACCAAGGAACAATTGCGCAATCTGCTGCGGTGCCTGCTCGCGTGCCAGCACGAAGCCAAGGAGCGCCACGCCTGCCAGAATTGTGGCGATGGTCGCCGAAGTGGCGGTGGTTTCATAGACCGCCGTCCACAGGCGGCGCAGGGTCAGCTCTCGGTAGAACAGAAGGTCGATGAGGATCGCGTAGAGCACGGTGATGGCGGCGGCTTCGGTCGGCGAAAACATCCCCGAGAAAATGCCCCCCACGATCACCACCGGAGTGAACAGCGCCGGCAGCGATTTGATGAAGAGCGCGCCGATGGCGGGCAGCGACTGGCGCGCATCGCGCGGATACTCGCGGCGGCGGGCCAGCACATAGACCATCACCATCAGCGCCACCGCACAGAGCACACCGGGCACGACCCCGCCCAGAAACAGCTTGCCGATCGAGGTGTTGGAGATGACGCCGTAAAGCACCATGGTGATCGAGGGCGGCACCAGCGGCCCGATCATCGAGGAGGCGGCGGTCACCGCACCCGAGAAATCATCATCATAGCCCGCTTCGCGCATGGCTTCGATTTCCATTTTCCCCAGCCCCCCGGCATCCGCCAGCGCCGAGCCGGACATGCCGGAAAAGAACAAAGATGCCAGCACGTTCACATGACCAAGCCCGCCCGGAATATGCCCGACCAAAGCGCGGGCAAAGCCAAAGAGATGCTTGGTGATCCCCGCGGAGTTGAGGATCGCCGCCGCGAGGATGAACAGCGGCACCGCCAGCATCGGAAAGGAATTCAGGGCATCGACCATCCGCTGGCTGGCAAAGGCCAGACCGATCCCGGACCAGTAGAAATAGCCCATCGAAACAAAGATCATCGCCACACCGACCGGCACCCCGATCAACACCATCAGGAGCCACAGCCCCCCTACCGTCGCGAGGATCATAGCGCGCTCTCCGCTTTGCTGTCGTGAATGTCGGCTCCGGGCGCGAAACGCGCCATGAGGCGGCGGGCGATCCGGTACAGGATCAGCAGGGCCGCAACGAAGGCTGAGGCATAGAGCACCGCATCCGGCACCGGCAGCGTCACCGCCTCGTTATGCGCGGTGCGCAGGATGGTGCGCCAGCCGATCAGCACCAGATGTGCCATGATCCCGAAATACACGAGATCGATCACGATAAAGAGCCAGCGCCGCGCGGCTTTCGGCAGGGCATCGGCCAGAAAGCCCATCTTCAGCTGGCTGTCGGTGCGCTCGGCCTCACCAATGGCAAGGAACCCCATCCAGACCCAGAGCCAGCGGGCCAGCTCCTCGGTCCAGACCGGCCCGGCAAACAACGGGGTGCGGCCGAAAATCTGGATCAGGACTGTGATGAAAAGCAAGATGAACAGAACCGAGGCCGCGATGCCCTCCGGGCTGTATTTCCGCGCAGCGGACATGAGTTTCCCTTTCCCCTAAAACCGGATCCGGGGCGGCGCGCCGGGCGCCGCCCCGGATCGCATGGTTCACTCGCCGCGGACGCTGGCGATGGCGCCGGCGCCGAACTCGGCCTCCAGCGTGTCGTAATAGGGCTGCATCGCGGCGCGGAACGGCTCAAGGTCCGGGCGGGTGATGGTCAGGCCCCGGCTTTCAAAATCGCTCAGCAGCTCCGCCTCGGCTTTGAACGTCGCCTCATCGGAAAGCGTGCCCCCGGCGTGGATGGCCTCGGTCATCCAGCCCTTCTCTTCCTCGCTCAGCCCGTCCCAGGTGGATTTCGAGACCTGCACCGCCGCCGAGGCGATGAAATGATTGGTCATCGCCACCGCGGACTGCACTTCATAGAATTTCTGCGCCGCGATGGTCGGCAGCGGATTTTCCTCGGCATCGACCTGATTGGTTTGCAGCGCGAGATAAACCTCGGCAAAGGCCACCGGGGCCGGGGTGGCGCCCACCGCCTCGGCATAGGCGATCAGGAAGGGCACGTTCGGCGTGCGCATCCGCAGGCCTTTCATATCCGCCATGCTCTCGATCGGCTTGTTCGAGGTGGTCTGCCGGGTGCCATAGTACCAGACATCCAGGAGATGCACGCCCTGCGCCTCAAAGGCCGCATCCATCTTCTGGCCCCAGGGACCGGCGATGATGCGCTTGAGATGGTCGAAATCCTTGACCACATAGGGGGCCCCCACCAGCTTCAGCTCGGGGATCACATAGGACATATCGGGATAGCCGGTCAGCACCATGTCCAGCTCGCCGCCCTGCGCCTGGGCCACCATCGCCTTGAAATCCCCCAGCGTGCCCGACGGGAACAGGTTCACCGTCAGCGCCCCTCCGGAAATCTCTTCCAGCCGCTTGGCGAATTCCTGCGCGCCAAGATACACCGTCGAGGTCTCGCCGTCCTGCATGCCAAAGGTCAGCTCGCGCGCCTCGGCTGCCGTGGTCAGCGCCAGCAATGCGGTGCCGGCCAGAAGGGTTTTGAAGAAGGTCATGGGGGTCTCCAGCTGTTGAGGCGGGCATCCGCGCCCGCCGGTTGGGTCAGGTCTTTGCGTCCTGCATTTTGCCGCCTTCATTGGCGGATCTCGGGGTTTTCAGGCGGGCGCGGTAGGACCGCGCGAGATGACGGTCCATCACATCGGTGGCCGTGATCACATCGCCATCGAGGATCGCCTGATAGATCTGGCGATGCTCGTCATAGGAATTGCGGTCGTAGCGGTCGGGGTCCTCGGTCTGCGGCCGCGCGGCCAGCATGGCACTGACGAACATGTCATGCAGCGCAAGGATGACCGGGTTGCCGATGACCGACACCAGCGCCCGGTGAAAGGCGATGTCGGTGCCGGGAAAGGCGCCGGTGCCGATGGCGTCAAAGTTGCGCTCCAATGCGGCCTGCAGCTTGCTCAGCTGCACATTATCCGCCCGCATCGCGGCTTCGCGGGCCGCACCCGTCTCAATGAACTGCCGCATCTGTTCAAGATGCGCGCCGCTTTCGGCATCGCCGAGGATCTCGCGGACATGGCCGCCTGCAGCCTGCAACACCGTTTGCAACGACGGCTTGCTGGCCCGCGGCCGCCGCCCGGCTCCGGCGGTGACATAGCCGCGCAACTGCATCTGCGCGAGCGCTTCGCGCACCGTGGGCCGCGAGGCGTTGAAGCGTTCGCAGAGCTCGCGCTCCGTCGGCAAGGGCGCCTCCTGCGCCATCACCCCGGCGCGGATCTCGGCGACCAGCACCTCGGCAATCGTCTCCGAGGCGCGGCGCGTCTCGGCCATGTCCAGCATCTGCGTCTCTGTTTCCATCCGGTGTCTCCCTGGCTGCTTACCTGCGTTCTTTCTTGCAGGGCGGGCCTCCGCTGGCAACCATGCCTCACCAACTTGCCGTTTTGGTATTACCAAATTTTCCTATTGTCAAACCAAATTGAAAGAATATGCTTTCACAACGTTACCGAAGAGCATTTCTCGTTACTTCACCCGCGCTTTCTCTGCTGACAACAGCGCCCGGACGGTAACCGCGACGCAACCAGAACAGACAGGACCAGATGATGACCAAGGAGCTTGCGGGCATGTATGCCGCGCTGATGACCGCCCTCGATGATGCGGGCGAGTTCGATCCCGTTCGGCAAAGGGCGCTGAATGATTACGTTCTGCGGCAAGGGCTTGCGGGACTTTACGTTGGCGGCAGCAGTGGCGAATCGGGGCTTTTGGACCGCGCCGAGCTGGAAGCGCAGCAGGCCGTGGTGGCCGAAAGCGCCAAAGGCCGCGCCGGGCGGCTGATCGCCCATGTCGGCATGCCCTCGCTGCGCGATTCGATCCACCTGGCGCGCAATGCCCAGCGTCTGGGCTATCAGGCACTCTCGGCACTGCCGCCGCATGCCTATCCGTTCAGCGACGAAGAGATCTTCGCCTATTACCGCGATCTTGCCGCCGCCACCGATCTGCCGCTGATCGTCTATGAGGTGCCGGTGCGCACCGGCCGGCCGATCGCGCTCGACATGCTGGTGAAAATCATGGGCCTGCCCAATGTGGCGGGCATCAAATTCACCTCCACCGACCTCTTCAAATTCTCGATGCTGAAGCGGCGCTGCCCCGAGAAGGTCTTCTTCTTCGGCTTTGACGAAATCTACGCCGCGGCAGGCGCGCTGGGGGCCGAGGGCGGCATCGGCACCACCTACAACCTGCTGGGCAAGCTTTATGTCGCGCTCGATGCGGCGCTGAAATCGGGCGATCTAGCGCGGGCACAAGAGTTGCAGGACATCTCGCAGGTCTTTGTCGAGGCGCTTCTGGACATTGGGGTCCTGCCCGGGATGAAGGCCGGATTCGCGGCAATCGGCATTGATGTCGGCCCGACCCGGGCCCCGATGCTGCTGCGCGGCACCGATGGCGCGGCGCGCATGGCCGAGGTGATGGCCCGCCCCGACATCAGCGCCTGGCTGGCCTGAGATCGGCGCCGCAAGAACCGGGGCGCCGCGCTGCGCCCCGGCAACAACACCAAACCAACAGAGGAACATCATGGGACTGACGAGCAAACTGATCGCCAGCGCTGTCGGGATGACGGTGCTGATCGGGACGGCGCGTGCCGAGGACTGGCCCGACCTGCCGGTGGGCATCAAGAATGGCATCGCCGCCCGCGCCGAGAACCACCTTTATGTCGGACTGGGCAGTGCGGGCACCGATCTTTATGCGCTGGATCTGACGGATCGCGCGGCGGGGTGGAAAAAGCTGGCGGCCTTCACCGGTCCGGCCCCGAGCCAACCGGCCGTGGCGGTTTCCGGCGGAGCGATCTATGTGTTTTCCGGCTCGGGCAAGGCAACCCCGGAGGCCGCTGCACCCGTGGTCTTTGACACCGTCTACCGCTACGATCCGGCGCAGGACCTTTGGGAACAGCTGGCCACGACCACGCCGGTTGGTCTCCTCGGCGCCAGTGCGGTGACCCGCGCCGATGGGGCGATTGCGATTTTCGGCGGCTACAACAAAGCGCAGTTCGATGATTATCTCGCGCGGATTACAGCCATCGACAAGGCCGCCACGCCCGATCTCTGGACGCGGACCGTGAGCGATTTCATGGGGCGCCCCCCCGAGGCATATCAGTGGAATGACCTCGTCCTGCTTTATGATCCGGTGGCGAATACCTGGTCCGATCTCGGCCATAACCCGCATCTGCCCAATACCGGGGCGGCCTTGGTGGCGATGACACCGACGCAGGCGGCGCTGATCAATGGTGAGGTGAAACCGGGCCTGCGCACGGAACGCGTGCAAGCGGTGCGCCTCGACGGGACCAAAGCCGAATGGCAGGATTTGCCGCCGCTGCCGGCGGCCGCGGGCAGCGACCGGCAAGAAGGCGTGGCAGGTGCCTTTGCCGGGCTGATCGGCGGACAAGTGGTGGTCGCAGGCGGGGCGAATTTCCCGGGCGCACAGGCCCGCGCCGCAGAGGGCCATTGGTATGCGCATGAGGGGCTGACCAAACACTGGGCGCAAGAGATCTTTGTGCTGACGCAAGACGGCTGGCATCAGGCCGGGATGCTGCCCGAAGGCCTCGCCTATGGAGCGGCCTTCAGCCTGCCCGAGGGCCTGTTGATCGCGGGCGGAGAAGACGCGCAAGGTGCCGCCCGCCGTGAGGTCTTCCTGCTCTCGGCCACGGATCCGGTCATGCTGACCCCTTGATCCCTGCAGGTTGACATGCCCTGTCTGATGGGGTGGTCACGGTCCTTGGCGCAGAGCGATGCGCTGGAAGCCCTGCGCCGCACCCAGCTGGCGCTGGGCAAAGTCTCGCTGGTCTTCGACGGCCTTCGGAACCGCATCGCCGTCGCCGTGGCCCCGACCATCGAGGCGCTGGCCAATGCCTTCTTGGCGCTCACGTCAGACGGTGGCATCCTGCGGTCGGTCATCGACACGCTTGTCGTCAACCTCGGGCGTATGGCGTCCTACGCCGCCACCGACGCCGCCGTGATGGCGGGGCGCAGGATCGCGGGCCTTGCCGCTGTTGCCTTGTCCGTGCGCGGCCTCGCGACGGCGCTCGTGTTCCTGCGTGGCGCGCAGATCCGCACCGGTATCGGGGCGATGATCGTCGGCGCGGGCGAGCTGGTCTATCAATTCTCGCAATTCGTCGCCAGGGTCGGCGGTGTGGGCGACCTACCTTCTAGCTAACGGATGCCCGAACGAGACGGCCGATTCCTGGTCCAAGATCATTCCGGCGGGAACACGAGGGCATCCTCAGTTTGTGGATGCTCGAGTAGTAGCTCTTGCCGAGGAAGGCTTCCAGGCGCCAGACATTTCAGAACTATTGGTGCCTCGGCCAGAAATACTGGACGTTCGCGCAGAAGCACGGCGCTTGATCGCATCGCGACCGGCAAGTGGTTCATGAATTCGGGCGCGTGAGCATGGCCGACCTCGCCCAGCTCACCGCCTGGCGGGACGCCCTGATGGCCGCGCGCTACCGGGGCGTCCGCACCGTCGAATACGACGGCAAGCGCGTCACCTACGCGAGCGACGGTGAGATGGCCTCCGCGCTCGCGGACCTCAACCGGCAGATCGCGGGGGCGAGCGAGCGCATCTCGGTCGTCCGCATCCAATCCTCGAAAGGGCTCTGAGATGAAGAACTACCTCCAGAACGGCCACATCGTCCGGGTCACGACGCCCGCGGGCGGCATCGCCTCTGGCGACGCGCTGATCGTCGGCAGCATCTTCGGCATCGCCGCCTATTCCTCGGCCGAGGGCGACCCGGTCGAGCTCTCCACGACGGGCGTGTTCCAGCTGCCTAAGGCCAGCGCCGCCGTGCTGACGGTCGGCGCGCGCGTGGCATGGGACAACACCGCGAAGGAAGTCTCCACCCCGGCCGCCGGGCGGTTCCCCATAGGGGTGGCGGTGGAGGCCGCCGGGGACGGCATCACCAGCGTCGCGGTGCGGCTGGATGGGGTAGCGACGGCGGCGGCTTGACGGAAGGATTGACAAGCGCTCCGTGAGCAACGTACACACTTCTTGTTTACGTTGTTCACAGGATCACCCAAAGTGTCTGAGGATGAGGATTTCGTCGGCATCAACGAGATTGCCGACATGGCCAAGGTAACGCGGCAAGCGGTAGCCAATTGGCGAACCCGCATGTCCGACTTTCCAAAGCCAGTCGTCGAACTCGCTTCTGGTCCTGTGTTCAAGCGCTCGCACGTTAGTGCTTGGCTCAGGAGAAGGAGGATACCGATGGCCCACGTGTTTTCGACCATCAATTTGAAAGGCGGCGTCGGAAAGACCACGACGACGGTAGCGCTTGCCGAAACGCTTTCTGGCGAGCTCGGCAAGAAGGTTCTCGTCATCGACCTGGACCCTCAGACTAACGCGACCACCATGCTGATTGGTGAGGAGCGCTGGCGAGAACTGAACGACGCAGGTCACACGCTCGCTCAGCTATTTAAGGATGCGCTGGACCCCTCGAGCAAGAAGTTCGACCTCGAGAA
This sequence comes from Phaeovulum sp. W22_SRMD_FR3, assembly GCF_052113705.1. NCBI lineage: Bacteria > Pseudomonadati > Pseudomonadota > Alphaproteobacteria > Rhodobacterales > Paracoccaceae > Phaeovulum > Phaeovulum sp. W22_SRMD_FR3. The sequence continues at coordinate 1,569 of NZ_JBGQOG010000004.1, read as the reverse complement.
GACGCTGCAGAAGCGCGTCTCGGATGTTTCTGCTGCGCGATCTATCGACCTGCTTCCCTCGAGCCTGGACCTGATCGACGTGCAAGATGAGTTGGTGAACACGCCGGTCGGCAAGTACGGGGCGATCAGGCCCTTCGATATCCTGTGGCGTGCCGTGAAGGACATCGTGGAGCAGTATGACGTCGTCATTGTCGATTGCCCACCGAACCTCGGCAAGATCACGCAGAACGGCCTGCGGATGTCACAGGGTTTCATCATCCCGACGATCCCGGACATCCTATCTACGTACGGCATCCCTCAGATCGTCAAACGCGTGCGTGAATTTGCCGAGGAGATCGCCGAGCCAATCGAGCCCCTCGGCATCGTTATCCAGAAGTACCAAGCCAATTCGAACGTGCATGGCAACATGATCAAGCAGCTCAAGCAGAACCACGATGCCGAGCCGAGGAACTGGCCGCCCGTATTCGCTACGCGGATCCCACAAGCGAACCAGATCGCAGCCGCTGGGGAACATGCGAACTACGCCACACTCAAGCAGAAGTGGGGATATCAGGGGCTACACGAGAGCTTCTCGAATCTGACCAAAGAGATAATGGCCAAGTTGGGTGCGTGAAGATGAAGCTCAAGAAGACACTCCAAGACTTGATGAAGGTGGTCATCGAGGAGGCCAACCGGAACCCGGAATTCGCTAAGGAGCTTGAAACTGCCCTTGGCCTAGAACCGAAGCCGGAGAAGGAGGAAAAGGGCCGATCCGCTCACCGGCGCGCGGCTGCCATCCTCGACCCGATTTCGCTCGCCCGAGAGGGGGAGGACGCGCTCCGGACTAAGCTTGAGCCGCTGACACTCGACCAGCTACGGGACATTGTGGCCGAGTACGGCATGGATCCGGGCAAACTCGTCATGAAGTGGAAAACTCCGGACCGAGTCATCGACCGGATCGTCGATTACTCCGTAGCGCGGGCCAAGAAGGGCGAGGCGTTCCTTCGTTAGACGGAACGTGCCGTGAACACTTTGCGCATCCCGTGTCGCATCCGTGTTGCACGGAGGAATCGGGGCTGGACGTAAGCCTTTGGAATCTTTGGGGAGTGTTCGGGACGAGCTTGCAACACGACCAGACACGCAAAAGCCGCCCCGAGGGCGGCCTGCCGCCATGTCCCGAAATACCGCGAACAAAAGCGCGAGCGCTTCCTGAGCCAGCATGAATTGCACCAGCTTGGCACAACCTTGGCCGAGGTTGAACGCGACGGCTCAGAAACCCCGTTCATCGTCGCGGCCTTCCGATTGCTGATTTTGACCGGCTGTCGCTTGGGCGAGATCCAAACCCTGCAATGGGCTTTCCTCACCGAGGCCGGAATGGAACTGCCCGACACCAAGACAGGCGCGCGGCGCATCCCCCTGCCCCATGCGGCACGGGCAGTGCTGGATGCCCTGCCACGCAGCGCGGACAATCCCTATGTGATCGAAGGCAAGCTGCCGGGACGTTATGCCACCGTGAGCTGCTGCCGGTTTCGTGGACAGCAGGTTAAGCTAGCATATCGCGGGCCTCGAACTCCATCGGGCTGAGGTAGC